>CBDVDA010000057.1:0-20034 GCA_965372635.1 uncultured bacterium | reverse complement strand
CTAACCGATTCCTGACTGGCTGAATCCTAATTTATTACATTGAATGAGTACTAGTAGATCGGTTCCAATTTAACATTGAATATTAACTCGATAGAATATACTTTCTGAAATTCAACTCAGGAGGTTTCTATGCTCTTTATCAGCACTCGTCCCAAACTCATATTAGATTCAGCAGTTCGATCATGACTTGAATCTCTTTCCCGTTCTCGTACTGAGAGTCTTACTTTGATAGAGCGGCCAAAGATTCTGCTCTTTTATTTTTCAGACAAGACCGTTTCCTGGATTGCCAAAGAATTACATACTATTAAATAGTGTCTGTTTATAAACTCCGTATTTTCAGCACACTATTTTACAGTTCCCACATAAGCCCAAACAAAAACTGTTAAACCGTGGCTTTCTCGCCCAATAATATCTCTATAATGAAGGTTAGTGCCGATAATGTTCGGCCTTTGACGCACTTGTGCCATGTTTCCTTGATCGCTTGATCGCTTGCTTTATTATTTGCTATCCAGATTGAATTGCGATCTTTACCATGAGAGCGTTGGTTATGACTCTTATATTGTAGGCTATTACGCTCCACAATACTTTCGCGTCAAAACGGGCCTTTGTGCGCCATTCGCATCGAAATAGATCAAAACCCCTCTTTATATTTGATATGATTGCCTCTATACCGCTGCGCCATTTCTTCAGGCGAGTCTCCATGTTCTTACTCGTAACGATATTTTTCAGTGACCCCACTATCTTATTGAATACTATATTGACTACACCCTTTTGTTGGGCTGTCTCCTGATTCTTTAGCGAGGCATACCCGCCGTCTGTCACCAGATCTCGTGGTATAATCCCATAGTTTTTTTCCAGCCGGGATATCACCCCTTCATACAGGGTAGAGTCTTTCGGGTTGCCTTTAGCTATTTCGCAATCGAGTATCAAATTACTTTTCCCTGAAGCAAAGTTTACTTTGTGGCCAAACTCGACCTTTCTTTGCCCTTTTACGATTATATCCGTGTGGTCTTCATATATTGAAAATATCTTCTCCCCATTGGGAACTTGCTCGCCGAGTAATTCACGACGATAGGATATGTCATATACTTTGTGGGCCTTGGGCAATAAATTCCTTAGCCCTTCCAAAATTGCTTCTACATTTAAATCAATAACACCCTTTAGAGAAATTTCAGCCAATATCTTCTCGGCCTGGTTAAGGCTGCCCTTAAATATCTTCAGTTGTTTCTTGAACTCTTCCTGCTTCTTTTCTTTGTTTTTGGTATTGTTGATCTTGAAATTGTTCTTTTTAGCCTGCCTTTTGTAGCTGCGGACCTTTATATCAACTCCAGAATTCTTCAACTGCTTCAGTAAACGATGGATATCTTTTATGCAGTCCCATATCAATGCGTTATTGGTCGGATAATGGATGTTTGTCTCCACTACGGTGGAATCCGTTCGTACCTTGACGCCATCTTCTATCCCCTCGTCTATCGCTATTCCGTTTATCTTTACCATTACCTTTTGCAGGGATTCCTCACTTATTCTCGATATGTATTTGTGTAATACTTCAAAGGAAAATGGGGTACGCCTTTCAAGCTTGATAAAAACTCCGCATATCCTTGAGTCATGTTGTTCATATTCAAGTTCGCGATATGTCAGCGTCTTTATCTCCTTATATATGGCGGCGCGTAATATTTGCTCTATTGTAGGTATGTCTTTCCTACCAAGTTTGCTGCTTTTTTCCCCTGCTGTTACATCATCCTTCACCAAATTGTATATCTCAGGCTCTCCCTCCAGTATTGAGTCTATTACAGCCAATTCTGGATTCAACGCCCATAAAGGCTTCTCAAATTGCAGTGATAAGTCGTTTAATAGCTTCATTTTACCCCCTTGTTGTTTTTTTGTATTATACAACATTTATTCCTTTTTTTCATGGGGTTACAGTTTATAAACAGACTCTAAATAGGCCCCCAAATGGGGAGACTTATTATTCTAACGCCCCCTAATCCCCTCTTACTCTAAGAGGGGGAATCTAGGCCCCTCCTCTTAAGCTAAGGGCCTATGGCTTGGAGCCAACGGCTCATAGAGGAGGTTGGGAGGGGTTATGATACACTGTAAAGCCTCTCTATTTAAGCGCCGGGTTAATAATCGGCCTAAAGTAGGCGTTGCATTAATAAAACATTGGAGTTTGGCGCCTTGAATGCTTTACAAGACATCCAGCGTTCAGGAAAACCTCCCCAAATTACCCCGGAAGCTCGCGCATGGTCAACTTCTCTTGCTTGTCAAAAGCCGAAAGACCTTGGGTATCCCTATAAACTCCGGACGACTGCACTCCTGGCAAAACACGTTCGAGATAACTGTCAGGCATTTGGTCATCCTTGCTTGGCAATGGGAACCGTCTCAAAAATATTTTCCAAGGCGGAAATAAAGCCCCACAAGATTGCCTATTACCTGGAGAGGAAAGATGAGCAATTTAATCAAAAGATGGTTCAGGTTTTATGCGTATACAAGAAAGTTGACCTCTGTGGCTCTGTGGTTAAATTAAAAAGCTAATCAAGATCATATCTGTTGCACGGAGAAGTTATTTTTCTATAAATGCAGCGGCGAGGCCGATGAGGCCGCCGAAGAAGCCGCCCCAAACGACGAGCCAGCCGAGATGGTCGCGGATCATCTGCTGGATAATCTCTTTTACGAGTTCCGGCGTCAGTTCGTCGAGCCGTTTTTGCACCACGCCGTCCACCTTCCCGTGGATGTCGTCGCTGGCCGAAGAGTTGGAAAGCTGCCTGTGGACCGCCTCCTGGAAATCTGTAGTTTTTGAAATGTCGATGAGAGACACCTTCATTTTTTTGATGAAGGGCTCTTTCAGCGGTATGAGCGCCTCCTGCCCGCCGAACATGCCGAGCATCCCCCCGAAAGAGGATTCCATCACCGCAGAGAGGAGGGCGTCGAAGGAGGGGGTGAGGTCCGCCTCGTTAATAATAGGCTCGAAGTCGAAGTGGGGGCCTTCTCCCGGTGTGGCGGTGCTCTCGTAGAAGCGTTCGAAATTTTCCCGCGTGAAGAACTGCTCCATAATGAGGGTGTGTATCCCTGCTTTGAAGTCCTCGAAGCGGGCCGGGATGACGCCCGAACCGTAGAGGCCGGGCACCTTTTCGAAGAGCATATGGATGGCGAGCCAGTTAGTGATGGCTCCCGATAAGGAGAAGAGGCCCACGCTCAGAACTACCGGCTCTTTGGTCACGAAACCGGCGGCCGTAAGCGCCGCCGCGAGACCGTTCGTGATTAAGCTCTTATGGAAAAAGTGGGGCCACTTTGATTTTTTCATAGTATGATTTTCTGATGAAATCTCCCTTGCCCCCTCGTTATCAAAGAGGGGAAAATAAACCTCCCCCTTTGAAAAAGGGGGATTGAGGGGGATTTAAAAATGACGGGTGCAACAGTGTTATATTCTCTACTAATTATTTAATTGTAAATTTACGCTTTCCCCGCCTTCACCATCAGGTCGGCCACCTTTTTGGCGAAGCCGAGTGGGTCTTTCAACTGCGATCCTTCGGTGAGAAGCGCCTGTTCGTAGAGGAGGCCCACATAATCTTTGAAGAGGTCCGACTCTTTGTCCTTTTTGAAGAGTTCGTCCAGCGTTTCAACGAGAGGGTGGGCCGGGTTCAACTCTAATATCTTCTTCTGCTTCGGCACTTCCTGACCCATCGCCTTCATCATCTGCTCCATCTGGGCCGTCATTCCCATCTCATCGACGGTGAGGCAGCAGGCGCTCTCCGTCAATTTCGTGGAGAACTTCACCTCTTTCACGTCGTCATCCAGCTTTTCCTGTACCGATTTCAAGAGGTCCTCGAAGGTCTTGCTCTTCTCCTTCGCTTCTTTCTCTTTCCCCTTGTCGGCCTTGAGATCGACGTCGCCCCGGTGGACCGCCTTCAGCTTCTTCTTGTCGAACTCTTCGAGCTGCGGCAGGACCCACTCATCTACGGGATCGATCATGAGAAGGACCTCCATCTCTTTCGAACGGAAGACCTCAAGCTGGGGTGAGCCGAGGGCTTGCGCCCGGTTTTCGCCGGTAATGTAATAAATCTCCTTCTGCTCTTTCCCCATCCCTTCCACGTATTCTTTGAGGGATTTCTTCTCTCCTTCAGAGGTTTTCGTCGTTTCGAAGAGGAGCAGTTCGGCGATCTTTTCCTTGTTGTCAAAATCGTAGTGGAGACCCTCTTTCAGGACGGGGCCGAAGTTTTCGTAAAAGGTAGTGTACTTCTTCCGGTCCTTGGCCATCATCTCCTTTAAGGTAGAGAGAATTTTACCGGCAAGCCCCTTTTTGATCTTCTCCATCTGCGGGTTATCCTGGAGGGTTTCGCGCGATACGTTCAGCGGCAGGTCGCTCGAATCAACGACGCCGCGTATGAAGCGGAGGTAGATAGGGAGGAGCTTTTCGCAGTTGTTCATGATGAAGACGCGGTTGATGTAGAGGTTTAAGCCCTTTGCGGCGTCGCGGGAATAGAGGTCGGTCGGCGCCATGGCAGGGATGTACATAAGCGCCTTGTATTCCATCACCCCTTCGGCGCTGTAGTGGATCGTCTCTACCGGATCGGTATAGTCGTGGGAGATCTGCTTGTAGAAGTTGTTGTAGTCCTCCTCTTTGATGTCAGACTTCGATTTCAGCCAGATCGCTTCCGAGGAGTTGAGCGCCTCTTCCTCCACCTTCTTGTCCGGCTTCTTGCTGTAGTCCGGCTTGCCGTCCTTGTCGTTGGGGTAGACGTCCCTCGATACATCCATGCAGACGGGGAACTCGACGAAGTCGGAGTATTTTTTTACCAACTCGCGGAGAGAATGCTCCTCTAAAAACTCCTCGGAATCCTTTTTGAGGTGGAGGATGATGTCGGTGCCGCGCGTCAGTTTAGGATAGTCATTAAGCTCGAACTCCGCCTCACCGGCAGATGTCCACTCGCACCCCTTGCCGTCCGCCGTCCGCGTCTGGATGGTCACCTTGTCGGCCACCATAAAGGAGGAGTAAAAGCCGACGCCGAACTGGCCGATAAGATCGGGGTTTTCCTTGCTCTCTTTCAGCTTGGCGAGGAATTCCTGCGTACCCGATTTGGCGATGGTGCCCACATGCTCGATGAGGTCGTCCTTTGTCATGCCGCAGCCATTGTCGGAGATAGTGAGGGTCTTCTTCTTTTCGTCGGGGATAAGCTTGATCTTCCATTCAGCGTTGTCACCGAGCAGTTCCGAATTGGTGAGCGATTCGAAGCGTATTTTGTCGATAGCGTCGGAGGAATTGGAAATCAGTTCCCGAAGGAAGATGTCCTTGTGGGAATAGAGGGAGTGGGTAACGAGGTCGAGCAATTGCTTGACGTCGGTCTTGAATTCGTAACTGTTTTTTTTCTTTGCCATTTTTTTCTCCTGGATTTGTTTTGGAATATAAAAAGGGCTGAAAGCCCGTTTCTTCAGCATAGAAAAGGTAATCATCGGGGCCGGTTTTGTCAACCCCGGCGGGTTTAAAGTGTTTGCATGGCGGAAGGTTTTGGAGTATTAAAAAGACTAGCCGGGGTGGATTGACATCGATGAGGAATCTAAAAAGCCCGAACCGAGAATACGGTTGCGGGCTTTTTCATTAAATCAAGAGAGTTTTTTTATGATTGTTGAGAAATCAGAAGGAGTAACGCCCACAGAAAAGCTTTTGGCAGAGCTTTGTGAGCGGTCCTTTCTCAAGTTGTGGAGTTATCCTAATCCAGTTAAAGATGATAAAGATGAACTCTGTGATCTTCTCGCTGTTTTTGAAAATCATGTATTTATATTTTTTGACCGAGAGAATCAGACCCTTTGTAATGAGGACAATGATCCTTTGGTTAATTGGAACCGTTGGAAAAGAAAAGTAATTGATGCTCAGACACGTACTGCTTAGGTGCTGAACGATATATTAAAAGTGGGCGAAGCATTTTTTTGGACAATGATTTAACCATTCCTTTCCCTATAACAATTGATCGAGAATCAATGATAGCCCACAAAATTATTGTCGCGCATGGTGCAGAAGAGGCTTGTAAAGAATACTCTGATGATAACGTATACGGCAGCCTTGCAATTTCATATGGGGACGGCATGACTCCATTTCCATTTATGATAAATATAGACAGAGAAAATCCTGTTCATGTATTCGATAGTCATAACCTTCCAATTTTTTTACTGAATTAGATACCTTTTTTGATTTCTCCTCATATCTTGATGCAAAACTTGAAGCGATTAATTCTCACGATGCTTTAGTTTACGCGATTATCCTCTTCAGACACGTACGGGGATGATCGTTGAATAATCTCCCCTTTCATAATAATTCAATTTTGGGCTGCCCATCTGACAATTACCTATTTACCGCATTTGCGGTTAATAGGCTTGGGCTTAGTACGCTTGTGTCCTGCGACAGAAACGGTCTTAGGCCCCGGTTTCTTGCCAGTCCTCTGAGGACGGCATATTACCTTTTTTGCCATGTTGCATCACTCCTTTCGAGGCCAGTTGCCTTGGGGGGTACAACTAGCGAAAGGAAGATCACAAAAATGACGGGCAGCCCAAATCAAGTCTACCTTCTTAATTGGAAAAAAGCAAAGGGTGGTGGTATAGTTAGCGAATGGGAATGTTTTTTCGGAAAATATTTGAGGTTATTTTCTTTTTTTGTATCGGTAGAGGAATACTTTTATGGCTTAATTCGTACGGTGTTGAGCCTCAAAAATGGGTGGCTACAATGTTAGGGTTTGTACCTATAAACGTTGTTGGTTATACATTAACTGGTTTGGGAGGATTGATAGGAATGCTTTTATTTGAAAAGTATTTTCCTTTTTATAAGTTTTTAAAAATCTCCAAATGGGAAATCCATTTAAATCCAAAAGATAATTCATATGTACAAAAACAGCCGTATACAAATAAGGATACTTATTTGTATACGCTCAGAATAGGTGTTAAGAGTAAAAATGAGGCGGATACGATTAAAAAGGTAGAGGTAAAATTAAAAGAAATTAGCCCATCAATCAAAGGGCTTTATGGTTTACCACTGCCTCTTCATTTCATGCACAACAATACTCCTCCGATGATAGAGCAAAAAGATATTCAGCCTTTAGATGAAATATTTATAGATGTTTTAAATTATTTTGTACTTCCAGAAAAACAACAACAGAATTTTTTGAGGATAACTCATATTGTAGATGGAATCTCTGGTGATATCCCGATTAATAAATATAAATTGAAAATCAACGTAACTAGCGAAAATAGTGGAACACTAATAAAATACATAACGTTCGATCCTGAAAAAGATGATGAAAATATGTGGGTGATGTTAGATGGCAAAGAAAAAACTAACACTTAAAGAAGCAAAAAATCAGGATAAGATCGAAGAGTTCATCAAAGAACATGAAGGCGATGAACCAGCCGATGGTGAGAAGCTAGAGAAGCAGGGTAGGTTGGGTTGAAGAATGAAACCCAACACAAAATGAAACAACAATATCTGTTGGGTTTTGCAACCCAACCTACAGAACTAATTTAAATTTCATGAAAAACACGATTTCGATTAATAAACAGCTGGAAACATTATGCGATATCGTAACAGAGAGTCATACACGTATTCAGCAGGACTTCAAAGATATTAATCCCATTGTGGGCGTTAATCAAACAATGCGTGAAAAGGGTGGGCCGGCTGACCTGGTGACTATCGATTGCTCGAAAAGCGGTAAACGCATTATCCTGTTAGTGCAAGATAAACAGCCTGATATCATTAGCTATCAATTTTCCTTTAAAGAGAAAGACCCCGATGAAAAATTTGAGAATATTGAGTTCAATGAACTGACGGCAAATAAAGTATATGATTGGATTAAAGGCTATTTTTCAGGCACTGCAAATTAACGCGACAGTCCGGTAGGGGCAGTTCGCGAACTGCCCTGCGAACGGGTGCATTTGTGTCAATTCGTAGGGGCACGGCCTGCCGTGCCCATGTTCGGTGTGTTGAAATGTTTGTTGAGGGTTTGGCATGCCAAACCCCTACAGGTTATGTGGGAATGACAAAAGCGGAATTAAAACAGGCAGGATTTACCTAAGTACTCAGAAAATACTCAGCAGGACCGGCAGCCCTTGCCCCTCACACAGGCTCGTCGTCCAGCACTTCCGTTTCGCAAAGAATTTTAAGATCACTGAAAGGTCTCGGCAGGCGGTCATCCACCTCACTCGGCACCGTTACCCGCAAGACCTCTTCCAGTGAGGTTATCCCCTTCGTTGCTTTATAGAAGGCGTCCTCCCGCATGGAGACGAGTCGCCCATGCTTCCTGGCGGTTTCACGAATCTTGTGAGACGTGACCCTGTTCAGGATGTCGTCGCGGATGGCGTCGTTCAGCTTCAGGAGTTCATGGACGGCGATGCGCCCCTTGTAGCCGGTGTAGCGGCAGTAATGGCATCCTTTGGGCGCATAAAAGGTGGCGTCTGTCAGGTCGTTTTCGGCGAATGTGAGGAGTTTAAAGATGGCCAGTTCTTCGGTTGTTGGTTCAAACTCTACCCTGCATTTCAGGCAGAGCGACCGCGCCAGCCTTTGCGCGATAACCGATACGATAGTGGATGAAATGAGGAAGGTCTCGATCCCCATCTCAAGCAGTCTCAGGAGAGCGCCGGTGGTGTCGTCCGTATGAAAGGTGGTGAGCACCTTGTGGCCCGTGAGCGCCGCCTCGACTACCGCCTCGGCCGAACTCTTTTCCCTTATCTCACCGATCATGATCACGTCCGGGTCTTGTCTCAGCATGGACTTGATGAAATCCATGTAGGTCTGGCCGATCTTCTTGTTTATCTGCCCCTGCACGATGCCATCGATGGTATATTCGATAGGGTCTTCTGCGGTAATGATCTTCAGGTTCTTTGCTGCCAGGTAATCGACGGCTGCGTAGAGGGTGGTTGTTTTCCCGGAACCTGTGGGGCCGGTGACGAGGACGATTCCTGATGTCCTGTCGAGTATGTTCCTGAAGACGGCCAGGTTGTTGGGGGTAAAACCGAGAACGGTAAGGTCGAGCAGTCCGCTGCTTCGGTGGAGGACGCGGATGACGATGCTCTCCCCCCAGAGGGAGGCGTAGGTGGAAATCCTTAAGTCCACCTCCTTGTTGAGAACCTTCGCCTCGATCCTTCCATCCTGGTGTCTCCTCTTTTCCGCAATGTCGAGTTTGCAGAGGATCTTGATACGGGAGGCGAGACCCGGTGCGAGCGATTTCGGCAGGTCTGTCTTGTGTTGCAGCATCCCGTCGATCCGGTAGCGCACCTTTACCTTGTCGTCCATCATCTCGATATGGATGTCGCTCGCCTCTTCGAGGATGGCGTTTGTAATGATGAAGTTCACCACATCGACGATGCTGTCCCCCTCGCCGGTACCGCCGGAGACATCCACGTCGCCGATGATGAGGCTTTTTTCCCCCTCCTCCTCGCCAAATGAAACCCCCTTGGTAAAGCGGTCGATATACGTGGTAATGTCGGCAGAGGTCGCTACGGCAAGCTCGATCTCGCATTTGAAGATATTGTTGATCAACTCAACAATACTGTTGTCAAGGGGGTTGGCCATGATGACGGTAAGGATGTCATCCTCTTTAAAAGCGGGAACAAAGAGGTTCGCCCTCATATAGGCGGGGCTGAGGCCCTTCATGAGGGTTTTGTCTATGATGGCTGCATTGGGGATGATTTTCGGGTAGCCGAGCTGGATGCTCACCGCTTCCGTCAGTTCGGCCTCGGTAATATATTCGAGGTCGATGAGTGTGTCACCGAGCTTGGTCTCCATGACGGACTGGTGCATGAGCGCTTCTTCGAGCTGCTCCTCGTTGATCAGTCCCATGTTGATGAGAAGGTCGCCGATCCTGACGTTGCTCTGGTATTTTCTGAGGAGTTTCCTCAGGGCGGTCCTGGCGACGAATTTCATCCGGATGCAGACCTCGCCAAAGGGGAGGCCCGCCGCATCCCCCTTCTGCGCATCCAGGATGATTTGCAACTCTTCTTCGGTAATAATCTTCTCTTTTAGAAGGATATCACCGATTCTCATCTTTGTTTCCGGTTCCTGCCCCGGTGCCGCCCCCGGAGTAGCCTCCAGCTTCGGCCCTTGATCCTGTCCTGTTCCTTCGTCCACTTTATATCCCCATTAAACTGATAATTACCAGCCTCTAAAATAACTTCGATATGCTATAATATCGACGTCGAGATAGCAATATTTACTTGCAGTTTTTTTTAATTTGTACTATGGAAAAGAAATGTTATGATATCGGAATTGAAGACAAAAGAGCCATCTTTTCAGGAGAGGATATAGATGAACGAAGGCAATAGTCCTGGTGGTGAAAACAAGAGTATGGACGATCTCCTGGCGCAGAAAGAAGCGCTGGAGAATCAGATAAAGGACCAATACACCCGTCACATTACGGTCATGTTTACCGACCTGAAGGGTTCTACCGCCATTGCCGACCTACAGGGCGACCTTGCGGCGAGGATGATCATCAAGAAGCACATGGACATTCTCATTCCCATATTCAAGGAAAATAACGGCATCCTCGTTAAGACCATGGGTGACGGCACCATGTCCTACTTTGAAAAAGAGGTAGACGCCGTTCGTGCCGGGCTCAAAATACAGATGAGTATCAATGCCTACAACGATACTATCGAAGGGCAGTCGGCCATCAGGATTCGCGTAGGCGTCAGTTCGGGAAAAGGGATCGTGGAGGACAACGACATATTCGGGGATGTGGTCAATGTCGCTTCCCGCTACGAGTCTTCCTGTGAACCGGCCGAGATTTACATTGCAGAAGAGACATTTGAGGGGCTTGGAGAATTCAAGGATGATTTTTTTATTAGGCACATAAGGAATATTACCTTTAAGGGGAAGTCAACCCCATCAAAGGTCTTCAAGGTCTTCTATAAGCCGGAGGAGATAGAAAAAGAAAAGGCGAACCCAACAAACCCCGATGCCCCTGCTGCCGGTGAGCCGCAAGCTAAAGCAGAGGGGATTGAACGACTGGGCAGAACAGTTGCACGGACGCAAAGGTCTGCATCTCTTTCGAGATCGAGGCTCCACCAGCCCAAAAAAGCAGGGGAAAAGGAGGAGGCGAGTGGGGCGGTAAAGGAAGTCCAGGGGCGCATTATCAAAAAAGGCGATATCATAAGACTCTCCAATGAAAAAATCCGGATTCTCGGCGACCTGATTGTCGTCAGGGGCGCCGTGTTGATGCTCGACAACGTGGAGTTTTATTTCGCCGAAAATGCGGGGATAATCGTCATGGGAGTCATCCGGGCAAAAAAATCTACCTTTACCGCTATCGACCAGACGAAAGGGTGGCGCAACCTGACCATCTCTTCGCAGGGAGATAAAGCGAGTGAGATAGACAACTGCAAATTCCATTTCGGCAAAGGACGGACGCTGGAAAACCTCAAAACTTCATCCGATATCGCCATCGCCTCGCCGCAAAAAAACCTTACTTATGGCGGCGGGCTTTTTATTTCGGGTGGAACATCAAAGACTCTGCAAATAAAGCAAACCGAGATTTCCAAGACTTCTACCAATGAGGGAGGGGGCATCTTTCTTTACAGGTCCGGCGCGCTGCTCGACAATTGCACCTTTGAAAGCTGCATGGCAAAAACCGGAAATGGCGGCGGGATAGCGACCTTCGGGTCTGATGTGACAATCAACAAGTGTGCTCTCAGCAAGTGTTCATCTGGCAAGAACGGCGGTGGCGCATCCTTTACCTCTTCGAAAAACACGATGGTGGATACGGTCTTTCGGAGTTGCCTCAGCAAGCTCGGCGGCGGCGGATTGGCCTGCATCTCGTCAAGTCCGCTGGTGAATGACTGCCGGTTCGAGCGTTGCACGTCGGCAAAGCGCGGCGGCGGCGTCTACACCGACCCGAAAAGCAAACCGACGATTGCTTGCGTGAGTTATGAACACTGCAAGCCCGATAATATTGTCTGACGCATTTCTTTAAAAGTGACAGGCAGTTACTGATGCCTTAGTTTCCTGATTTTCCATCCCTCACAATAATCGCCCCTGCTTTGCCCCCTGAAAAACTTGCCGTCTCTTTCGGCTGACGGCAAATTTTTTCCGCATTGATTTGACATCGCAAAAGTTCAGGCTATACTTTAGGTGTAGGCAAAGTTATCTTATAAATTAAATCCGTTGATCAGGGGGGGGCAATGGAAATGCTATTTGAATATGGGAAGCCCGTTTTCGGTATTTAAACCGATGCGGGCTTTTGCGGTTTTTGGACTAAAATCAATGAAATCCTAAGGAGGTTTAGACATGGCGAGGAAAACAGCAGGAACTGAAAAAGGCGATACGCCGAGAGGGATAAAGACGAGGGCGGGGAAGAACCCGCCATGGACGAAGGAAGACCAAGCGACGGCGGCTTATTACAACTGGCTCCACCGGAGTGTGCCGCTCTGGGACGACCAGAAGGACTGGTATGCGGTTGAGCCGAGGATAAAGGGATAAGGAGGGAGAAAAATCTAAATTATCAACACAACTCTCACTAACGAATTGAGGTAGAGATATTTTCTGGACTGTTTATTTTAATTGAAAAGAATGCTAACTGCCTGCTAAAGGTAGGAAGGAAATTAAATATTTACAAATCGATAAAAATATTTCTTCTTAGAAAACAGGTGTTAATTATGACTGACAACAATCAAGATGAAAAGAGTAATACGATTAAAGTACTTAGAGATACAGTTTTTGTCGTTGCAATATATCTATATTTCACGGGGTGGATATATGTTTATTATCTTTATTGTTACTTCGGAATATCTTTAAATGTTGTTGAAATTCCAGTTTACGACTTTTTCATATATTCTTCCTCGGTCTTGATGAATTGGCATACGCTGATAGTTTTAGTGCCCGCTGTTTTGGCAATTTATTTCTTTAATATTCATTATGCAGTTAAATGGGCACCTGTTTTGATTCTAATAATACTTTTCCCTGCTCTTTTCTTTTTGTCAAAGCATTATGCACAAACAGAGGCTTTGATGATAAGAAAAGGTACTAGTAGTAAAAAAATTATTACTCTTTTCTTCAAAACAGATGTTGCTCACGACTTTCCAGAAGGCTTTCAATATGCAAATAAAAATAGAGCTTTGAAGTTATTAACTCAAACTAAAGATATGTATATTGTTTTTTTTCAACCCCCTTACAAACAAAAATTAAAATTGCTCTCATAAGCTTCTATATAAATTGTTAACAAAGAAGAAATATCTATGGCAAAGATCTGGCGTAAATGAACAAGACAAGTCATATTAATCAAGGAGGGTTCATCATGAATTCAAAAAGTCTTTTCACGGTTATCTGCCTCGCTTTTTGTACATTCCTTATATTTTTACCACACCATGCTATAGCAGAAAAATATTTAAAAATAGGATTGTATGAGTTTCTTGGAACTCCAAACTTAAAAGATGGCACATTTAAACCCTGTAAAGGTTTTCCTATCAAAATCGGGGATGGGAAGTTATTAGATACCACAGACACTTGCAATAACGGTAATGGTCCGATTACACCAACTGTGATGGTTAAAGGTAAAATCCAACGTATTGATAAAAGTAAAAATACTATAGCGATAAGTGCCGATGATTCAAAAGTATATACGTTTTGGGCTAGTGATTATCAACCCGTCGCATTCAAGAAATCTGGTGAAAAAAAGACAAAAATGAAGGTACAAGTATTGTTTGATAATCTCAACGAGGGTGACTTTGTTTCTGTAGAAAGCAAAGCTAATTTCATTAATGAACTGGAAATTTTGGAAAGAGAAAATCAACTGTGAGAAATTGTTTACAATATTATGGTTCTAGACTATCAGATACTATCCCGATGGTCTAGAATCATAACAAAATGCTTCATTAAACCTCTTTCTCCCCTCAATAGTATTCAATCTCATACTTCTCTAACTTCTTCGTCTTATTGTCGAAGGTAAGAATGGTTAGCCTACCCGTCAGGGTGGGGGCGCGAAATGCACTCCCCGGCGTGTCGATGAGGTAATAATCTTCATCCACCCATACGGCTGTGAATGTCTCTTTCCCTTGCGTTATTTTCTCCGGTTCGTGCCAGCGTTCGACGGCTTCATCGTAGGTGAGGGTGTCTATCCCTTTCTCCAGAAAATCCGTCAGCATCTTATGCCCCGAAGAGGCACAGGCGGTGAAGAGTATCACAAGAAGAAAGAGAAGAATGTTTTTAAGGTTTCTCTTCACTTGTCTTTTCCTCCTTCTCCTGACCTCCGTTGGAAGTGATGGGTTCACCGGCAACCGGTTTCTTTTGCGGTGTTTTCTTGACTGATAGCCGCGCCTTAAGTGCCATGATGCGGCGGTAGGATTCGTTTATCCGTGCTTCTGACAGGCGGCCTTCCTTAACCGCTTTTTTTACGATGGTCTGAACAGCCCCCGGAATGCTTTTGCCGGACGTTGTGGCGTTTCGGCTGAAGAGGAGGATATCCACGCCCGCATCAATGGCCTTGATGACGGCCTTTTCGAGGCCGAAGTGGTCTGCAATCGCTCTCATCTGCATGTCGTCTGAAATGACCACGCCGTCAAACCCCATGCCGTATCTTAAAATCCCGGTGATGGTTGGTTTTGATAGAGTCGCCGGATAGTCGGGGTCGATTTTTTTATTGAAGATGTGGGCCGTCATGACGGCATCGGCCTTTCCTTCCGCGATGATGTTCCTGAAGGGTATCAACTCGGCGGAGTTCCAGCTTTCCGTTACGTCTGTCATCCCTTTGTGTGAATCGGTTTTGGAACTCCCGTGGCCGGGGAAATGTTTGATGACGGAAAGGATGCCCTCCTTTTGTTCTGCCTCGATAAAGGGGAGCGCGTGGCGTGTTACCCCGGCAGGGTCTGCTGAAAAACTCCGCCCCAGATTTGCTATGACGGGGTTTTTAGGGTTGACGGCGAGATCGACGACGGGAGCCATATTCATGTTGATGCCGAGGTCTTTAAGTCTCCCGGCCATGGCAGCGGCATTCTTGTAGGTGAACGCGGGGTCGTTCTTTTTCCCGAGTGCGGCGTGGGACAGCGTTTTTGGAAAACCGTATTTCTTTTTCAGGCGACTGATCTTTCCCCCCTCGTAGTCGATGGCGATGAAAAGAGGTGTAGAGGAAAGCGCGTTCAGGTCGTTCACAAGGGCTTTAACCTGGGAAGAGGACTGAATATTCATCGCCTTGCCGGTGAGTGGGTTCCGGTCGTAAAGGATGACACCGCCCACATGGTGATCTTTGATCTCGCTTGCAAGGGGGTGCGATTTGCTCACCCCGAATCCGTTGAAGCCGACCATTATCATCTGGCCGATTTTTTCTTCCAGTGAAGGGGCAGCAGAGGGGAGGTTTTTTTTGACGAGCCCGGCCTCTTTTAAAAAGGCGGCCTTTTTTTTTGGTTCCGGCTTTTTGTCTGCACCAAAAGCCGGGGGCGACAATAAGAAGATGAGCGCCGCTATCAATAAGGAGCGTCGGAGAAGCTTTTCAGGGTTCACTTCTTAGTAAGCTTTTTCTCGTAGGCTTTGAAGGTCTCTTCGCTCTCGAAGTAGAAGATATCGCCGTTTTTCTTAGCGCCCATGACGGCGAGCGCCTTATCCACCTTTTTACCGGAGACGGGATCGACGGCAAGCCTTGCCGATTCATTCGCCTGGAGATTTTTGGCGCACATGGGACAGCAGCCGTAGTAGGTCTTTTCTCCTACCTTGACGGGGATCTGTTTTTTCCCCATATCCTTGTTGTTCGTCATGCAGACGTTTTCCGTCTTGACGCGGTAAAAAGGCTTCGCCTCTTTTCTTGGCCCCGTCGCTTCAGCTTGCAAGTAGAGTGGGATGAGCAAAAGGGCAAAAAGGACGGCTGACAGGGTGAAATTTCTTTTCTTCATTTTGATTCCTCGCGTTGAGTTTTTTTTCCTTGTTGTGCTAGTGTCGTGTCAAGCGTAAAATGACGGTTTCAGAGCCTCTCAAACAGTTCAAGACAAGGCGCGGCCATGCAGGAATAGTTATTCATATTTCAAATGGTGCGCCCCGAAGGAAGTGCCCTTGGGGTACAACGCCGTATTGGGCTGTTTGAGTGGCTCCCTTCGGGCGAGCCAAGAAGCGGCCATCTGCCGCGTTGCGCTCCCTTGGATTATCTACAGATAGCCCTTCAGTCGCACGCCTTGCATCTGACCACTTCTTGGCTCGCTGAGACCGACGTTTTACGCTTGACGCAACACTAGTATAGCTTTAATCTTGAAGAGAGGCAAACCTTTAGCATATACTGGGTAAAAAATGACCTGAAGAAAGGATAAAACTTTTCATGAGATCCCTTTTATTGATTACATCATTGTTTTTTCTCGTCGCTTCACCTTCCGGGGGGGAGGCCTTTCAGGGTGAAAAAGGCTGCGTGGGGGACTGCTCTACCTGCCATTCGCTTACGGAGGAAGAGGCGGGGAAACTACTGAATATTGAAAAGGTGAAAATTTCAGAAGCGCCAGCCAAAGGAATCTGGCAGGTAGAAGGTCAGGTACAAAGGAAGGTGGAAGGAAAAGTTGAGTGGCTTCCGGTGACGATCTACCTTGATTATGCGAAAAAATTCGCCTTCCAGACGCAGCAGTTTATCCCCGTAGCATCGATCGGGAAGGCGCCCAAAGAAATCACCCATCTAGATCCCGAGGATGTTCCCCTCACGGGCACTATGCTGCTTGGGAGCAAAAAAGCGAAGCACAAGATCATTGTCTTCGACGATCCCGATTGCCCCTTTTGCCGGAAGCTGCATAAGGAAATCAAGGGATTGATAAAAAAACGCAAAGATATCGCATTCTATATTAAGCTCTACCCTCTCCCGATGCACAAGGATGCCTATGTTAAATCGAAGGCGATCCTCTGTGATAAGTCGCTGGAACTGCTCGATGCAGCCTTCGAAGGGAAGGCTGTGCCTGCCCCGAAATGTGAAACTCTGGAGGTGGGGAAAAATATCGCTTTAGCAAAGAAACTCGGTGTCACCGGTACGCCCACCTTTGTTTTTCCAGATGGCAGGGTGCATGCCGGTTATCTCGATGCCAAGGGGATCGTGAAAAAACTGGAGGAGAAAAAGTAACGCTCAACCACCCTTCTTTTCTGAGGAGCCTCCATGGAGAAAGGTAAAAACTGGAACGTCTGAGATCGGTCCTCGAAAGGATCGACGGCAGAGGCTACAAGGCCTACAAGGAACTTAAGGGAAGCTACAGCTTCCCCGGATATACCCTCACCATCGACCATGTCCAGGGGGACCCTTTTGCGGCCTCCTCCCGTATTAGTATCAACGTCTCCTCCGGCACGGCACAGTTTCTCACTTCACTCTTTTCAAATAAAATCAGGAAGACGGCCCTCGAGGATTTCATCGGCCGTTCTGTCTTAAAAGCGATCCGTAAAAACGTCAAAGGCTCTCGCGGGACGGGCAAGAGCGGCCAGGTCCGTATCGAGGCGGGCGGCCAGCAGGTCCTGCGTCGGAACGCCGTGATTGTTTCGGGGGCCGGGGTGGAGGCGAGGATCACCGTCGGCCTCCCGGCTTCGGGAAGAACCATCCTCGGAAAAGAAGCGGAGGCGATCTTCTTCGACGAGCTCCCCGAGGTGGTAAAGGGATCGCTTTATCACGGCAATCTCGATGCCGGGGAGGTCATAACCCATGTTGATTCCGTCGAGAACCAGGATTTTTTAAGAAACCAGTTGAAGAGGAGAGGGCTCGTCGCCTTTGTTGCCGATGCCGCTTTGCTGCCGAGGAAAAGTGGCATAGACGACCGGTCTCTAGGCGAAGAGGCGCTGCCCTTCCGTTCTCCCGAAAGTCTATCTGTAACCATCTCTCTCCCTAATGCCGGCGATGTGCCCGGCATGGGTGTTCCCGAAGGGGTGACGCTCATCGTGGGCGGCGGGTTCCACGGAAAATCGACCCTGCTTCACGCCATCGAAAGGGGTGTCTACAACCATATCCCCGGCGACGGGCGGGAACGGGTCGTCGCCGAGCCCTCTGCCGTCAAGATCCGTTCCGAGGATGGCCGTTCCATCAGCGACGTCGATATCAGCCCTTTTATCGACAATCTCCCCTTTGGCCGGGACACGGTCTCCTTCTCCACGGAAAACGCCAGTGGTTCCACTTCGCAGGCGACCAATATTATAGAGGCGCTCCAGTGCGGCGCAAAACTCCTCCTCATCGACGAAGACACGTCGGCTACCAACTTTATGATCCGTGACGGGCGGATGCAGATGCTCGTTTCCAAAGAGAAGGAGCCGATTACCCCCTTTCTTCACCGGGTGCGGGAACTTTACGAAAAGGAGGGGGTTTCTACGGTGATCGTTATGGGGGGATCGGGAGACTATTTTTCAGTGAGTGATACGGTGATCATGATGGACGCCTACGAGCCTGGCGACGTAACGGCGAAGGCACGGGAACTCGCGGGGAGTGGCCCGCCTATGCCGGATGAGGCGCATATAAAACCCTTTACAACACAGACCGGCCGCAAACCTGAAATTAGCAGGCTGGATGCGAGCCGGGGAAAGCGGGAGGTCAAAATCGACGCGCCCGTTCCAAATGAACTTCTCTACGGTGAGCAGAGGATAGACCTCGGTGGCGTTGAGCAGTTGATCGACATCGCCCAGACGCGTGCAGTGGGACTCATGATCCACTATTATGCGAAAAACTGTTTTAATAATTCGACCTCGCTTATTGACGGGTTGGAGATGCTTTTCCGGGAGATTGAAGAGAAGGATCTTGATATCATCTCTCCCTACAAGGTGGGTAACCTGGCCCTCCCCCGTTTACACGAGGTGGCGGCAGCCATAAACAGGATCAGGATGAAGGGGTAGCGCCTCCTTGCGTTTCCATTCCGGTAAAATTCCAAATATTGTAGAGTCTCTTATTGAGACCCGCGTTAAAGAATTGATTGGCCTCGATTCGGAAGAGCCTCTATCTGGAAAAGCGCTGAAAGCGCTCGCCGGAAAGGTGAAGGAACTTTCCGATTACTTCATTAAGAAGCAGGAAGAACGGCCCGCCCTCTATCTTAAGGACAGAGGGCTCATGGCGGCTTACCTCGCCTATTTTGTTCCCTCCAATCTCCTGAAGGTTTTCCGCCCACTGAACGAACTGGCCCGCCATCCCCGTATAGCGCTGGCGGATGATGGGAAGGTGAGCATCCTCGACCTCGGTTGCGGACCGGGGACGGCTTCTTTGGGGCTGCTCGCCTATTTTAGTCTGTTTACGCCCCGCGCCGATCTGGAAAATCTGGAGATTACCGCCGTGGACAGGGTGGAGGAGAATTTGTCCGAGGTGGCCCGCCTCATCTATGGGTTTTCTAAAGCGTGGCCCGGAGGGAATGGCCCGGCGGTTACGTGCAATAAGATGAAGGCCGACATTGCGTCCTTTGCCGGAAAAGGAGACGGGCGGCGCTACCGCTATATCCTCTTGTCAAACGCGCTTGTTGAGATGATGGAGGGGGACGATAGCCCCGAAGAGGGGGCGGTCTTTCTCGAAACAGTGGCTGAGAAATTCCTTGAAGCCGATGGGAGTCTCCTCGTTATCGAACCGGCCCTGCGCGAGACGGCGCGGCCTCTTCATCAAATCAGGGATGTTATCATCGACAGGGGTGAGTTAAATCTCTATTCTCCCTGCCTGAAGGCTGGCCTCTGCGGAGCACTCGAAAACCCGAAGGACTGGTGCCACGAGGCGGACGGGTGGGAAGCTCCTCCGCTGGTAAAAAAACTGGACAGCCTGACGGGGCTGGATAAATCGAGGCTCAACTACGCCTACCTCGTTTTGAGGAAAGACGGCGCATCGCTTAGTGATATCCCGGAGTACAGCAGAGATACTTTCAGGGTGGTGAGCGATCTCCGCGTCATGAAGGGGGAGAAGCGGGGTTTTCTCTGTGGAGGGCAGGGGCGGATAGAAGTGGGCAGGCTCGACAGGAATAAGTCGGAATCGAATGCTGCATTTGACGGCCTGAAAAGGGGAGGCATTGTTAGGATCGAAGGGCTTGTCAAAAAGGGAACCTTATTCAGGATCGGGAAAGAGGCACAGGTTTCTCTCTTTTCTTCCTAGTACTCATTCAATGTGA
>CBDVDA010000056.1:0-20420 GCA_965372635.1 uncultured bacterium | reverse complement strand
GTCCTTAATTATGCGGCAGACGGTCACGGTGCCGGGAGTATCGGCCTTTCCTCCACCGGCGACGAGGCGTGCGGGGCAGATTGCTACATCTATGAAAACGCCACCACGGTGACTCTGACGGCAACGCCTGATGGTAACTCCTTCTTTTACGGGTGGGGCGGCGATTGCGGCGGTACGGGGGACTGCCTGCTCATCGTGGATGGCCTCAAATATGTAACGGCCACCTTCAAATCGGCTTCCTTTTCGCCCACCGCCCTTTCGGCGGAACTCCTTTCTGAAACATCGGTCTCACTCTCCTGGTTCCACGATCACGTCGGCGAAAGCGGCTTTTACGTAGAGCGTAAAACGGGCGGCGGCAGCTTCGATACAATCACTACGCTGCCCGAAAACAGCCTCTCCTATACGGATACCGGCCTGACCCCGGGCCAGGATTATACCTACCGTGTGGCGGCTTATGATGGCGGCGGGCAGTCGGACTACTCCAACGAGGAAGCGGTCACTATGGCGGCCTATACGATTACCGTCACCGCCACCGGCAACGGTACGATTACTCCCCCGGGAGATGTCACGGTATATGACGGGAATGATAAAACCTTTACCATAACGCCGTTCAGCGGCTTTTCAACCATTGTTGTAAAAGAAGACGGCCTTTCCGTTGGTGTTCCGGCCTTCCATACCTTCAGCTCTATTTCGGCCGGCCACACGCTCCACGCCGACTTTACCGCCGAGTTTACCGGCTGCACCAATGAGCCGGTCAGGATTGCAAGTGCGCCCACTGTTTATTACAGTACCCTGCAGGCGGCTTACGACGCGGCAACAAGCAGCGATACGATCCAGGCCCACGGCCGGGTCATATCGGGCAACGTGGCATTCAACAGGGCCATCGATGTCACTGTAGACGGTGGTTACGACTGTAATTTCACAACGCTTATAGGGAAGAAGACCGTCATCTCAGGCGACGTGGATCTCGCCAGCGGTGGTGGAATCGTCGATATGGGGAATATTTCCATCGATTGAAAAAAATAATAAAATTAACAACTTTTTATAAACACGGGAGGTATTTGAAATGAAAAAATATATATTGCCGGTAGTTGCCATGATATTACTAACTGTATCCGCTTCTTATGCCGATGACC
Organism: uncultured bacterium; assembly: GCA_965372635.1. Taxonomy (GTDB): domain Bacteria; phylum Desulfobacterota; class JADFVX01; order JADFVX01; family JADFVX01; genus CBDVDA01. Next base: position 19,284 of record CBDVDA010000056.1, on the reverse strand, counting down.
TGACGGTGAGCGGCAAGGTCGGCATCGGAACGACGACGCCGTCCCAGGCGCTGGACGTAATAGGTAATGTGAAGGCGGATTCCCTCTGCCTGGATGGCGACTGCCAGTCTCGTTGGCGCGTATATAATTTGACGCGGACACTGCCGGCAAATGTGGATGACTATGTGGAGATCGGCAGTTTTTACAAGGATCACGGCGGGCACCCCATAAATGTCAATGTGGCATTAGGTGGTCTTGTTACAAAGCAGTACCTCATATCTACACTGCTCACCTCGCCAGGTTGGCACGAGGCGCTGCCTATTGTGGGTTCTTACAATCGTTCTGACGACTTCAGCCTGCAGGTGGATGTGAGCGGATACACGACATCACTTAGGCTACGCCGGGTCAAAGGCTCGTCGGCCGATACGGTCTACATTACCCTGGAGTATATGGGCGCTGTTTCCGCAACCTTTACAAATTTAACGGGAACAGGACAAACGACTGCCCAGGCGATTTATGACGGGACGCCGCTGACGCAGGTATTCGGCAAGGTCGGCATCGGGATGTCAAGGCCGGACTATGAACTCGATGTTAACGGTGCTGCCAGAAACACAAGCGGTACATGGGTCACTTCCGACCAAAAATTTAAAAAGAATATTAAACCGATGGATAAAGCCCTCGATAAGATGCTTAAAGTAGCCGGTTACAGCTATGAATTAAAGGCAGATCAGTACAAGGAGAAAAAATTCCCAAAAGGGGAACAGTATGGTCTTATAGCGCAGGAAATCGAGACGGTCATACCTGAAATGGTCAGGACGGACAGCAAGGGTGAAAAAAGCGTTTCCTATACGATGATGGTTCCCTTCCTGCTAGAGGCGATCAAGGAGCAGCAGGAGATGATTGACAAGGGGATTAAAGAGGGTGAAGGAAACGCTGCATGGGAGACTCAGGAGAGCGGAGACGTGACATTTGATTCGGGCAATCTCCAGATCGGAAACAACGAATCGCCTTCCGATCTTTCCGTTACCGGCAGGGTAGGACTGAACAGCGCGCCCTCCGACAGCTACCAGGTAACGCTAAAAGGAACCCAGGTTAGTGAAGAAGGAGGCTCAGAATTCCAGCGCGGACTTCAGGTTGAGGTTAATCCCGACGCATCTAAATGGACGCTTACGGACAACCACGTAAGCGGCATAGATGCGAACGTAGTAGCCGACGACAAGCTGGGCGATGAAATCCTGGAAACACAGGTGGGTATTAATATCGAATACGGAGTCGGTCCGACAGCTTCAGCTGCGTCGGTTGTGCAGAATGCCTACGGGTTGAAGATCGACCCTGCACATGCCGCCGGCCAGGTTGACAACAGCTATGGTCTTTATATAAGCGCTCCGGCAGAAGGCGGCACAGTGAACAACAAATGGGCCGTCTACCAGGCTGACAGTAATACAAAGAACTACTTTGCCGGGAATGTCGGTATCGGTGTTGAAGAGCCGTCCTATAAACTGGATGTAGACGGCGATATCAATGCGAATGGGTTGATATTCTCCAGTGGTACGCCTATAACCTCAGACCTCCGTTTGAAAGAGGCGATAGAACCCCTTGATGGCGCTGTTCAAAAGATAGTGAAACTGAGAGGCGTTAATTATAACTGGAAAGAGGGTGTAGGGGGTGTGGAGAGCAAGCGTCAGATCGGTTTTATTGCCCAGGAGGTGGAGAAGGTCTACCCCGAGCTTGTTTCTACCGGAAAGGACGGACATAAGGCCGTCGATTATGCACGTCTCATGCCTGTCGTCGTGGAAGCGATTAAGAGCTTGAAGGCGGAGAATGACGCTCTTAAGGCTGAAAATGCAGCTATGGGAGAGAGACTCAGTGAAATGGAGATGATGAAACTCCGCATGGCCGAGATAGAGGCTACCTTGGCCAAGGCAGGCTCTATGGCGACTATACAGGGGAAAGTGGACGAAAAATAAGGAAGACTCAGCGTGATTTTTGAAAAAGTGTCTCTGTGCGGAGGCGTTAGCTGATGCAGCAGCCCCAAAGGATTGCAATCCAGTGATTCATACGTAGGGGCAGACCCACGTGTCTGCCCTGATGAATCAAATATCAATGTCAAGGGTGCACACAAGGGATGCCCCTACAGTGCACTCTTTGAATAAAGTTGAACCACCACGCCATATAGTGCTGCTATCATGAGCAGAGTTGCTTAAGTTATCCTGCTCATTCGTTCCCTTTTCTTTTTTTCAAAGCCTTCCCGTAAACTTCAAGCGTCCTCTCCGTAAAGAGTGGCTCACTGTATTCATCTTCCACCAGTTTTCGTCCCGCCTTACCAAAATTTCCCCTCATCCTTTCGTCGCCAAGCAGCTTTGTCATCGCCGATGCGATCGCCTCATGATCGCGGGGGGGAATGAGGAGCCCTGTCTTGCCGTCCCGGATTACCTCGGGGATGACGCCGATGGTGGTGCCTATTACCGGTTTTGCCATAGCCATCCATTCCAGCGCCACCCGGCAGTTCGTTTCCGATCCGATGGAGGTGACTGCGCCAATGTCGCAGGAGGCCATCACATCGACAAGATCGTCCCGGTAGCCGATGAAGAAGATTTTGTCGGCGAGTCCTGCTTCGCTGATCTGTTTTTTAAGAGGGGCAATGTTGGGGTCGTCCTCCTTGACGATAAAAAGAAAGCGGGTGGCTGGACAATCTTTCAGGATAAGGGGGGTCGCTTCGATGAAGTATTTGTGGCCCTTCACCTCCGAAACCCTTCCGAGGATGGCTACAAGTGGTGCACCTTCTTCTATTTCAAGTTCCTCCCTCATATCGCTGAACTTCTCCATGGGGCGGAAGGTTTCCGTATCGACGGCGGCGCGGATGACGGCCACTCTTTCCGGCGCGAGGTTGAGCCGCTCGACGAGGACTGATTTTACCGCTTCGCCGGAGGCGATGATGCCGTCGGCAAGTTGTTTGTAGAGGATACGGTTTAACATCCCTCTTCTTACAGGGCGCTGGTCGCCCCGCGTTCGGATGAGGGCGGGACGCCTTGATGATAATTTCGCCGCAAGTACGACGAGAGGGAATCCGTCCGACTTGTGGCAGTTGATGAGATCAATCTCCTCTCTTTCAATAATTCGACCAATTGTTTTTATCGCATGACAGATCTTCAGGGGGTTAGCGCTGTTTAGCCCCTCCGTTTCGAATGTGAGGATTTCGTCTTTAGCCGCTTTTTTTAGCACTGGCTTGCCGGTCAGTCCGAGGATACAGACCTTGTGTCCGGCCCTTACAAGTCCTTTCGAAAGCGAATAGGCGTAGGCCGCTTCGGCGTTCCACCACTTGGCGTTTATGATCTGGAGGATATTCATTTGTGCTCAGTTTTGAGGGAATATAACATTTTCATCTCATTCTTGGGACCGAACTATTGATCTTGTAACTTCCCTATATGGGGGCGCAGCTTCTCGAAGGCTGCCATAATCTCATCTGGAGTCAACTCATTCAGGCATGCGAGATTACTATCACAGCTTTTGCCGCCACAGGGTTGACAGGAAAGCCCTTTTTTAACAACCTGGTGGATGGGCGCCGGGTGGGTCCATTCTTCTCCCGTGGCGCCGAGAATGACGAGACTCGGTGTGCCGACGGCTGCTGCTACATGCCGCGGATAGGAGCAGTTTCCCAGGAGAAGGTCGGCCCGGCTGATCAACGCCGCATGGTCTTTCAGCGTCAGTTCAGGGGCAAGGTGGTGACTGTTCCTGCACCGGGCCATGATCCGGGAAACCTCCTCTTTTTCCCCCGGCCCCCAGAGAAAGATGACCTTCGCTTTGTACTCTTCATTCAGCCTGTCCGCCACTTCGGCGAAGCCTTCCGCCGTCCATTTTCTTAAGGGCCGCCTGTGGGAGGCATCGATGCATACCTTGAAGTCATCAGGCCCTATCCCTTTGCTTTCCAAAAAGAGATCCTCTTTTTTCATGTTCTCTTCGGGGATGGCGATGACAGGGGTCACGTCTCCTCCTTCGATGCCCATATGCTCAAGGAGGGAGAGCTTATGCTGGACGGCATAGTTCCCCGATGCCTTTGCGCTGTCCGTATAGAGGAGGCTCCTCGGCGGGTTATGAAAGGTGACTCTTGTTTTTGCACCACTTAAAAAGCTTATATAGGTTGTCCTTGGGTTGACAAGAAAGTCGAAGATGAGGTCGAATTTCTTGCCCCTGATTTCTTTGATTACATTCAGTTGTTGGAAGAGAGACTGCTTCCTTTTAATGGTGATGATTTCGTCAATATCCGGGTTCCCGGAAAGGATGTGAAAAGCGTTTTCCTCTGTCAGGAAAGCGATATGGGCGGAGGGAAATTTCCTCCTCAGTACCCTCGCTGCGGGGGTCGTGAGAAGAACATCGCCGAGCTGGCGAAGCTGGATCAATAGAATTTTTTCAGGGGTAATCATAATTGCTTTCTATCCCTTGCGTTCTGTACGAGAAAATCTTCCGTTTGTTTCAGTAGCTCATCAACAGAGATATCCTCCATGCACCTGAAATGCTCCTCGGAGCAGCGGAAGCTGCCATGCAGAGAACATGGCCTGCAAGCAATGTCATTTTCGATGACCATGCTATTGCCGAGTGGTGAAAACCCGAAGGCCTGTACGGTAGGTCCGAAGATGGCGATTACCGGAACGCCGACTGCGACCGCCATATGCATGGGGCCGGAATCGTTGGAGACAAAGAGATCGCATTCAGCCATGAGGGCGGCACTCTCTTTTAGATTCATCCTCCCTGCAACGGAAAGGGCGGCAGTCCCGATCTCTTTGGCGATTGATTGAGCGGTTGCACTCTCCTCTTTGCCTCCAAAGATAATTAATCGGTATTTATCCGAATCGGCCAGTTTTTTACCCAATTCAATAAACTTTTTTTCGGGCCACTGCTTGGTCGGCCATTTCGCGCCGGGATTCAAACCAATGATTTTCTCATTTTTGCCGACGGCATTTTTTTCTAAAAAGTGTCTGGCAGATTCAATCTCTTCGGAAGTTAGGTATATTTGGGGAACGGTTTTTTCTCCTCGAATACCGATGCTGTTTAGCGCATTGAGATAGGTATCGACTACGTGTTGTGTTCTGAAAGAGAAGCCCCGAAGTATTAACCTTCTTTTCAGTGCCTGCTTTTTGTAGCGGAGGGTTTTTGTCTTCCCGGTCAGTGCGGAGATAGCCCGGCTCCTGAGATTGCTGTGCAGGTCTATGATGTGTGTATACCGGCGTTCTTTAAGCGATTTGGCCATTTTAAAAATGCCGCCTATCCCTTTGTGACTACCGCTGTTGTCGAAGGGGATGACTTCCCTTATGTGGGGGTTGCCCGAAAGGAGGACGGCGTATTCTTTTTTGACAAGGTAGTCGATGTTCCCTTCGGGATATGCCTTTTTGACCGCTTCAATGGCGGGCGTGGTGAGAACCACATCTCCGAGAGAGCCGAGCCGAATAAATAGAATTCTCAATTTTCCCCCGTGAGATCGATAATCGCTTTTACCGTGTCGTCGATGGTAATCCTGTCCATGCAATCAAAATATTCACACTCTTCGCCTATGCATTTTTCACACTGGGGGGCATCCGGCAGGAGTATTCGCTGAGGATTTCCGATAGGACCCCAACGGATGGGCGTGGTGACCCGGATGGGGCAGAAGAGTGAAACGGTGGGCGTGCCCACGGCGGCCGCCATATGCATGGGACCGGTGCTCGAACTGACAAGGACTTTCTGCTTTTTCAGCAGGGCTGCAAATTCGAGGATGCTTTCGGAGATGAAGAAGGCAGGTTCCTCGGTCATGGAGGCCTTTACCTCTTCCAGCAGGGGGCGCTCTCCGTGAGATCCGCTCAGGACGATGCTGTAACCGAAACCCTTGATCAGCCTGTCGGCCAGTTCGGCATATCGTTTGGGACGCCAGTTTTTTGCCGAGTTTCCGCTTCCTGGGTGGATGCCGATGAGTTTCTTTTCCTTCATTGCATCCGCCAGACCTTCTTTGTTGAGATAGTCTAGGGCGGTCGCTTCCGCCTTGTCGTCGGTGACGAGGATAACTTCTTTTTCTTCATTGGTAATGCCGAGCGCTTCCAGCAGATCGAGGTTGTAATCTCCCTCATGCTTAAGTGCGCGGGAGCGCCGCTGGACGACCCTGTCGGTGTAGAAAATCTGCGCAAGTTTGGTTGCCGGGGCGATCCTTTTCGGTATGCGGGCGAGAAAGGTGAGTAGGCCCAGCCTGAAGTTGGAGAAGAGGACGACGGCTGTATCGAATCTCTTTTTCCTTAATTCTTTCGCGAAGGCGATGAGGCCGCTGAATTTGATATGACTGCCTGTTGCATCATAGATGATGACCTCGTCGATGTAGGGGTTGTTTACCATGATGTCCCGGGTGTAGGGGTTGACCATGGCGGCAATGTGCGCATCGGGATAGGCGTCTCTCAGTACTTTGAAAACGGGGGTGGAGACGATGAGGTCCCCGATGCGGTCCGTCCTGGCGACGAGTATTTTTTTCGGTTTTTTATCCATTTTTTGAACTCAACATCTTTATTGCCGCATTAAATACGTCATCGACGGATATCTCTTTCATGCAGTGGAAGTGCTTCTCCGGGCATTCGACGGGGCCGTGGTGGTGGCAGGGACGGCAGGGAATGTCGTTCTCGATGATGGTCACTCTCTCTCCGTAGGGCGCATAGCCGAAGGCGGGAACGGTGGGGCCGAAGATGGAGACGACGGGAACCTTTCTTGCCGTTGCAATGTGCCCCGGGGCGCTGTCGTTCCCGATAAGAAGGCGGCATCCGTCGATGAGGGCGATTAGCTCTTCGAGGTTCGTCTTCCCGATGAGATTGATCGGCTTATTTCTGCATTTTTCAACGAGTTTATCACCTTGCTTCCTGTCTGAAGGCGCGCCGAGAAGAATCACTTTCTTTCCCAATTCCCCGGTGAGCTTGTCGATAAGACTTGCGTAGCCTTCTGTGGTCCAACTCTTCGTTGCCCAGACGGAGCCGGGTGCCACGCCGACAATTTCGTCTCCAGTGATTTTTTCATTTTCAAGGAACTTTTCCCGGAATTCAATCGCTTTTTCGGAGAGCCCAAGCGCCGGTTGTTTAGACTCTTCATCCGCTTTGATTTCAAAAGGCGCGAGGAGGGAAAGAACTCTTTCCACTTCGTGTTTTGATTTGTCCCTCGGGATTTTCGTCGTATGGAGGCAGGATAGCGATGCGTCTGAAAATCCGATTCTCTCCTCCGCTCCGGAAGCGAAGGCGATGAGTGAACTCCTTGATGAACGATGGGGTGATATGCAGAGGTCGAACCTTTGGCCTCGCATCTTCCCCATCAATTGCAGTAGTTTAAAAACACCTTTGTCCGACCCGTTTTTATCATAAGAAATGATTACATCTGTCAGCCCGGAAGAAGCAATTAAGTCACGCCCCGGAGGCGTGGTGAGAAGGGTGAGCTTGCAGGCAGGGAAAAGCGCCTTGATTCCTTTTAAAAGCGGCGTGGTAAGCACAATGTCGCCGGGGAAGGCTGTTTGAATCACCAGTATGTTATGAAATGCATGCATCGTTAAATTTGACGGGACGTGGGGCCGGTTAATGCCGGGCAGACTCGTTTTTTTTCATCTCCCAGAGCTTGGCATATTTGAGGAAGACGTGACAGGCGGTGGTGACGCCGATGACGAAGCCGGGCAGACCGTCCCTGAATCCCTGTTTCAGGATGTAGCTCTTGAAAAATGCGAAGGGAGGTCGAGTGAGGAGCGCCAGGGTAATGTTGGTCGGCGCCTTATTCTCAAAATCCTTGAGTGCAAGAGTGGTGTATCGGTTCATGGTGTTCATGTGATGTGTCATGTCTTTGAAGCTGAAATGGTTGAGGTCCCCCTTGAGAGTTCCCACAGGTCCGTCTACTTCAACCGTTTCATGGACGCTTTCCCTTTTCCACCTCGCTTTCTCTTTATTGTAGAGCCTTATCTTATGATCGGGGTACCAGCCTGAATGGTTGATCCATCGGTTGAGGTAGAATACCCGGCGGGGCAGGTTGTAAGCCTCTGCCGTTGGATTCTTCAGCAGGGCCTCTATCTCACATTTCAGCTCCGGCGTTACCTGCTCGTCGGCATCGATGGAGAGTATCCACCGGTGAGAGGCCTTCCCGGCGGCGAAGTTTTTCTGCGCCCCGAAGCCGGGCCATCGGTTGGTAAATACCTTGTCCGTATATTCAGCGCAGATTTCGAGCGTTTTGTCTGTGCTTCCCGAATCGACGACAACGATTTCATCGGCCCACTTTACGCTTTCAAGGGCCTGTCGAATGTTTTCCTCTTCGTTGAGCGTGATGAGGGTAGCAGAAAGTTTTTCCATCGGTTTTAAACAGAGCCGGATTGAAGCTTGGCTCGTGTTGGCTCAGAGCGCTTCCGCCTCGTCGATGAGCATAACGGGGATATCGTCCTTGATTGGGTATTTGAGTTTGCACGCTTCACAGACGAGGCTATCCTTTTCTTCCGTGAGAACGATCTCGCCCTTGCATTTCGGGCATGCCAGGATGTCCAGCAGTTCTTTGTCGATAGACATGATTTTCTCCCTTTGTTTAATTAATCTTTAAAATCCCCGTCCTTTAGACGGGGTTAGAGTTAAAAGGCTTTGCCGTAAGAACTCTTCTTTTCTTTGACGGCCAAAGAAAGAGAAGCAAAAGAAAGGCCGCCCCAAATTTTGGCCTTCGGCTTCCCTCGCTCAAGCAGTTGCCTGAGGTGGTCACAAAAACTCGCTTCGCTCGGACAGTTTGTGACCTTCTCCCTCAGGCAACTTCTTCACTCGGCTGCGTTTTAAAGGGAAGGAAAGTCAGGCCCTTTTAGAGTCAAAGCAAGGCCACGTCCTTTGGACGTGGATTCTTTACTATCTCGTTTCGTTTGACAGGCCGGTTGAGCCTGATCAGTATTGGCAGACTATTTTACTCTATTTTTTTGTTTTCTTCCTCACTTTTTATCCATGAGACGGCATGGAGGAGATCCTCCGCCGTAAAATCCGGCCGGGGCGCCTCGCCATTTTCGATGGACGAAAGCGTTTTTTTTCCGTACCCCGTCTTTACGAGGATTCCTTTCATGCCGCTCTTTCGGGCCAGTTCCATGTCGACCGCCTTGTCGCCGATCATGTAAGATTTTGCCGGTTCAATGTTCAGTTCTTCCGAAGCGGAATCGACCATCCCCGTAGCCGGTTTTCTGCAGAGGCATTCAACCCGGTAGGGATCAATTCCCTTCTCCGGGTGATGTGGGCAGTAATAGAAGGCATCGATTGATGCTCCTTCCGCCGCCAGGAGATGAGAGAGCTTCCTGTTGACAGCCGCTACGGCCTCTTCATCAAAGTAGCCCCGCGCTACGCCCGACTGGTTGGTAATAACTACGGCAAGAAGACCGAGCGTGTTGATTTCCCGTACCGCCTCGGCCGATCCCTCCAGGAGTTCCAATTGATCGGGATGGGAGAGGTAATCGGCATCCACGTTTATCGTGCCATCGCGATCGAGAAAAATGGCGCTTTTCTTTTTTTCAGCATTCATCAGAGCTTATTGTCAGACCTTCCATCGCTTGTGAATCCAGAACCACTGGTCGGGATATTTTCGGATATATTTCTCGATGACAGTATTGAACTTGATGGTTGCCGACCGAATATTTTCATCCATGTCCCCAGTTGTTGTGAGCTCGACCGGTTTGTCGAAATGACAGCGGTAGCGACCTTCTTCCGTTCTTACAAGGAATATGGGAATGACGGGGGCTCCTGTTTTTAGGGCAATCAGGGCGAGTCCGTAGTTCGTTGCGGCCGGTCTCCCGAAAAAATCGACAACGATGGCGTCCTGTTGCATGGCATGCTGGTCGAGCAGGAGGCCCACAGTGTCTCCTTTTTTTAGTGCGCTCATGATTTTCCTTACGGCATTCCTGTGAGGAATGGTTTTGAATCCACATGCTTTGCGGGAATTGTCGATGAAACTGTCCACGTAAGGGTTTTTCGTTTTCCGGTAAACCACGTGAATCTGGCCGAAGCGCCTTTGGTGCAATGCTCCGAGGATCTCCCAGTTCCCAAGGTGTGCAGTGAGAAGAAGTACCCCTTTCCCCTGTTCTTTTGCCTTTAAGAAATTCTCTTCATCTACGAGTTCGATATTATTGTCGAAAAAATCGTCGTCCCTGGAAGGGAGATTGATGAATTCGGTAAAGGTGGCCCCAATATTACAAAAGGCATTTTTAGCTATCTCCTGGGCAGGAGCTGCCTCAATATTTAGAGAACGGGAAATATTTTCCGCCGCCATCTTTGTTCGGCTTCCCATCAATAGGTAGAGGAGGTGGCCGATTTTTTTCCCCGCCCCGACCGCACGGTCAAAGGGGAGGCTCTGGAGCACCCGGACCAGCAGATAAAAAGGGATATATTCGGCAAGGTATTTTAGCTTTTGCATTTTATATACAGATCATTTCCTTAACATGTTGAGTAGTTCCCTCTCTCTACCGGACAGATCGAGCGTGATTTTGACGGCACAAAGGGATATTCCGTCAGGACGGCCCAACTGTTCCAGCTTGACGGCATCTTTTTCAGTGGTAAGGATGAACTCTGCGCCTTCCTGTCCCGCCTTCTCAACTGTCCGCCGGAGTTCCTCCTGCGTATAGGCGTGATGGTCGGCAAAATTAAATTCGGTGACCACATCTCCACCGAGAGAATCGATGAGCGCCCTGAAAGAGCGGGGAGATGCAATGGCCGTGAGAAGGGCTACCTTTGCGCCTTTGATGAAACTGATCTCCCTCGTTTCATCTTTCCAGAGGGTTTTTACCTGCTCCGCCCGATAGACGCCTTCAAAGAGGGGGGCGGAGGGGTGCAGACGACTGATTTCCTGCCGCCATTCAGGGTCGATTCCGCCAGAGCCATTGAGTATAATCAAATCCGCTCGTTTTATGCCCGACACAGGTTCTCTCAATGGGCCGCGTGGGAACATGTGGCCGTTGCCCACGCCTCGCTTTCCGTCTGTAATCAGGATGTTAAAATCTCTCCTTAGGCGCAGATGCTGGAACCCGTCATCGAGAATGACTGCATCGAGATCGAATTTATCCCCGGCGTATTGGCAGACCTCGAAGCGTTCTTTCCCGATGAGAACGGGAACCCCTCTAAGTTTTTGGGCCAGCATGAAAGGTTCATCTCCCGCTAGTTCCGGGCCGAGCAGGATCGATTCTCCATCGGATACTACATTGACGGCTTCTCTGTTTTGCCCTTTATAGCCCCGGCTGACGACGGCAACCTTGCGGCCCTCCTTCGTCAAAAGCTTTGCAATCAATTCCACAGAAGGCGTTTTTCCTGTTCCTCCTACGGTAATGTTCCCCACCGAAATTACTGTCACGCCAGCCTTCCTAGTTTTGAGAAGGCCGAGCTTATAAAGTCTTAACCTGACCTTAATTATGATGCCATACAGGAAAGAGAGAAGGTAGAAAGGAAAAAGTAGTAGCCCGAGAAGAATCCCGGAAATTCCATTGGGTGATCTATAAGAAATCCAGTCAAACAGCTTTTCCAAATGGCTTCTTATAGCATATTTCGCTGGTTTTAGTCAAAAGAAAGGATGTGTTGTCGTCAAATCAGGCTGAAACAGAATTATTGAATGATATGTGGTTTCTTATTGAAAAGGCCAATTTGATCCTTTTTCAGTATGGTTGAAAATTCATGAGAAAGTTCCTTCTGTTCATCTAAAAGAGCATCCAATCCATTCTCTGCCCGGACTTGTTTTTTCTCAATTTGCTTCCGAAGATATCCCAACCAGTCGTCATTCTTTCTCGTTTTGTGAAAGATGTGAAACACATTCGTTATAAACCTGATTGACTTCGGTTGCAACCCCATATTTTTAAACCGTATATCAAGTTCTGCATCTTCCGCCCCAAGCCCTTTGAAGTCATTGTCCCAGCCATTAACTTTAAAAAGATCAGACTTCCAACAGGAAAAATTGCAGCCCCAAAGATAGTTACTGGTGTTGAGGTGGAGAAGGTGAAGAAGAAACTTGTTTTTTGTAACCAACATCTGTTTAAAGTGTTTTATGTTTAACAGTAGATAGTTGAGAATGTAGAAGAAACTCAGCTTGCTGAACTTTCCGCTGATTATAAATTCGTCGTCCAGGTAGGGGGTTATATTGTCATTTTTATAGTCCGTTCTTCGCCCTATGAGGTATTTATTCGGTTCCCGTTCCTTTAGATGAGTTTCAACCCAGTTGGGGGCGGCCAGACAATCGGGATCTATAAAAAGAAGGTAGTTGCTTTCTGAGGCAAAGGCGCCTCTGTTAAGTGCTTTCGTCTTTTGAATGCCGTTTCGCTCATGACTAACATATGTTATCGGATGGTTGAAGAGCGGTTGATAGGTAGAAATTACAGCTTCACAGCCATATTCGGAGCCGTCATCGCTAATAATCAGTTCAAAATCTTTTTCAGTCTGTACCGACAGTGCAAGCAGGAACTTGGGCAGCGTGTCATGCGAGTTGTAGACAGCTGTTATGATAGAACACTTAATCATCGGGCAAGAATATCCTCTCTTTCAGGGTAATTATTAATTTTCGGGGAGCCGCAAGACTCCGATTCCATAACCGCTCTGGTCCGGGTTGTCGATAAATTCTTCTGTGTCAAATGATTCCCGGAGGTCTTTCCATAAATAGTATACCTGGTTGGTTTCAATGGCTTGTTTCTCGATGATATCATGAAAAGCTATGATGCCGCCTGGCCGGACAAACTCCTTGTAATCACGAAAGTCTGCTCGTACTCCTTTTTCCGTGTGGTCTCCGTCAATGAAAAGAAAGTCAACTTTCCGTCCCCCCAGCGTTTTAGCAACAAGATTTTTAAAATCTTTTGTATGTGAATCTCCGGACAGGATGTGAACCTGGCAGGTGGAAGAGGGCCCAGGGAAGTTCTCATACAAATCTTTCCGGAACGCAGGCTCAAGGATGTCGCAAGTGATAACCTTTTCGATGGCGATTTGTGACCAGATGAAAAGGGTGCCGGCCTGTGCTGTGCCGATTTCAAGGATAGTTGAAGGGTTTGTTTCTTTTACAAACTCGGACAGCGCGAGAATCTCCGAGCGCTTCTGGATGGATGAAACTTTATAAAACCCCCTTGATCCAAGGTCCATGGCCAAGTCCACTGTTTCTGCCATTGTGTGTGGACGGGAGTGATACTTTTTAAGCCGGTTAAATGCATCCCAACGGTTAAATGGCTTCCTGATCGTTCTACTCATACTCCTTAATGCGGGATGAGACATCGGTTTTGCTCCTATAGTACAAATAACTATTTTCAATTTAATTTGATATAATACTATATGATGGTGCCTTTAGTCAATGAAAGTATAGACTTAAAGCATTGAAACTTGTTGACTATGGCATCGTTTGATAGTATACATTCTTTCTGAGAAAGGGACGTTCAAGATGAAAATGCACAAAAAGATTGCAAATATATTTGGGTACGATCTCTACAAAAAAAAGAAAAGCCATTTGACATTAGAGCTTCATTTGCAGAAACTATTTACTTCTTTAAACATCAACTGTGTCATTGATGTCGGCGCCAATTCCGGACAGTTTGGGGCTGCATTGAGAAATAGCGGATATTCCGGCAGGATAGTCTCTTTTGAACCGGTAGCCGGAATATTTGATAAGTTGAATGAACAGGCAAAGAGGGATAATGCCTGGCATACTTACAAGTTAGCTCTGGGCGCTGAAGGTGAGCATAAAAAGATTAACGTTGTAAGCTCTTCTGTCCTTTCCTCTTTTCATGCCCCAAGTGAATATGCAAAAAGTAGTTTTTCAGATGAGGTTGTCGATGTGGTAAACAGAGAGAATGTGGAGGTTAAACAGCTTGACGATATTTTTGACGATTTGATCAGTGATCTGCATAATCCCAGAATCTTTTTGAAGTTGGATACGCAGGGGCATGATCTTGAGGTTTTAAGAGGGGCGACGAAGTCGATTGGAAAAATATTGGCATTACAAACTGAAATGTCGGTTATTCCCCTATATGAAGAAATGCCCGACTACGTACAGTCACTAACTGAACTGAGAGCGTTGGATTTTGAAGTAACAGGAATTTATCCCATAATAAGAGATTCTAAGGATTTAATTCTCATCGAATTTGACTGTATCATGCGGAACAAAAATGCATCTTTGTTATAGCCGGTTAACACTTCTTTTTTGTTTAATATAGATGCCGCCACATCATACCCCAATTGGGGGCGATCTTCTGCAGAACTCCAAATGGAAAACCTATGAATGAAAAAATACCGGGCAAAATTAGCGTACATATAGCGTTTCATTATAATCCTGAACGAATCGTATATCTTTCGAAAGTGATCAATAACGTAAAGGGTTACGTATTTGATCGTACGGCGATATTTGTGCATACGAATCAAGAAGCCGGTAAAGATCACATTGGAAAGCTGTTTCCGGAAGTGGAGTGCATCGTTCACGGACAGTTGTCTGATCCATTTCGGTTGACGTGGGTATGCAGAGACGTTATGGAGACTCAGCTAGATGAGTTCGATTATTTCATGTACCTGGAGGATGATATACTGGTGCCGTCTCAGGCAATCCATAAGTGGTGTTCGGATATGAACCTGATTTCACAGACTGGTTATTTAAGAGGTTTTGTGCGAATTGAGTTTACTCCGGAAGGGCAACTCAGGCTAACAGATTTCACCAAACGGATTACGGCCAAAAAAATCCGGATTGGTAAAGAATTGTTTTTTAACTCGCCAAAGCCATATAATGCATTTTGGATATATACGAAAGAGCAGATGCTGGAATTTATAAAAACACCTTCCTGGACGGATGAGGGGCGTTGTCCCTGGGATGTAAGGGAAAGAGCGGCGGCGGGGATGCTTTTTGAAGATATCCCTGAAAACAGTTTATCAAAGACCTTGATACCTCTTTCAGGGGAAACAAAGATTGATCCGGATGCATTTGTTTATCACCTCCCCAATAATTATGCTGTCGAGAATTGTGATAAAAGAAGAGGCTATGGGACTATCCATCCAGACAGGTTGATTTGCAGCTCTTACTTAGAGAAAGCTCTCGATTACTTGTCTGAAGGGCGACTTCCGTAAAGTATGTCTTCTCCTTTATTGTTTTGAAGTTGCTTTGGTCGTTGTCCGGTCAACCTCAATTTGCTGCGAAATATAGATTGTTATGTCCGCTGAATAGCTCGCTGCATGTTTTAGCTGACTTTTTTAAACCCCATGTGGTCTTAAACCTGGGCGAAAGGTGGAGAAAATAGATGCTGTTTAATAATATGTTCCCCAAGCAACTTCCTCTATCTCAATATGAGAAGAAGATGTCGGATAACAGGGAGGTTGTAGAGGAAGGGCTTATTGAATATTTGTTAGAAGTCATTCCTCCGAAAGAGACCTTTTGTATTGAATTTGGAGCACAGGATGGACTTGGTGTTCATGTGAAGAATTTGATTCGAAACTATAGGTTCTCGGCTTTGTTGATTGAAGCAGATGAAAAAATGGCAGAACTCCTAAAGGAGAACTATAAAGATTTCCCCACTGTGAATACTGTAAACGCATTTCTAAGTAGAGATAATATCGAACACTTGTTTTCCAACAATAATGTTCCTAAAAGACCGTACATGCTGGTTATAGACATTGACGGCAACGATTACCATATATGGCAAGCAATAAAAAAAATTGAACCTATATTTGTATCCATAGAATTTAACGCAAGCTATGGGCCAAGTGAAAGGTTCGTAATCGATTATGATGAGAATTTTAGATGGTCAGGCGATGACTATTTTGGGGCTTCAATTCGATCTATGGTAGAGTTGGGCCGGGGAAAAGGGTATGAACTTTTGCATTGTACCTCTGGAGGAGATAACCTGTATTTTGTCAGGAAAGAGTTTTTCCCGGAATTCAATATTGAGGATAATTCCATTGATGCAATGTATCAGCTTCCACAATATGGCCGTTACGGTCGATCCAGGTACGGTAAAGGACACCCCACATCAAAGCGGAACTCCCGCAAGTTAGAGCGAATCTTCAATGCCCTGAGATATTATGTCTTTTCTATTCCAAGAGCTTATGTCAAAAAAAAACTTAAAAACTGATTCACTTTAATGATCGCATTTAATTTTTGTGAATCAAAAATAACTTTGGAAAGTGTACTTAAAAACAATTTATGAATACAGTGAGCAACTGTCTGGTGTGCGGTAACGTGAAAAGTGTAGACCATTATTGCGCCGTAAGCGGGTACGAGTATCTTAAGTGCGGTGACTGTGGTTTGATTTTTCTTGACCGCATACCGGATTTTAGTGAAATATCCAGGGCTTACGATGGTGGTTTTTGGAAGTCTTTTCGTCGAAAAATAGTGTCGCCATTTCGAAGTTTCAATGCAGTTAAAAACTTCTCTTTTTCAGTGGAACGCGCTGAAAAGATAATGACATTTGCCGACTCTAGGCGGCTAACCCAAAATCCGAAGCCTAAGTTACTCGATATCGGTTGTAATAAAGGGTTTTTGCTGGCATCGGCAATCGAGCGTGGCTATGATGTCTACGGTATCGAATTTGTGCCAGAACTGGTTGTCCCCTTCAAGAGGAAATATAAGGAGTTTGCCGGGAACATTTATACAGGCCCTTTTTATAAAAACTACCCTTCTTTTTCTGAATGCATGCTGGATATGGTCACGGCAATCGATGTGATTGAACATTTTGAAAGTCCTCGTGAAGATGTAAAGAAGATATACGATATACTCGTGGATAATGGGGTCTTCATTCTCCGGACCCCTGACTCGGAGGCGCCGCAGGCGAAGGAATTTGGGGACAACTGGGGCGCTTTGAAACCATATGAACATCTCTTCCTTTTTAACAAGGTCAATCTTGCACGATTCCTGGAAGAAATCGGGTTTGTGGAGATCGAATTTTTCGACCCCATCGAAGAAGGTGACGGAAATTTCATGGCCGTTGCCAGGAAAAAGCTTAATTCATAGACTGCTTTATTACGTATGAAACTCTGGTTTATAAAAGGGGGGTGGGCCTCTAAAAAGGGGCGGAAGAAGGCGGAACGCCTTCGGCCGGAGACGGTGAAGAAAATTGCCGTCATCCGCCATGCCGCACTTGGCGACATGGTTCTCACCCGGCCCTTTCTTATCGAATTACGCAAGCACTTCCCACAGGCAGAAATTACGCTCAGTCTTGTGAGCAATTACACTCGCGGGGCGCCGGAAGACCTGGTTGATCATGTTCATGTCGTGAGTGGAAGCGACAGACGGGATACCTCATTCATGGAGCAAATCAGGAGCGCCCGGGAGCTGGGTGAGCAGGACATCATTTTTGACCAGGCTGCCACTACCCGTTCTTACTGGGTTTGCAAGTTAAATAGGGCAAAGTTGAAGGTGGGCTTTCCCTTTGTCTGGTACAGGAACCCACTTTTCTATGATGTTTCTGTTCTCCGTTCGGACCTGAAATTTGAGGCCGAGGTATTGCTCGATATGCTGAGCCTGCTCGGTTACAGGACAAAATACCCGCTGGAGTTTGCCTTGCCTCACTCCAAAACGGACGATGCCGGGAAATTCATCGCTTACTTCCCCGGTGCTTCCATTGATGACAAACGTTGGCCACAGGAGAGGTTTACTGATTTAATCAAGCGGATGGCCTCCGAATATCCTGACATTCCGCATAAGGTTTTGGAAGGAGTGGGCCCCCATGAATCGATCGATGAAATAATGGCATCGCTGGACAACTATGAAAATGTCGAAGCGAGTCGGATCAGGTCGCTCGATGAGACGACCGATTTTATCGGCAGTGCCGCCATGCTCGTTTCCAACGATACGGGGATCAGGAACCTCTCCATTGCCGCAGGTACGCCTACTGTGGGAATATTTTTCTCCACGCCGGTTTTCAGGTATTGGCCGAGAGACGGTTTTCATGAGGTCGCTTTTAATGCCGACGGCAGTCTGCCCGCTGTGGATGATGTTTTTAAGCGTTCCAGAGATCATTTTATAAAGGTGCTGGATTTGAAGCGACGCCTTGCTTGATAGCTTCCTGTTTTTTGTGGTATCATCTAACGCAAAATGCGTTCCTCTCCCCACCTTGTCGGTAGATAATCGGGAGCAATCAGGTCTTAAAAAAGGTGCAAAGTAATGAAAATTTTAGCTGAAGTTTCACCCGGTGAATTGATCGACAAGATAACTATATTGGAGATCAAGCTGGAACGTATCGATGATCCTGAAAAGTTGACTAATGTAAAAATTGAACATGAGATCCTGACGAAAACGCTTGACCATGACGTCACTCCATCAGATGAACTGACCGGACTTAAAGGGGATTTGAAATCGATCAACGAGAAACTCTGGCAGATTGAGGACGATATACGCGATTGCGAACGGGACAAAGACTTTGGCGATACCTTCCTTTCCCTTGCAAGAAGCGTTTATTTCTCCAACGACAAGCGCGCTGCTTTAAAAAAGAAAATTAATGAACTCCTCGGCTCTGTGATTGTTGAAGAAAAATCATACAGCGACTATTCATAATTGTTTCCGGCGAGAAGGCCCTATCCATAATCCTCTTATTGATAAAGGGGTGAAATCACCAAAACGCAACCTATGAAGATTCTCCATCTCTGCCTTTCTCATGGCAAGGGAGGCCTCGAACTTTATGCCGTCAAGATACTGAAATGGCTGAGTGACAAAAAGTACCCCTGCCATGCCGTTGCCGTACCCGGCAAATTTTTCTCAAAACAGCTTGACCAGCAAGGCGTTTCATGGGCAACGTGCTCACCCTGGAGCCACTATTTCCCCCTCCTTTCATCCTTCCGGCTGGCCCGGTTAATGGAGAGAGAAAAAACGGATATTCTTCACCTTCACTGGGGGAATGACCTTGCCCTGGCGGTGCTGGCCAAGGTCTTTTCACGCAGGCCCGTCAAGCTGGTCTATACCCGTCATATGGGGCTTTCCCGTAAAAAGAAGGATCTCTATCATGACTTTCTCTACCGTCGGGTGGATGCCTTTCTCGCCATAACGAAATTGATTTATGGCCAGGCGTGCCGGAATCTCCCCATGGAGGAAGAGACAATAGGACTCATTTACCACGGTATTCCTCTCCCCCCGATGAAAAATGAAGCGTCTCTGAATGAGTTTTTTGAGTCCTCCGGGTTAAGAAAGGAAGCCTTCAAAATAGCCCTTTTCGGTCGGATCGAATATGGGAAGGGGCACGACCTTCTCGTAAAAGCGGTCAAATCTCTCGTTGATAAGGGGCATGACGTGCAGACCCTTTTCGTCGGGCACTGCCTGACGGAAGATTATCTCGAAACCCTGCGTAAAGAGATTTCTGTAACAGGACTGGAGGAGAGGATAACCTAT
>CBDVDA010000055.1:0-20441 GCA_965372635.1 uncultured bacterium | reverse complement strand
GTCTAATAGGTCGATGGTGTGGCTGGCATGAAAGCGCTTTGGGCAACAGCCCGTAAAGGCCAATATTTATTTATGATTGCTTCCACGTTTTCTTTCGTCATCTCCCCCATAAACTTGTCGAGCAATGCGCCGTCGGCGTCGATTACGTAGGCAACGGGCACGGCGTAAACGTCATAGGCAGCGGCCACATCTCCGCTCTTGTCGAGTAGCACATGGTAGGTGAGACCGAGTTCTGCAATAAACTTATTTATTGTCTCCCTGTCCTGGTAAACATTGACGGCAACGATGGAAAAGCCCTGGCCTTTACTTTTTCTATAGACCTTTTCAAGAACGGTCATCCCCTCCTTGCAACTTATGCAGGAGGAGGACCAGAAGAGGAGGTAGGTCTTTCCCGTTCCCCGGCTTTTCTTGAAGTTGACAGGCTCCCCTTTAATATCGGGGAGGGTGAAATCAGCGACGATTGAGCCTTTATCGAAGGCGAGATTCGGGTCTGAACTTTCGCAGGCAGGAAGAAAGAGAGAGAAGCCGAGCAACAGCGGCAAAAGAGTAGACGTGATCTTCCCTCGCTTGAAAATCAATGAGGGTGCTCCATCTTCTCCATCTTCTCCATCTTCTCCATCAGTTTTCTCACCGGCGCATCGATGCTCAAGACTTCGCCGTTTTTAAAGGTGAGAGTGACGGGAACGCTCGCCCCCTTGACGAGCGGCTTTTTCAGGCCGATGAGCATGATGTGGTAGCCCTCTGGAGAAAAGATGAGGTTTTCTCCCGCTTTAATCGTTACTTCATGGGCGTGCTCCATCTTCATCCCTTTATCGGTTTTGCGGGTGAGGTGAATCTCAGCCGCTTTCGAAGCGGGAGTGTAAACCTTGGAGAGCACGCGGTCGGCGCCGGTGCTGTTTTGAAGGGTCAGAAAGAGGGCCGTATTAGGCGATACGGGAGGAACAGCCCGAACGTAGAAATCCTTCACTTCTATTTTCCCGCCCGCTCCTCCGGCAGCCACAAGGAGTGCGGGGAGCGGCAGAAGTGCGAGCGCCACCAGCATTCGGTATTTCAGCTTCATCGTTAGTTCCTTTCTCTATCCTGATTTAATGTCATTTTCCCCAGAGGTGACGACGGATCGCCTCGGATAAGACAAGTGGCTTTGTCTTTTCCGAGTAGATCTCCACCAGTTTCCCATCGGCATCGATGAGATAAGTCTCCGTGGAATGAGAAAAAGCATAGTCTATTTCCGATTCCTTCTCCATCGATTTTATGAAATAGGCGCCGTATTTCTCAGCCGCCGCCTTCACCTCGTCGATACTTCCCGTAACCCCCACAATCTGCTCATGAAAGTAGCCCGCATATTCCTTCAGCTTTTCCGGCGTATCCCGCTCGGGGTCGATCCCGGCGAAAACTCCCTGCACCCTCTTTAACTCCTCCACACTCAATCTCGAAAAGGCATTCGCCATCGTTTCGAGGGAGGTGGGGCAGGCCGTGGGGCAAGCCGTGTATCCGAAAAAGAGGAGAACCACCTTCCCCTTAAAATCGCTCAGCGACACCGGGCCGGCTACCGATTGCAGGGTAAAGTCCCCACCCTTCGGCGGCCCGGAAATGACCTTCACCTCCACCGGCTTCGGCTCGGCTTTTTCTTCCATTTTTTTCCCCGATGTGCAGCCAAAAGAGAAAAGCTGGGCAGTGAGGCAAAGTAAGATGAGTGGTCTTTTAAAAAGATTCATACTGTTCTTTCACTCTTTTCTTAATCAAGCAGGTAGTCCATTTTTTGGACCGCTAATTTTATAGTGTGAGAGGCTCGTTGTCAAAGGATATAGTCACTTGTGAAAAAAATGGTTTAGGGGGGAAACTCGCCCTCCTGTACGATATCCCACGTAGCTCAACGAATATTTATGATCCGATCATCCAGCAAATTATCGATAAACTTCAGTTCCTCATCTTTTATATGAATAGGGAATCGATCATATTGGCTTAATTTGATGAGTTGACTCTTTTAAAAACCTTCTACAAATCCTGCCATCTCCTTAAAATTCATAATATCCGACGTTAACACCTGATCTTCGATACATAGAAGTTCTTCTCGGGAAGGCTTCATTTCTTGCTTGAAATCATAGGATTTCCCCACTTTTTCCAACACCTTCCTGAATATCTCCTTTTTCTGCTTCTTGGATAGTCGTTTCCAGTAAGGGTCTCTTTCTTCAGTTGTTTTACGATCAACCTTTTGATATTCTTGTAATGCATGTAAAAGCCTCCTTTTTGGTGTCGTCGGTTGATTAACCGGGTCGGTTTGTGATGAGTAAGAGTGGGGAAGGAAAAGGTCAGCAAAAAATCAGAAGGGTTTTAAAGTGAAGAGTTATCGCAAGGAGTTGTGGTTCAATATCCCCACGAGGCGGGCATTCATCAACATCACACCCGATGTGAACGACTGCCTCAGGGAAAGCGGGATTAGCGAGGGACTCTGCCTCGTGAATGCCATGCACATCACGGCGTCGGTTTTTATCAACGACGACGAGTCGGGACTTCACCAGGATTACGAACGGTGGCTGGAGGAGCTGGCCCCCCACGAGCCGATCTCGCAGTATATGCACAACCGGACGGGGGAGGACAACGGCGACGCCCACCTGAAACGGCAGGTGATGGGCCGTGAGGTGGTGGTGGCCGTCACGGAAGGGGAACTCGATTTTGGCCCCTGGGAGCAGATTTTTTACGGCGAGTTCGATGGGCGGCGGAAGAAGCGGCTCCTCGTCAAGATCATTGGAGAGTAGCGTAGGATGGGTGAAACGAAGTGAAACCCATCACATTTTGAATGACAAATTATCGAAGAAATTTTATTGAAGGCGGAAGCTATTTTTTCACACTGGCTCTGGCCGACAGAAGCACGCGGCTATTGACCGACAATATCGGTCTTTTGAGACAATCATTCAGGCAAACGAAAAAAGACGCCCCCTTTGAAATAAATGCAATCGTTGTTTTGCCGGAACATATGCACTGCATATGGACATTGCCTGAAGGGGATTCCGATTTTTCGACCCGGTGGAAAAAGATCAAAGCCTGTTTTTCAAGCGGCTTGCCGAAGACGGAGAAAAGAAGCGAGAGCCGAATAAAAAAAGGGGAACGGGGAATATGGCAGCGCCGCTTTTGGGAGCATACCTTAAGAGATGAAGACGATTTTATAAAACATGTTGAATATATCCATTATAATCCCATAAAGCATGGGTACGTGAACCAGGTAAAAGAGTGGTCCTTCTCAAGCTTTCATCATTATGTGCGCGATGGGAGCTATCCCCCGGAGTGGGCGGGGTGTTCGGATAATGAAGCGGATTGTTTCGGGGAATAAAACATGATGTTTAACATGATGGGTTTCGCGTTGCTCACCCATCCTACGCTTGCTTTCACCACTACATGTCGAATCTCTCAATATGATTGACATTGAATTCCACGAGAACAAGAAAATTGTAGATGCATGGAAGTTACTTTTAGACCATTTTCTTAACTACCCCAAAGACACCAATGATCCTACTTACAGAGCAACACTAAACGCATGCTCTGAAAAGTCGAGTGAATTACTCACAGGCTTACTTTTTGAAATGGCAAAAACTTTAGACTTTGATTTTGACAAAGTACATTTGAAGCGTGGTGCATATATACCACAAGGCCATGCTGAAATAGAATTAGAGCAAAATTTTATTCGTGGAAGTTTAACCGACCTTTTTCTGGGGAAAAAATCTTTTCCTGTTAATATAGTAAGCGTACCAGAGGAAACAAAGAAGGGTGAAGAATCTGCATAACCCCACATTCAACCCGACCGCCAATAGCTCAGTAGGGCGCAATAACTGAAAGGCATTACGCCGGATTAAATGATAACCACATTCGGCGTAATACGCTTCGCTATTACGCCCTACGAGTTCTACCCTTAAACCTTGTCAGTAATCCTTGTTTTTTGCTACAATAAAGCTCTTTTAACACAAGCCATATCAAAGGACATTACCCATTCATGACCGATGAAAAGATAGAACTCTGTTGCCCTGCCGGGAACCTCCCTTCCCTCAAGGCGGCCATCGACAGCGGGGCCGATGTGGTCTATCTCGGCTTTCGGAATGCAACAAACGCCCGGAATTTCGAGGGGCTCAACTTTTCCAATAAAGATATCGCCGACGGCATCGAGTATGCCCACCGGCGGGACAAAAAGGTCTATATTGCCATCAACACCTTCCCTCAGTTCGACGATGGTCCCACGTGGTTTGGCGCCGTAGACGAGGTGGTGAATCTCGGCGCCGATGCGGCGATCCTCGCCAATATGGGGGTCCTCAAATACGCCGCAGACAATCATCCTGACTTAAGGCTCCACTTGAGCGTACAGGCGAGCGCCTCTTCCGTAGAGGCCTTGAGCTTCTACCGGAAGCATTTCAACATCAAACGGGCCGTCCTCCCCCGTGTGCTCAACGTGGATGAGATAAAGGGAATCAAGGAGGAGATGCCCGATTTCGAACTGGAGGTCTTCGGCTTCGGCGGGCTTTGCATCAACATCTGCGGGCGGTGCTACCTCTCTTCCTACATTACGGGCGTCTCCTGCAATACGGGCGGCGTTTGCTCGCCGTCGAGCCACGTTACCTTCGAACATGAGGGTGACGAACTGAAGGTGAGCCTGGGCGATGTGGTGTTGAACCGCTATGAACCGGGCGAGGTGACCTCCTATCCCACAAGCTGCAAGGGTCGCTACTACTTTGGCGGCGAGGAACTCGGCTATCCCATCGAAGAGCCGTCTTCCTTAAATGTTCTTGAAATCCTCCCCGAGATCATCGGAACGGGCGTCGATTCGCTGAAAATAGAGGGGCGGCAGCGGACGCGGTCTTATGTTGCCAACATGACCTCTATCCTACGTGAGGCGATTGACCGCTACTACGACAGTCCCGAAAGCTACCATGTGGATACAGCCTGGATGGAGACGGCGGCTGCGACGATGGAAGGGATGAAAACCACCTACGGCTCCTACATTGAAAAGTAGGGCGCGAAAGAATAATGCAATGAACCTATCACTTGGCCCTGTCCTCTTCGACTGGAGCAGGGAAGACCTCCTCAACTTCTACGAAGAGGCAGTCAACTGGCCCATTGACATCGTCTACCTCGGCGAGGTGGTCTGCCCGAAGATGGCGGGGCTCACCGTTGCCGACCTCGAAAAGGTTGGCAAAAAGCTGGAAGCGGCGGGTAAAAAAGTTTACCTCTCATCGCTCGCCCTCGTGGCCGACGAGATGGACAGGGAGCGGAACAGGGATATACTCTCCCTCCCTTTCCCCATCGAAGGCAACGACCCTTCCGTCTTCTATCTCGGTAACGGGAGCGGCCGGGAGTTCGCCGCCGGACCCCACATTACGAGCTACAACAAGGAGAGCGTCGATTTCCTGAAATCGGTGGGCGTGAAGCGCCTCGTCTTCCCCGTGGAGATATCAATCGACTCCATGCGGACCATCGTCGAGAACTGTGATGTTGAAACGGAGGCTTTCGTCTACGGCAACCTCCCCATCGCCTTCTCCTGGCGCTGCTATACCTCGCGCGCCTTCGGACTTTTAAAGAGTAACTGCAAGCACGACTGCCGGAAATATCCTGAGGGGATGCTTATCGAGGATATGGAGAAAAAACCGCTCTTCAAGCTGAACGGCACCCAGATGATGAGCGCCAAATGCTCCAATCTTATCCGTGAAGTGGAACAGTTCAAAGAGGCGGGCGTCGATACGCTCCGCATTTCTCCCCAGCATGAAGTGACGGGGAAGGTGATAGAAATCTTCAAAAAAAGAATCGACGGTGAACTGGAGGTTGACGCGGCCATGGAGGCCCTCGCCCCACTCGAAAAGGTAGGGTTCTGCAATGGCTGGCACCACGGCAAGGCAGGACTCGAATATCTTGCGCCTGATCTTGAATCGGGCCTCGTAGTGGAGTAGACAGATGTTTTTTAGACTCTTCCTCCTCTTTACAATCATCCCCGTTGTGGAACTGGCCGTTCTCATCCAGGTGGGTACCGTTATCGGAACCCTCAATACGATCGTACTCGTCATCTCCACCGCCCTTATCGGCGCTTACCTCGTACGGATGGAAGGGCTCAGCGTTATCTACCGTTTTCAGACGGCCATGGCAGAGGGACGGCTTCCGGCAGAAGAGATGATCGACGGCGCCATGATACTGGTGGCGGGAGCGCTTCTCGTTACGCCGGGACTCTGTACCGACGTTACCGGTTTTCTTCTTGTTTTTCCCGCCTCCCGGCTTATAATTAAGCGGGGGCTCCGGCGCTATATTGAACTGAGGATCTCGAATATGGATAGCAGGGTTACTCGGGGTTAAGAGGGCTGGGATTCTGAGGTACTATTACCCCTCCCCGTTCCGACCCTTCGACAAGCTCAGGGTGACACCCTATTCGTCATGCTGAGCTTGTCGAAGCAAAGCATAGACCTGTCTACTTAGTACTAGAGCCTCTTGCAAAACTCTTTGCCATCCCCGAAATATCCAATCGGGGATATGGTTTTCTGTAACAAAACACCATATTCCCGCTTAAAAACTGCGGGAACGACAACCTTCTTGTGTTTTTGCAAGAGCCTCACTAGGCAGAGATTAGTTTGGATGAGGCTTATTTTAAAACGGCACTTTAGTTTTTTACGAGATATTGAAACGTTGAAGATTGACTTAGGAGGTTTTCATGCCGAAACCTGAAAAGGTAATTCTCATCTGCACCAACCAGCGGCCACCGGACCACCCGAAGGGGTGCTGCGCCGACGGCGGAGCCCGCGATCTCCAGGTGCTCTTCAAGGAAGAGCGGGACAGACTGGAACTGAAGGGGAGGGTGGCTGTGGCGGGAACGAGTTGTCTCGGTCCCTGTCATCTAGGTCCCATCGTGACCGTCATGCCGGAGGAGGTCTGGTATAAAGGCGTCACTCAGAATGATGTGAAAGAAGTCATGGAGTCACACATTGTCGGGGGCAATCCTGTAGAGCGGCTTCTCGCTGACCATACAGACTGGGAGGCCTGAAATGACGGGTGAACTCATCCTCATTGTCGTCGCCTATCTCCTCGGCTCCATCCCTTTTGGCGTCATTCTCACTAAGGTTTACGGCGGGAAGGATATTACGAAGGAGGGGAGCGGGAACATCGGCGCTACCAACGTAGGGCGGGTGGTGGGGAAGAAGGCGGGCATCATCACCCTTCTCCTAGATGCGTTGAAGGGAGCCCTCCCTGTTATCATCGCCATGACGATGGAGAACCAGGCTTCGTGGCTCGTTCCGGTTGTTGCCCTCGCGGCATTCCTCGGACATCTCTACCCCGTCTTCAACGGTTTTAAGGGTGGGAAAGGGGTTGCCACGGCACTCGGCGTTTTTGTCGTAATCAATCCCCTCTCCACGCTTCTCGCTGCTCTTGCTTTCGGCCTGGTGTTTGGACTCTGGCGCTACGTTTCACTGGGGTCGGTTTTGGCCGCCTTCGTCCTGCCGGGATTTATGGGAATGCTTGGCGCTTCACCAACGGCAATTGCCGTCTCAATCGTTATTGCCGGAATGGTAATCTACAGGCACAAAGACAACATTGGCAGGCTGCTTAGGGGGGAGGAAAGTAGGTTGGGGGAAAAGAAGGGCGAACCCGAAGAGGCTGCGCCGGAGGAAAGTAGGGACGAGAGCGTCTAGCGCCCCCAGATGCCGAGGCGCTTTTTCTGCGCCTCTTTGTAGAGTCTGACAAAGAGAGATTGGTATTCGAAATCGCTCGGGAATTCTTCCGTAAGTGCGTACCCCTTTCGGATAAGGTCGGCGTTGACAAAACTCTCCTGCCCTATAAAGACATGCCCCAGATAATCACCGTGTCTGTCTGTGGGTGTCTCTCCGAGTAAAACAGTTACTACCTTCCCCTTGACAAGCTTTTCGTGGAAACGGACTGCCTCTTCGATTTTTTCTGACATGCCATTTTTAAGGAGAAAGTCGGACGGATCGGTGACGCCGATATATTTTACCACTTTTCCCGATTTGAGACGGACCCTGTCGATGGTGAGTATTTCAACTACTTTCCCTCTCAGGTCGTAGAGTTTTTTTCTCTCCCTTCTTTTTTGGCTTACATTGCGGTTTTTCTTCACCCCTTTCGGCGGGCTGCTGGAAAAATGGGTTTTTCCCGTTTCGTCCACCCACTTGTAGGTTTCGGCGTCAGCTGTTCCCGGCAAGATTCTGAGTAGGACTGCCGTGAAAAAAAGTAAAGTAATTTTTATTTGGGCCTTCATCTTATCAATCGTTTCCTTCTTTCATGAAAGGGTGAGAACTTCCTTGAGGGGGAGCGCTTCTTTTTCGAACAAGCTTTCCACTTTTTCCCTCTCTTTGTCAAGCACCTTTAGTATGAGACCGCATTCGCTGACAACGCTTCTAGGCTTGGGGAATAGACGGTTTGAAATGGCCGCGTTGTTTAACAGCTTTTCCGCCTTCAGCGTAAGATGGGTGGTGTTGAAGACGAAAAAAGTTCCTTTGAACTCTCTCAACTCCTCTTTCTCTTTTTCCCTTTCCACCGCTTAACTCACCTTTGCAATCTCGGTAATCGCCTCTATCGCCCGGTCTATCTCTTCTTCAGTGTTGAACCAGCCGGGACTTAGTCTTACTGCACCGACGGGATAGGTGTCAAGCGCCCTGTGCGCTTTCGGGGAACAGTGAAGTCCATCGCGTACCTGGACGCCGTATCCGTCGTCTAACCTGTAGGCGACTGTAGCGGGGTCTTTATCCTTTATGTTAAATGAAAGGAGAGATGCTCTTTTTCCAGGGTTTTTCGGGCCGTAGAGGGTGAGGCCGTCGATTTCCCTGAGGCCGTCGTAGAGCTTTTTTATGAGGGTGTACTCTTTCTTTCTGATCGAATCAATCCCTTCATCCAGTATGAAACGAGCCCCTGCACCAAGCCCGGAAATGCCGGGGGTATTTGGGGTTCCGGCCTCGTATCTCTCCGGCGTTTTTGTCGGAAAATCTTCCGATCCTTCTCCGCCGCCCGTTCCTCCAAGCTTGAAGGGGGACAGGCTGAGATGGGGTGCAATGTAGAGGATGCCCGTTCCCTGAGGGCCGAGAAGCCCTTTGTGGCCCGGTGCTGCAAGGAGGTCGATGCAAAAACTTTCAACATCTATTGGAAAACTGCCTGCCGTCTGTGAGGCGTCTACCAGGAAGGGGATTCCCCTCCTTTTTAACTCTGTACCTATATCGGCCACCGGCTGTATGGTCCCGATCACGTTTGAGGCGTGGGTGATGACGACGAGGGTGGTGTTTGTCTTGAGGGCATTGATGACCTGTTCAGGGCGGATAAGACCCTCGGCATGAGGGCTGATTTCGGTGATTTCGACGCCGGAGATTTTTAACGAGCGAAGTGGTTTTTCCACGGCGTCGTGTTCTATGCTTGAGGTGACTACATGATCCCCCGGTTTTAGAATGCCTTTGATGGCGAGGTTGAGCGATTCCGTGGCTGATGAGGTGAAAATGAGGTTGGAACTGTCGGCAATGCCGAGCAGAGTGGAAAGGGTCTCTCTCGCCTCGAAGATGAGCCGGTCGGCGGCGAGGGCCATAGAATGGGCGGAACGCCCCGGATTTCCCCCCGCCTTTCTCATCGCTTCTTCGACGGCCCTGTAAACGGCTTCAGGTTTTGGGAAGGAGGTGGCGGCGTTGTCCATGTAGAGTGTGGGGGTGTTCATTGGAGAGCTATTTTACATGGTTTGCCGTTGCGAGTAAAGAGGGGGGGTGCTGTAGGGGCAGGTCTTGTGCCTGCCCTTTGTTTCGGGCACCCGCGAGGGATGCCCCTACGTTTGGGTTGGTTGCCCCTTACTCTGCCAGCTTTTTCTTTGCAAGATCGACCACTTTTTGACAGCACCCCATGATCTCCATGGAGAGGCTGTCAAAATTTGGCCCTGAAAAGAGAAACCGGGGCGGTTCGGAGTGGTCGGGACAGACAGTGCCGGCAGCGCCTTTTGCCAGCATCTCCACGATGGCATCTATCCTGGCAAGTTCGTCCTCATCGGTAAGCGTCGAGGGGTCAACCTGGGTGCCGTTAATCAGGAATGCTATGGCAAATGCCTGATCATCCATGAGATCCTCCTTGTGTTGAAGTTTGATTGCCTTCTAATAGGTGGTGTGGATATTGAAGAACTTCGTAGCTATTCCTTGGGCGGAAGCTTTACCTGGTGATCTGTGCTGAACTGGTAATCTTCAAAAACCTGCCGGGCAGTTAATAACTGGTAGCTGCCGTCGGAACGCTGATTCGTTGTATCTTTGAGGCGATAAACGGTGTGTCCGCATGTCCAGCATTTGTAGTTTTTCATCTGGAAGCAGAGGCAGGTCTTGTCAATAACGGATAGCTTCGTTCCTCCTTTTTCCCGTTCCTTGTAATAAGATTCAATATAACTGCAGTCGCCATTCTTATCGAGCAGGTAGCCGAGTGCCTCGCAGTTAGGTTTGACGCCCGATCCTATGGCCGGGCAGTTTTTGAGCATGCGCATCGGATAGCCTGTCGGGGAGATGGTGTTGACAACGATATCCTTTTCCCTGGCCCGGAAATACTCCTGTTTTACATCGTCAGGCAAAGCGCATTCTTTCGTAACGGTGAAACGGTTTGCCACCTGTATGGCCGCAGCCCCCATTTCCATAAACTCTACACCGTCGGTGCCTGTGAATATTCCTCCTGCCGGGATGAGCGGTATTTGCAGATCTTTTTCTCTCAGGTATTGAATGACTTCTCTTACGATATCTTTCAGGTTGTACTTTTTCCAGTCTTCTGCACCGAAGCCGAGGTGGCCACCGGCGAGCGGCCCTTCCACGACTATAAAATCCGGCATCCTGTCAACTCTCGACGCTTTTTTGAGGAAGAGGATAAGAGCCCTTAGTGATGAGACGATAATTCCCAGTTTTACATCGTGGAACCTCGGATTATCCTTAATAAGATCGAAACTTCCAAGGTGGAGACCGGCGCTTAAAGTTATTCCGTCAATCCCTGCATCCATGGCTGAAGAGAGCCGCGCTTTCAAAGTTCCTTTAGGATTATTCATTGTCAGCTTTTCCATGCAGTTAATATAGATGGCGCCGTCGCCCTTCTTACGGTTCATCGTATGTTCAACATGGAGCTTTGTCGCCTTCTCAACCGCAGCGAGGTCAAACTGTACTTCAGTCTTGTTTTTCAAGGAAACACAATGCTTATATTTATTTAACTTTTCTTTGTCAAAGTTGGTTCCGTAATATCTGTCGGAAACCGACTGGATGAGTGCATCCGATATGTGTCCGATCCCTCCAGCCGTTGCTATTTCAAGGGCAAGGTCAAAGTTTGATATATCGACCCCCATACCGCCCAGCATGATGGGGACGAATTCCTGTTTGCCGAACTGAAGGCGATAATCGTCTAGTTTTTTCATCTGCTTTTTA
Organism: uncultured bacterium; assembly: GCA_965372635.1. Classification (GTDB taxonomy): domain Bacteria; phylum Desulfobacterota; class JADFVX01; order JADFVX01; family JADFVX01; genus CBDVDA01. The sequence continues at coordinate 9,054 of CBDVDA010000055.1, read as the reverse complement.
TAATCTGGAAACTCTGGCGCCGCATTGCTGCGGCATGTTTGATAAACAAGGGCTGGGAATCGTTTAGTAAAGTATTTGCGGTGATAACTAGTTCTCTCTTTCGAGTACGTAGCCGGCGAGAGAGATCAGCCCTTTTTTGACCTCCGAGTCATCGAATGAGGCGAGGTTGTCAATCGCTTTGTCGATGTAACTCTTTGCCATGCTGTCGGTATATTGTATGCCGCCATATTTGTTGATAACGTCGAGAGCCATTTTGAGGTCCGTCTCGCCCATCGATTCCTGGCCAAGCAACTGTTTTATTGACTCTTTCTCCTCGGCAGTACACTCCCTGACTGCTTTTATCAGGGGGAGGGTAACCTTGCCTTCCTGCAGGTCTGTACCGATGGTTTTCCCAAAATCCTCTTCGTTTGAGATGTAGTCCATGCTGTCGTCCATTAACTGGAAGGCGATTCCGAGATTCATGCCGAAGTCACGCAATGCCTTTTCCTGCTCTGCCGATACGTCGCCTACGATCCCGCCGATCTGGCAGGAGGCGGCAATGAGTACAGCCGTTTTATCGACGATGATCTGTAGGTAGTCTTCTTCCGTCGTTTCAATGTCGTTCGTTTTGATGAGCTCAAAGACCATGCCCCTCGCCATGTCTGTCGTGGCGTCGGAAAGGACTTCAAGCAGTTTCAGTTTGTTGCAACTGACGGCGATAGAAAACGATTTTGAATAAAGGAAATCACCGATGAGAACACTCGCTTCGTTCCCCCAGACGGCATTGGCTGATTTCAACCCCCGTCTAAGTTCGGCATTATCCACGACGTCGTCGTGAAGCAGGGTTGCCGTATGAATAAATTCGACAACGCTTGCAAGCCTGATCTGATGATCGCCGGTATAGCCGGAGAGTTTCGAAACCAGGAGCAGGAGGATGGGCCGCAGCCGTTTCCCCCCGCTTCTTAGCACGTATTCGCCGACAGTAGGTATTAGTTCAACACGCGAGGAAAGGTTCTTTTTGAATTCCTCTTCAACCTTGATGAGGTCGTCTTCAACGATCGATAATATATTTTGAATATCCATGATTTGAGGCGGTCATCTTATCGAAACGGGCCGTTCTTGTCAAAGGAAAAATTGTCTGCTATAGTACTTGATTGCGCCGGTTTACGCCCGGCAATTGAGAGAATTAAGAGGAGAAAAGGGAGTTGAACAGACGGGCAAAAAAAGTCATCCTCTTTTTTACAGTGACGCTGCTTTTTATAGGGGTGGCGGGACACTTTTTTTTAAAGGGCTACCTTTACCCTCTTGCCATAAAAACGGCAAAGCATCTTGTAACGAAGAGAACGGGTGGAAAAATCGATATCGGAGCGGTCGAACTCGGCTTTTTCCCTGCCTCCCTTGACCTGAAAAACATCGTTTTTTCCTATTCCCAAGAAGGAAATGTGCATTTTAAGGTGAAGGAAATCAGTGCCACATTGAATATGATCCAGGCTTTCTCGGGGGCGATTACCATCAACCGCCTTCATTTCCTGGAACCTGAAGTGTCGCTATCGGCCGATCAAGACTTCTTAAAATCTTTTGCCCGAACCGAAACAGATGATGGGGTGAATAAACCAAGTTTTTTTAGCCTCGATGTACGGACTCTTACGATAGAGAAGGGAGGGCTCTCGGTTGCTTTGACGGGTAAGGGGGGGCTTGAACTGAAAGATATTTCATTCAACTACACTGCTTTGGCAACAGATGAGGCGAATCTTACGCTGCGAGCGGAACGTGCCGGTATTTCTTACAATAATATTCGTGAAGAGTTGGAACGGGTGGAAATCGAAGGGTCGCTTTCAAAAGAAGTGCTGAAACTCCGTCATATTAAAGGGCTTGTGGCTGGAAAATTTGTGTCGGGCAATTTAGAAATCGATCTTGCAGGTCAAAATGGTGTAAAGGGAAGTCTTAGCGGTCAACTCCCGCTGAAAAGATTGTCCCAATATTCCGGTATGAGAACAAAGATTTCCGGCGCGGTCGGTTTTTCTTCCCGCTTTTCCTATGATAATGATGGACTTAAGGTGAAGGCCGATGTGGGTATGAGTAAAGGCTCGGCAGAAGGAGTTTCCGTCAAAGACCTGAAGGCGAGACTCGTATTTGAACAAGGGGTGTTGTCAATTGATGAATTAAGTCTGCGGTTTTTCGAAGGTGTAGGAGTGGCGAAGGGGCGCTTTGATCTGAATGCAGGAGAATATGACCTGTCTGCCCACTTTAGCGATCTTAGGTTTCCTGCTTTTTCCGGAAAGAGAGGCGGCTTGCTCCCCGGAGGGCGGGTCGGCGGAAACCTGAGGGGTAAGGGGAATTTCAAAACGCCCTCATTCGACGGCGTTTTTTTGACTGAAGTCAGGCCGCTGGTCGAATCCGGCAAGGGTGAAGTGGAACATCCCCTGACTGTAGAGGGGGTGGTGACAATGGCCGGGAAAGAGATCAAGATAGAGAAGGGCATGATTCAGGGGGACGGCGTTCACGGGGACGTAGCCGGGACTATTCGCCTTGGGGGGAATCTTTCCGTTGAGATGAACCTGGATGCGGGCGATCTTTCACCCTTTGCACCGCTTTTAGGGGCAGGTCTTGCAGGTTCGGCCGTGTTAAACGGGCGGCTTTACGGAAGCCTGAAACAGCCGAGCCTGGATTTGAGATTAAACCTGAATGATGCCCGTTATGCCGGATATGAGGCGAAAGTGTTTCGAGGACTTGTGCGATGGGTGTCTCCTATTCTGACGTTGCATGACATAGAAATTTTGGGTGAAGAGTCTCATGTGGGAGTGAGTGGGAAAGTTGATTTTTTGTCCGGGACGCCTGATGCAGATATTGTTGTTCACGTTCGTCGAGGAGAACTTGGCGAGCTCCTTTCCATGGCGGGGAAGGATTTCCCCCTCAAGGGGAACCTTAAAGGGCGGCTTCATCTCAAGAGGGGAAAGAGTACGCCTCTCAATATCTCTGCCAGTCTCGATCTGAGGAGAGGGAATCTTTACGGTGAACCTTTTGATCGCATCTCTCTGAAAGGGACCTATGAGAACGACCGTCTCGATTTTGAACGGCTGGATGCACGGAAAGGAAGGGCCTATCTAAAAGGGGAGGGCATCCTTTCCCTGAAAGGGCCTCTCCGTATGACGGTAACCCTGGAAAATGTGGACTTGAAAAAGATAAAAATGCTCAGGAGCAGACTCGAAGGGATTGAAGGGACAATCAATTTCAACGGAAGATTGGAGGGTACGAGCGGCTTTCCCCGGTTGCGGGGAGATGTGGCGGCGGATCGACTGGGATGGGATAGCTCTAACATTTCGGTCGATATGGCTTGCTCGCTTGACGCAAATATTAATGGCAAAAAGCCGAAAAGTTCCTCCCTTAAGCTTGATGTGAGCCGACTGGACGCCACCGTTTTGGGAAACAGCTACGCAACTGTTTCGCCTTTTCTGTTGAGTTACGATGATGAAAGAGTCTCTCTTAAAGATTTTGTTGCTGAAGGCCCAAGGGGCACGTTGAGTGCGGCGGGCAGGTTGGAGAAAGGCGGTGCGCTGCATTTCGACCTGGACGGCGACATCGAGGTGGGCGGCATCGAGCGAAAATTTAAGGCCCTTGAAATGATCAAAGGAACGGTTAACCTTAAGGCCGCTATCGGCGGCAACCTGAAAAAACCTGAGATCAATGCCGCCCTGATGACGGAAGGCGGAATGGTCCGCTTTGTCGGCTTTCCTTATGATATGACCTCTGTCAAGGGGAAGGTTTCCATGACCCCCGGCCTTCTCACCATTGAGGACTTAAGCGGTGAACTTCAGGGCGCTTTGCTTACGGGGGGGGGCGAGGTCGCCTTCGAAAGATTGCGCCCCAAAAGCCTGAATCTCTTTTTTGACGTTCAGGAGGTGGATCTCATCTATCCCGAATGGTTTCCCTCACGCTCGAAGGGGAGGATCACTTTGAGTGGTTCACGTGAGGAGCTTACCCTCGGAGGAGACATTGAGGTAATCCGGGCGAGTTATACGGAGAGTGTGGAAATCAAAAAAATGATTGCCAAGGCGATCGAGGCCGGGAAAAGGCAGGGGGGAGGAGAGGCCGCCGAAGGAGGCCTTAACATCAATATGCATTTCAGGGCCGATGACAATATTATCGTTAAGAACAATATTGCCGACATCGAACTCAAGGGGAATCTGAATCTCATAGGAACAACGAGTCGGCTCGGCCTGCTGGGCGAACTGGAGACGATAGGCGGGAAGACGAATTTCAGGAACAGGCCTTTTTCCCTGGTTAAAGGGACGGTCAGCTTTTCCGACCGGGAGGCTATCATCCCCCGTTTTGATGTGAGTGCAGATACGGACATAAAAGATTATCACGTTAACCTGAATGTTTCTGGAACACCTGAGAAGTATACCGTAGCGCTCAGTTCCGATCCGCCCCTCGATGATAATGAACTGGCCGCGCTTGTTACCTTCGGTTACACGAGAGGGGACACGGAAATGACCTCCATCGGCGCTGCCTCGCTTCTGCTACAGGAAGAACTTGAGGGGAAGGTGAAAAAATATTTCGGCTTTGACCGGTTCCAGATCGACCCCTACTACTCAGAGTCGTCAGGCTCCACCGAAGCGAGAGTGACTGTCGGGAAAGAGCTTCAAAAAAATGTGAGCGCTTCCTATTCCCGAGGGGTGTCAAGCGCACAGGAGGAAGAGGTGAAGCTGGAATACCGCTTCGATGACAACGTATCGGTGGAGGGGAGCTGGGCCTCGACGGAAGAAACCATCGGGGCCTTCGGCGGCGACCTGATCTACCGTTTTGAATTCCAGTGATCTTTCTCTTCGAGGGTAAGGGAACGGTTTACTTTTCGAAGGCCTTGCTGTCCTCGACAAAAGCAGCCATTCCTTCATCCGTCAAGGGGTGGCTGGCAACTCTCATGAGGATGGGCGCCGGGACGGTGAGGATATCAGCACCGCAAAGGAGCCCTTCCGCTACCTGGACGTCGTTTCTGAAGGAGGCGGCGAGTATCTCCGTTTTGATCCGGTAGTTGCTGAAAATAACCGATATCTCGTGGATGAGCCGTATGCCGGCATCCTTCCTCGCCCCGCCTGCTGCAACGTAGGCCGTATTGTTAACCCGCGTATTTTCTTTATCACCCCTGTGGTCTTCTATGTAGTAGAGTGAATTGCCGAGCTCTTTTTCCACTTCGTCGTGTGTATACATATAGTCGGCTACCCTGCCGAGAAAGGGGGAAATATAGGTTGCCCCTGCCCGCGCCGCAAAGAGAGCCTGGGTACTGTTAAAGATGAGGGTGGCATTTGTCTTGATGTCCTGCTCCCAGAGGGTGCGGATCACCTTGAGTCCCGTTTGCTCGTCATGGTCCGGATCGATGGCGCTGTACCCGCCTGTGGGAACCTTGATGACCACGTTCGGGCCGTAGGCGGCAAGCTCTGACGCCTGGGCGATCATTTCATCCGCCCTCAGTTCCGTCAACTCCAGTGAAACGGGATGGGGGTCGAGGTATTCGACGATTTCCTTCATCATTTTTTTCGCTTTTCCCCACGAAGTGGCCCCCGCTTTTTTAAGAAGTGTGGGGTTGGTGGTGACCCCGTTTATAATGCCCGCCTCGAAAAGCGGTCTTATCTCATCGATGGATCCAGTATCGGCGAATATCCGGGGGGCTTTTGCTGCCGGGTGGGGGATCGTTTTGCCCGATCGTGTGGGAAGGGTCACCTCCATAACTTCTCTTCTCATGCCCACATGCGCCGGAATCTCATCTGGTTTCAGCATAGATCCTCCTGATAAATATTGAATTAGTTCTTTGGCTGTTTAAATAACGAGCCCCACTATAGCACAAGAAAAAAGAAGAGGCAAAAGAAGATGCCTGACAAAGGCAGTCCCGATTGGAAAGAGGAGGGACTGTTTTTAGCTATGTTGATCTGAACGTATAATTACAGGCTGAGACCCTCCAGTGTTGCCGTAATATCGAAGTCGAGACGATGCGTCCCTTCCTTCAAACCTTCGATGGTAAAGTCCGCCTGGCCCGACTCGCCGGGATTCATGCTGCTAATATCATCAGCCGTCCCGTACTCACCGTCGGGACCGGGATTCATTACATCCATAGTCCGCAGAAAATACTCCTCGGTCCCCTTCGCCATCCTGATCGGGTCGTCGCCCGGATCGGCGTCTGTGCCCGCGACCCGGTCCTCACCGTTAGGGAAACGGATGGTCGCCTTCAGGTTTTTCACGACAAGGACCGACTCGCCGGGGGCGCCGTTCGTTACGAGGCAGACGGCGCTGAAATACTGGTGCAGGAAGCCGATATTGCCGGGAATTACCAAGATGCCGGGGATGGGCGGCAGTTCGATCTTCTCTTCGGCATAGCTCTCATCTACCTGCATCATGAAGGGAGATACAATGACATTCCTCGGCACATCCACCAACTCCGTCGAATCAGGGGCGATATTAAATATGGGTGGCGGCGCGAGATTCATGTTCGGTATGGAGGGGATATTCTGGTCCTCCACCACTACCCCTTCATCTTTAGGAACAAGGACGGGGATCGAAATAGGAAGCTGCCCACTTTCGGTGGCGATGGCCGTTGCAAACTCGAAGGCCTCGAAGTTGGACTCGTCGAAGGTGACGCCCCGTTCGGCCAGTTCCTCCACACTCAGTTCACGCGTCGTTACCTGCGTCACAATAGGATCGCCTATCGACTCGATGGTGACCGCGCCGGGCTCGGCGGCAAAGAGCACCTTGCCGCTGCCATCCACGAGGCGGATATTGCTGATAGTATATTTCCCGAGCATGGAGAGGGTCTGAATCTCGAAGGGACGGCCCGGCATCGCTTCGAGCTGCACCGGCGTCTGGAAGGAGGGACCGGTCATCTCCGCCTTGACGCGGTAGTCCTTCGGCATCTGTGCAAGCACCTCGTCGGTCAGCTCATAGCCCTTCGATAGGTAGCCCGTATTTACCAGCGTGTTAATCCCTTTCGGCACCGCCTGGTACGCGGGTTCTACCTCGACGCCCATGCCGACGATCTTGAACTCGATATTGCCGAGGGTATTGGAATCATCCACCGATGCGAAGGCCTGGGCAGCAACACCCACCATGAAAAGAACCGCCGTGATTATGTTAAATAACTTCTTCATAGGACCCTTTTGTTTCACCTATTCAGCGCTCACCAGTTTCACGGCACATCCACCGCCGTGAACTTACCATTCGAATAAATCACCAATTTGCTTCTGTCGCTGTTTACACCGACAATAACTCCATTACTGATAACCTTGAGCACTCTATTATTCTCGAAGTCACATATTGAAATGTTACGGTACACACTATTCATGATTTTTCTTTCCACGACTATCCTGTTTCCTTTAAGCCAAAGAACCGGTCTCCACAATATCCTTGGACGATTGTTGTATATCTTATCAAGAAACTTGCTCAATATTTTTTTGTTTTCTTTTAAATCAATAAAATCGAGATACGTCAATTCATACTCCTCTAAGTTACCCGGAATAAAGTCATGATACCGAGGGATGACTGAATATAGGCCGTCCCGCGACAAATTAACCCCTTTTAAGTCGGCTTTCATATCGCCTGTAACGCCATCGAATATTTTCGTTGCATAAGTTTTCCAACCGTCAGGCCCCTTGGATTCAAGATAGAGGCTTAAATCTCCCGTGGGCAGCCATTCGAAACAAAATAGGGACAGCGACCGTTTTAGCCCTTCTTTGGTCTGCCCCAGGGCAGCGCCCTTAGTCGCCGTCCTACTATCCCTTCAAGAGTTTCAATAAAACTCTCCTCTCCGCAGGGTCGGCCCGTCATCGAATTCTTTCTGATATTTGCTATTAACGCCTTGTCTTCTTTCTCTTCTAAATAGACCTGCCAATCCTTTATTTCATTTTCGAGATGACAGTCGTGGGACAAGACTTCATCAGTCCCTTTGTTGATATGTCCCTTTACGCTGGACCAGCGGTACTGTTCAGGCCGCGCTACCATCCCGGCACGAACAGGGTTGTTCTCCACATAGCGCAGGGCAGTATATAGATAGCTTTCGTCCAGGATGGAAGAAAAGAAGCGGCCTTGCCATAGGTGTCCTTTTTTCCCCCGTTTAGAATTTAAATATTGGGAATATCTCATGTGCAGGGTGTTGAATGTTTTTGAAAGGGAGGTTTCCTCCGTTGGAACGCAGATGAAATGGACATGATTGGTCATGAGGCAATAGGCCCAGACCTTAAGGCCATATTTCCGGCTATATTCTTTAAGCCAGCGCAGATACAGCTTGAAGTCATTATCATCATCAAAGACCGGGTACTGATAGTTCCCTCGCTGTGTCACATGATGAGGATAATTAACTGCAATGGCTCTCGCTATTCTTGGCATATTTAAAAGAATAGCAGATTATGGAAGCTTGTCAATAAAATAGTCGCTGTCCCTATTATACCAAATTTGCCTCACTATAGCACAACAAAAAAGAAGAGGCAAAAAAGATAAACTTCCATTTGTTGTGACTGAAAAAATATAGAGGGGTCAGGTCTACGCATTTGACAACCGCTTCCCTTCATTCTTGTTGTTTTCAATGAGATCATATTCATTTATTGCTTTTAATGCTCTTTCTTCAAACCTTCATTTTACAAAACATCTTTTTGTCAAATGCGTATTAGAGTAGAAGGCAGCGAACCTACCAATTAAGGCAGCATTCGCAGCCTCCCCTCATCAAACCGTACAAGCGGTTTTCCCGCATACGGCTTTCCGATGTTCTTCTTTCTTAAGCATGCGCGCCTTTCCATCTTCTCGATTTCCACCTCTATTTCCAATTAGGTCGTAAGCATGTTGCAGTACATAGCTTTAATAGACCTTGTCATAGACAGTAAAAAAGTAAAACGGTCTGACGCTTGGCTTTAAGATATAGCTTCCTCTGGAGCGCCCTGATGGTCTCTTTCGAGCTTCCGATGTTTATTAGCATAAATGCAATCATCTCCACCTTTTGCCCTTCGGTAAGCGTGAACAAAGCAGGGTTCCTTCTCTCAGGACAGGTTATGTTGTCCTTGCCCCTGCAAGCGATACTATGAACCCCTCAGACTTCCA
>CBDVDA010000054.1:0-20527 GCA_965372635.1 uncultured bacterium | reverse complement strand
CGAAAGACGATTCCAGGAATATTATTTGCCAATGTTCTGTAGGACTGCTCGCGCGCTGCAAGCTCCGTCTCAAAGCGCTTTCTCGCTTCAACCTCTCCCTTTAACCTGGCATTCATATTAGAGAGTTCAGCGGTACGCTCTTCCACAAGTTCTTCGAGATGATCCTGGTATGCCCGGATCTCATCTTCGGCTTTTTTACGTTCCGTTATATCGTGCATCGATACAACGGCGCCGATCTTTTTACCATCAGGCCCATACATGGCACACCCTGATGCAATTAGGCTCCGTGGATTGCCTTCCTTCGGAGAAATCACCATCTCTTCTCCCGTCACTTCTTCGCCCTTGAAGGCCCTGAAGAGAGGAATATCTTCTTTTCTCATGGGAATTTCACCATCGGCAAGATAAAGGTCGTAATGCTCGGCCCATTCTTCGGGAGGCAATTTTTCCTCCTTAATCCCATGAAACCTGCGCGTAGCCTTGTTAAAGAGAGAGAGGGTACCTTTCTCGTCGCAGGCAGCAATCCCATCTTCAATATGATTAAGGACCGCAGCCATGAAGGTTTTCTGCCTTAAAGAGTTTTCTTCAGCTTTCTTCCGCGCTGAAAGGTCCCGGAAAATCCCTTGGATTACTTCGTTTCCATTCAGTTCAAAAACATTTGCGCTCACCTCGACAGGTATTTTTTTACCATTCCTGTGGAGCAGACAAAGATCACTCGCAATGATTGAGCCTCTTTGTACCGCCTCTTTGAAAATGTGCTCATATCGCTCTCTTTCGTCCTTAGGATGCATTTCAGTAAAATACTTCCCAACAAGTTCACTAACAGACCACCCGGTCAATTCTGACGCTTTGCGATTCGCTTCGAGAATAAGCCCCACCTTTATGTCTGCCGTAAAGATGGCGTCGTTAGCCGTCTGAACAAGCGTACGGTATTTCTTCTCACGCTCCCTGATATCTATTTCAACCAAAGCCTGCTTAGCAAGATGCCGTTTGCACTCACTTTCCATTCCGATACGATTGCTGAGCACCTTGATGAGGTCAATGTCATCGTTGTCGAACCCTCTTTTCCTGTCATCGACAATGCACAAAACGGCAATCACGTTTTTGTTGCTGTCGAGGCAGGGTATGCCGCAATAGGAATAGGCGTTACATTTCTTTAACATCTCCGCATCTGGAAACTTTTTCTGCACATCGCTATAACAGAGCACTTTTTTCTCTTCTTTGACTGTGGCGCAGGGCGTCGCGTCGAGGGGGCAATGACCGGCGTTTTGCGTTACAACGCCGTCGAGATACAGGTGTGAATAGTAGAGTTCTTTGCCACGAATTTCAGATATGGAGACCATCTTCGTATCGACAAGTGCTCCGACGGTCTTTACGATTTCACTGAAGAGAAGTCCTTGCTCAGGATAGGTTGAAGCACTGAGGTTGGCGATTTTATTTAAAAATAAGGATTTCTTAGAAGATGAAACCTTAATTTCTTCTGGCAAGTAATCTTTCTTCCCCATAATAAACATCTGCCCAGTTGTTACGATAAAGAAACTAAATTATTTACTTACAATCCCTTCATATGATAACAGAAGAACTGTTTCGGTTCGGGGCAATTTCAGGGTATATCGCTGAGAGGTGAATGGACATGGCAACCACGGAGAAGAGAAAAGTCAGAGGATTCCTTTTTTAAACGCTATTTCAAGCGCCTCTTTTCTGTTGCTCGCTTCGAGCTTTTTGAATATTCTTTTGACGTGGGAATGAACGGTGTGGGGACTAATATGGAAGCGTTCTCCAATTTCGTCGTAGGTTAGTCCGTCTCTTACAGAAGCCAATATATTCTTTTCCCGCGCGCTCAGCAAAAAAGGATCACCCTCATGACTTAACTGGAGATGGTTTACCACTGTCTTCGATGCGGAGGGACTGAGAGGCGCGCCTCCCCGGCAAACTTCCTCAATCCCCTCCAGAAGTTCCTGCGGCGCCTCCCCTTTTATGACATAGCCGGAAGCTCCCGCTTTAATGGCGGAAAGGATGGAGTCTCTATCCTCGTTCCCCGTATAGGCGATTATTTTAACGGAAGGGGTTTCACTTTTCATCTTTCTAATTAGCTCTATACCGTTCATGCCGGGCAACTGAAGGTCAACGATAAAAAGATCAGGCGCAGGGTCACGCAAGCTCTTAAGCGCTGCCTCGGCAGAACCGAACCGCCCTGCGACCTCAATAGAATCTCTTCCGTCAAGATATGCGCTCACCGTTTCAAGGAGTGCAGGATCGTCTTCAACTATAGAGATACGCCGTATTTTCACAATAATAACAAGCCCTGAACATTAAAAATATAATTAGTAAAGTTTAACAGGCCATTTGCGGCTATCAAGCCCGCCCGGGGAGATATTCCCCGGACGGAAAGGTGAGACTAGAAGAGTGGATGGAGCGGCTTGTCGAACCAGAACCGTTTCTGCTCTTTTCCGAAGGTTCCGATAAGCTTCCATGTCCCCTTCTCTTTGGAGAGGATGTGATCGTTATTGACCCAGTTGTCGATGGAGATGAGATTCTTCTCCCCCTTCGGAATTCCGAGCAGCATGCCGCTGCATCTGATTATCATGAGGTCGCTGTCGGACGAACCGGTAAGGATACTCATATTATGAACCGTCGCCATTTCATCAAAACGGGAGAATACAGTCTTCCATATCCCCTTGACGGAGTTTTTGTTGTGTGGACCGTTCACATAGTTATCTGAATAAAGGGACATAAGGGCCTTCAGGTCTTCCGTCTCTATCGCCTTCTCGGAATCATGAAAAAACCGGCTGATCTCCTTGAATGTTTTTTCACTCACTGACTTTTTCGAATGTGAATCGAAGTTGAGTGAATGATGCTCCGAAAAGTGAAAGGCAAAAGATGTTCCCGCAAAGAGCAAAAGCGTAATTCCAATGGCCAGCCCTGACAAACTTTTTAAAAAGCCTCTTTGGTTTTCCTCTATATTCCTGTTCATTTTAAACACCTCCCGACTTATTTTTCCTTTATTTGGTAGATGCAATGCAAAATAAAAGGGTTCAACCTATTTTCCTTTTACAGAGCACAACTAATAAAGTAATAGTCGACAAATCGGTCCACGTCAAGGGAGGGTGGAATATAAAAGTAAAGTCCGGCAGTGTCCGGCTCTTTATTTCTGAACCTACTCCAGCCAGGGAATCATCTTAATAATAAGAAAAGAGCATTGAAGATATCCGGAGAAAACTATGCAAAGAGCCTTTGGAAAACCATTGGTACTGGTTTCACTTCTGGCACTGCTCGCCTACCTCGTCGAGGTGAGGCTGCCCCATGCCTTCGATTACTCGAAAACCATAATCGACACGGCTGAGATCGTCTCCGGCGGGCCGGAGAAGGACGGCATCCCATCGCTATCAATGCCCGACTTCATCCCGGCCAGCAAGGCAGACTATCTTCGAGAGAGTGACCACGTCATTGGCGTCACCCTCGGCGGAGTGGCAAAGGCCTACCCCGTGAAGATCTTAAGTTGGCATGAAGCGGTTAACGACGCCACGGGGCCTATCAAATTCCTCGTCACCTGGTGACCGATCTCACACGCCGGTCAGGTCTTTGACCGGAACATGGCAGGCAAAACGCTCGACTTCGGCATATCGGGGCGGCTTTACCGCGACAACGTCCTCCTCTACGACAGGGAAACTGAGAGCCTCTGGTCTCAGGTCTTAAGACAAGCGATCACCGGCGAGATGACCGGGGAAAAACTCTCAACCCTCCTCTTCACCATGACAAGCTGGAAGAAGTGGAAGAAGCGCCACCCGGAAACGCTGGTGCTCTCACTCAAAACGGGGTACCGGCGCGACTACAGTAAAGACCCCTACGAGGATTATTACAGAAGTCCTTTTGCCTTTTTCGGCAGTTCAAAGGCGACTCCTATTCTTAGCGAAAAGACGCTCATCTTCGGCATCGAAGTGAACGGTAAAAAACGGGCCTATGCCATTGAAAAGCTCAAAAACGTTGAAGGCCCTATTAAAGAGAGAATAAATGGAAGAGAGGTTACAATCCGATTCGATAAGGCGAGCGGTGAAGTCACGGCATCCCAGAGAGACGGCAAAGCCATTCCGGGGCTCACCACCTACTGGTTCGTCTGGCACAAATTTCACCCCGGCAGCACCGTTTACGGGGAAAAATAGGAGAACACTTTATCGCCTTTTGGGGGAAAACATCAATTGCCTGCTATAATTAAATCATGAGTACGATGAGACATGCAATAAGAGGAGGTCATCTTCTATTATTTTTTCTGGTTCTCTTCCTTTTCGGGAGCGCCTCTGCTGAAGGCGCGAAGAGGCTAACCAAAGTTAGTCTGGTTGTTCCGGAAAAATATCAGAGTGGGCTTTTCCGCACCGAGAAGCACCTCTTTGCACCGGAAGGCTTTGAAATATCGCTCTTCGCGGCGGGGCTCGGAAAGGCGCGTTTCATGACCATCGGCCCTGCTGGCACTCTCTATGTGAGCATCCCCAACAAAGACTACATCCTTGCACTCCCCGATCACAACGGCGACGGTGTGGCCGACCGGGCGACCGTCTTTGCCCGCAATCTAGAAAACGTGCATGGCCTTCACTACCACGACAACTCTTTTTATGCCGCAGGCACGGGGAAGCTCTACCGCATGGAGGACAGGAATGGCGACCTGAAGGCGGAGAAGGTTGAAGTCATCTCGACAGACGTCCCCGAAAGCGGGGGGCACTGGACGCGAACCGTCGTTGTCGGACCGGACAACCGGCTCTATCTCTCCGCCGGTTCTTCCTGCAATGTCTGTATCGAAAAAGACAAGCGACGGGCCACTATCATGCGCTTTCCCCTCGAAGGAGGCAGGGGCAAAATATTCGCGAAAGGTCTTAGAAACAGTGTTGGGATCGCCTTCCATCCCGAGAGCGGAGAACTCTGGGCGAGCAACAATGGACGGGACTGGCTCGGCGACAACCTGCCAACCGAAGAGGTGAATCGGGTTGTGAGGGCGGGCGACTACGGCTGGCCCTACTGCTACGGGCGGAAGATTCCCGACCCGGATTTCGGTAGCCCAGCACGGTGCAAAGAGACCCTCCTTCCAGAGGTGGAGATGCAGGCCCATTCGGCCCCCCTCGGCATCGCCTTCGGGAAGGGGCTCGATTTTCCTGAGAGATACCGGGAGATGCTTTTCATCGCATTCCACGGTTCGTGGAACCGTTCCGAACGGGTAGGCTACAAACTTGTGGGCATCCCCTTTGCGGGGGGCAAACCGGCGGGACCGCCGGAAGATATCTTTACGGGGTGGCTGACAAAAGAGAAGGTCTGGGGTCGTCCCGTGGCCCCCGTAGTCGGTGCCGACGGGGCACTTTATCTCTCCGACGACAAGGCGGGCGTCATCTACCGCATATCTTTTCAAAAAGAGGAGAGGAAAGAGGAGGGGATTAAATAGCTCTAATTCCACACACACCGGAAGCTGGTTTTCTCCTGTTAAAGGGGCTATTCTTCCTTCGCGTTTTAATAAAAATATCAATCTCATCATTACTTCATAACAACGCTGTTTTTTAAATTTTTTCTGATATACTTATGTTAGAGATGAAACAAAAGAACGGCTCTTTACTTTGGAAGGAAATAGGGGAAAGGTATCAGTTCATCATTGGGAAAGCATATAAATCACGAGAGTTTAGAGAACAGGCAGGCTATTCCTTTACCCCCATTGAAGTTTGATTATTAATAATATCATGTTATAGTTAAATCAACCCTGCAACCTTCAACATGTTAGAGGAGATTTCGGGATGAAGCTCAACCAAAATCCCTTGAACAGCCGGAACCCTTCCGAGCGCACAATCGTCTCTTTCTTCCTAGTCCTCTTACTCATCTGCACAACCCCGGTTCAAACACTAGCATCCCAGACAGAAGACCTCTTCAAGATCGACATCGAAACACTGATGAATATCGAGATTATCTCGGTCTCTAAGAGGACACAGAAGGCTGCCGACGCTCTTCTTCCTGTAATCGTCATCGATGAAGAGGAAATAAGGTTATCGGGGGCCAGCAATATCCCTGATCTGCTGAGAAGGGTTGCTGGCGTGGGGGTACTTTCCATTTCCGCCTCGGACCATAATGTCAGCATAAGAGGTTTCAACCAGGATGTGTCGAGAACAATACTGGTAATGATAGACGGCCGTTCCGTTTACATCGATTTTTACGGCATGGTGCTGTGGGACACCTTTCCCGTCACCATGGAGGAAATCAAGCGGATCGAACTGGTTAAGGGGCCCGGCTCGTCCATCTACGGCGGAGATGCCTTCAACGGCGTCATCAACATCATCACCAAGTCCCCCGGAGATATCGACGGCATGATTGTTTCTGCATCGGGCGGCGAATACGATACTTTCATTGGCTCCGTCATTTATGGCAAGAAGGAAGGAGAACAGGGTTACAAGATCGCCTTCAGCAGGGACGAACAGGACGAATGGGAGGACAGAAGTTCGGATAAATACTCGACATCGGGCAATTTTGCCATCGAGAAAGAAACCCACGACAACTCTAAAGTTATTCTTTCCGGAAGCATCGACAAGAGCGAGGGAGAATCTATGACCACCTTGGACAACTTTATCCGGGATACGACCCTGTCGCACCTCATGCTGAAGGTGGAAGGGCACAACGACCTGAAGATCAAGCTTTTCTGGAATGGTCTCGAATCCACCATTACAGGGGAAAAGGTTCTCCCCACATTCAATCAATTCAGCACGCGTGTATTCAAACGGCATCAATTTGACATAGATACAGACACCTATGATATGGAAATGACGAAATTGCTAAAAACTGAAAAGGCTGGCACTCTCCTTATGGGCGGCAATTTCAGGTACAATTCCATCGACTCAAACCTCCTTGAGGGACATCATAACCAGAGTATTTACGGTCTGTTCGTCGAGGATGAAATCAAAATCGGGAAAAAGACGAAGGCTCTTTTTGGGGGAAGATACGACCACCACCCCCTTGTAAAAGGAAATTTTTCTCCAAGATTGGGGCTTGTGCGCACACTGAAAGAGAACCACCACGCCAGGCTCTCCTATACGACTGCCTACGGGCTGCCTACCTTTACCTATTCCTATCTCCGCCTGGAGAGGAACCTGGGGTTGGTCCCAATAGTTGGCGATAAAGACTTGGATGACGAAAAGATTCAGTCCTGGAACATGGGCTACAGCGGCCTGTTCCGGGACAAGGTAGAGATTCAGGCCGATCTCTTCCACAACAGGATAACCGATTTTATCAGGTTCATGGAAGATCCGTTGACGCCGGGCGCGGATATTGCCTACAGCAACAGGGATTCCTACAAGGTTTGGGGGGGAGAATTAAGCATTAAGATTCAAACGACGGACAATCTCGACCTCCTCCTAAATTATGCCCACCTGGACATCGACTACTCAAACCGGGATGACAGATTTGGCGAACATCCCAGATCGAAGGCAAATGTGGGAATCAACTATTCTTCGGAAAAGCTCTTCGGAAGTATTTTCGCTCATTACGTGAGCAAAACACGCTGGCCAACCTATGTAAAAAGCCTCTCGGCCACTGCCTATGAATTTCATGAAGTCGTGGATGATTACACGATCGTAAATGCCAATATCGGATATCATTTGAGCCGCAGCCTGGAACTCTCCCTAAGAGCGGACAACCTGTTCGATCATCTTCACAGTGAACACTCTCTTGGAGACACGCTCGGTAGAAAAATCATAGGGAAGGCTCTTTACAGGTTCTAATTCTGAGTTGAAGAGAGATGCTGAAATTTGCCAAACAATCTGGAGTAATCTTGTTCCTTCTGGCGGCAATCTCTGCCAGCCTCACCCTTTCCACATCCACGGCGGAAGCGGACCACCCAAAACCTAAAAAACATGCAGCGTATGAGATTAAGACCGCTTTCATATACAACTTCACAAAATTCATCGAATGGCCCGAAGGAACTTTTACAGAAGCTAACCCCAACTATGTTGTTTGCGTCATCGGGGAAGACAGATTCGGAAATTCACTGGACCTGCTCAAGAACAAGACGAGCAAGGGAAAAAGCTTTAACGTTGTCCGTATACCGGAATTATCCGGCAACAACAGTTTAGACATCGAGCGCTGCGACATTCTCTACATCAGCCCTTCCACGAGGAGAACCCTGCCCGAAATCATCGACCGCCTGAAAAACTCAAACACCCTCACCATCAGTGATATGGACGGTTTTGCCAAAATGGGCGGCGTCATTGGTTTTGTGGAAAGAGACAATAAAATTGGCCTTCAGATCAATACAGGAGCGGCAAAGAAGATGGACCTTAAGATAAGCTCGAGACTCCTTAAACTGGTTGACATCATCAGGGAGTGAGACATGTCCGGGAAACTTTCGATAAAAAAATTGCCCATACGATGGAAACTGAAGGTGATCATCCTGACCGTCGCCACATTGCTGTCCGTCATTGCCGGGGTCGCTATCATATCGTACCAACACAATATGCTGCGCAACATGCTCGTCTCCGACCTCTACACAGAGACCGAAATAACCGCCTACAATACCGCCGCCGCACTGAGTTTTTTCGACAAAGATGCCGCCGAAGAATCGCTCTCCGCACTTACCAATGACCCATCGGTCGCTATGGCAGCACTCTATGACAAAGGAGGGCAATTTTTTGCAGGATATGTGCGAGAAGGCATTCATACTGAAATTCCTCTCAAGAGCGATTGGAACGGCACGGCGATCACCGATATTTTTCTTATCGTGTCTATCCCGGTGATCCTAGACGAGGAACAGATCGGCTCCATATCAGTCGCCGCAAATCTTTCGGAACTGCGCCAGACCTCCCTTCGGAGCGCAGTTGCTGTCGTCATTGTCATGATCATATCTCTGGTGGTAGCGGGACTCATATCGGTAAAACTGGAGCAACTCATCTCAAAACCGGTAATAAATATTTCTAAAACGGCCCAGAAAATATCGAGGAGCAGGGACTACTCTCTCAGGGCTGAAAAGAGATCGGAAGATGAATTGGGTATGCTCGCAGATGCATTCAACGACATGCTCAACCAGATCGAGGCCAGGGACGAACAGTTGCAGAAACATAAATCCCACCTGGAAAAAGTCGTGGGGGAACGGACAGGCGACCTTAAAACGGCCAACATAAAACTGAGAAGGGAGTTAAAAGAACGGAAAAAAATCGAGAATGAATTGCGGCAGGCAAAAAAAGAGGCCGAGGATGCCACCCTGCTGAAAGACAAATTCCTATCCCTCATTTCTCACGATCTCCGCTCTCCCCTACAAGGGATGATATCCTACCTCGATATGATATGCGACACGGAAAAATACAATGTGAACGGAGAGAAACGAGAGGAAATGATAGGCATGGTAAAAAGTACAGTGGAAGGAATGACGGAGATGGTCACCCGCCTGCTAGAGGTGAGCAGACTCCAGACTAATAGGATGAGACCTTCCAGGAAGATTGTCAAGGTATCCGATCTCGTCGACAGGCATATGGCCAACCTGAAGCATCTTGCAACAAAAAAGGGTATCGAAATGTCAAACGAACTCCCGAGCAAAGTGATTATCGCAGCAGATCCCGATCTCTTCGGCGAAGTAATCCATAACCTCCTTTCCAATGCCGTGAAGTTTTGTGGGAGAGGAGACAGGATAAACGTATTCGTGCCGGAGGGAAAAAACGGCAACACAACCATCGCCGTAAAAGACACGGGGTACGGAATCAACAGCCTTTTTCTGGAAAACCTCTTCAGGCAAGAGATCAAAACAAGCAGTTCCGGTTCGGCAGGAGAACAGGGGAGCGGCCTCGGCCTTCCGCTCTGTATGGATATCATGAAGGCCCATGGCGGAGGGATCGATGTTGAATCGGTACCGGAACAGGGGAGCACCTTCTACCTGGAAATACCGCCCCTCGAAAGCTTCATTATCCTAGCTGACGACCAGGAGGTCTGGCGAAGCACCATACAGGAGCATCTGAGCAAACAATTCGAACTGACGATCATCGAAGCCAACGACGGCCTAGAGGTTCTCGATATCCTTTATGATGCCAAACCTGAACTCATCCTCACCGACATCGATATGCCGGGCATAAACGGGCTGCAACTCATAAAGACATTGAAAGAGGAGGAGCCTGAATATAAAAATATTCCCATCATTGCCTTTTCGGCATTGACCTGCATAAATACGGCGGAAGATTGGGAAACCGATGTAAAATCAAAAGCGCTCTCCCTCGGCGCAGACTATTTTCTTTCAAAACCAATCGTTAAAAAATCCCTATTGGCTGTAGTCAAAAAGTGTTTAAAAAAAACAAAGCGCCAATCACGGTCCAAAAGCACTGCCTCACCGGCAAAGGGAAGCTAGAACCTATTCAGCAGAAAGACCCCTCACATACTTCACCAGAATCTTCACCTCCATCTCCGTAAGCAACCCCCGCCAGGCAGGCATCCTCTCCGACAACATAAGCTTCGGGCCGCCATGATAGATAACGTCGAAGAGTTGCTCATCACTCCTCTTGCCCATGGCGACCGGATCGGTGAGATCTCTCGGGGTAAGGTCGGCGCTGAAGAATCCGGATACCTTCCCCGTCCCTTTCCCGTCGTCCCCGTGACAGGGGGCGCAGTTTCGCATGAAAAGCGCTTCTGCATCCAGGTGTACGCCTCGCGGTGGGACAAGTGTATCGAGGTTCCTCCCCTCCACCCCTTTGCCGTGACACTCTTCGCAGAGCTTACGGGTGGGTGTGAATTTGCTCACCGTCGCTTCCAGCTTGTCGAAATCGACGTGGCACCGAAGACAAGGAATCCCCTTTTCGATATGGACGTTGTGATTGTTCAAAAGCCCCGCCAGGTAATATCCGGTCTCCGGCTCGACCTTCCTTTTCGGATAACCACTGTGGCAGTCGATGCACTGCCCCGGAATCTTTTTATCCTTTTTCCCGAACTCTGAAGAATAGAGGTGGCAAACGCGGCAGGGGTTCAGGTCGGGAGCCTCATCGTCCTTTTCATTTTTGAAAAAATGCCCCACCGGCATGAGATCATCGTCGATCTCCCGGCTTGATGATGCCGCCCTATGGCAGAAGAGGCAGGCAATGCCGAGAGCGGAATGGGACTTGTGCGAAAAATTTAGAGGCAAGGTGTAGAAAGGGCTTTTATACTCACTTTTCTCAATATGGCAGAGGGTGCAGTCAGGCGGCGCAGGGATCACCACCCGGTCGGGCAGACTCGCCTTCACCGCTTCCAGCGATGCGGCGTAGACGGACTCGTTCACGCCTTCTGCTACCGTTAATTGAGGCAACTCCGGAAGTGCACAGGCCGAAAAAGCGACAAGAGCCAGCAGTAATGTAATCCGCCTCTTTTTCATGATCTTTTCCACGACAAAATGAGAGGATATTATCATAAATGGAATGAATTTCTAAACTTTTTTTCGCCCCCGCTTTACATCACCGGGATTTCTGGTAGACTGCCTGATAAAACATTTCAAAAAGGGGTGCCTTTCATGACGACTGATGCGCCTCATTGCGGTTCTAGAGCGGCTGAATGGCGACCACGCCTTATGAGAAGACATCCTCTCCTGTTGAAGGTTCTTTCCTGTTTTTTTCTCTTCCTCGCAACAGACGGTTCAGCCGTTGAACAGTGGAAACTCGCCAAAGAGGGTGATAGCGTTAAAATCTATACCCGCCCCATTGAGGGTTCCTCTGTAAATGAGTTAAAAGGTGAAATGAGGGCCAAAACATCGCTCTCCGCCATCCTTGCGCTTATAGATGATCTCGACTCGAACCGGAAATGGGTTCCGAAAAGCGGCGGGGTGACTATCCTGAAGAGGATTAGCCCACAGGAGGTCTATGTGCGCGGTATCATCCTGTCACCCTGGCCTTTTTATGACCGCGATACAGTTGTCCGTTTTTTTCTGGATCAGGCGCCGGATACGCTGGCGGTGACCATAGAGATGGAAGGTGTGGCCGGTTATTACCCAACACAGGAGAACTACCTCCG
This sequence comes from uncultured bacterium, assembly GCA_965372635.1. Lineage (GTDB taxonomy): Bacteria > Desulfobacterota > JADFVX01 > JADFVX01 > JADFVX01 > CBDVDA01. Next base: position 8,557 of record CBDVDA010000054.1, on the reverse strand, counting down.
TGTTCCCTCGCTAAAAGGATTCTGGAAGTTCACGCCGCAGGCTAAGGGGATGGTGAGAATCGAGTACCAGATATACGCAGACCCGGGAGGACTCGTCCCGGCATGGCTGATGAATCCCTTTTCCGTTGATAATGTGTACGGAATGCTTCGAAATATGCGCGAGGTTCTGAAAAATAAAAAATACCGGTCCGCCACGGCCCCCTACATCAAGGAGCCTTAACCTTTATGAGAGAAAAGAGGGGGTATAGAGAAGCAGCGTTCGTACTAAAATTTGTCGGCTTCTTATTTTATCCGTATTTCTTTTTTCTTACTTGATCCGCTCCGGCTCGTGGCAGGTCACGCAAAGACTGTTCAGCGAGGTCCTGGCACTCTCGAGATCGGGCAGCTTTTTACCTTTGACATGCTTCTCCAGTCCTTTCCTGACCTCAGCGATGTGCACGCTGAAAGCCTTTTTATCCAGAATAACGCCTGAAGGTCCCTCTTCAGGGAAAACCGATTTCAGAAGGTCGAGATAATATATGACAAGCTTTACATGCTTTTTGACTTCCTTTTCGCCGCCTTCGAATTCCGCTTCGATTTTTGCCATATCGAGATGTTCCGAAACCTTATGCATGTACTCCCCGAAAAGTGTGGTGCGCCTCGGATTTTTAAAAAGAGAACCGAGTTTTGACGCTTTGTGGCAGGTAACACATCCGTTGAGCATATCCATCGAATAGATCTTCGTCGTCAGCCTGTCTCCCCGCTTCATGGCCTCCCTCAGTTTCTTAACGACATCATCGAGTTTGCCGAAGGTTTCGAGGATTCGCCTGTGATCCTTTTCCGGGGCATTCTCCTTCGCCACGCCTATCGCCTCAAGCATATCCTTAAGATAGATATCTGCAATGTCCAGTTTTTCCAGGCTTATACTTATCCTTGCATTATTATAACTATCGAATATGGTGTGCATTTGCTGTTTGAAGTCGAGCGAGGTGGTTATTTTTTCAGCCCTCACTTCAAAGGAAACGATCAAGATAAAAGAGAGTGCCAGCAGCAAAAGGTGTGTGTGTTTCATCCGTTTTTTCTCCAGAGAACAGGGTATTTGATATATTTTATAGTAGCCCACAGATGCCTCTTTGTCAATCAGGCTACCGGCCCCGAATTGACACAAATATAATCTGTCCAAAGGTAAAATCGGGAGAGACTAAGGCCTTAAGAACATCACCCTGCGCAAACAAAAGCCCCGCCGGTACTGACGGGGCTTTTGTAACGGTATCAGGAAGAGAATCAGTCCGTTCTGCTTGTTACCTCCAGCAGGTGATATCCGAACTGCGTCTTTACCGGCCCATGAACCTTATTAAGCTCGGCGCTGAATACGACCTCGTCGAACTCCCTCACCATCTGCCCCGGCCCGAAGGTCCCGAGTTCGCCACCTTCACTCCCTGAAGGGCATTTTGAATGCTCTTTCGCCATTTCGGCAAACTCGGCGCCCCCCTCTATCTGTTCCTTTAAACCTCGGCACTGTTCTTCCGATTCAACCAGTATGTGTCTTGCACTTGCGCTTGCCATAGGACTCCTCCCTTATTATTCAGTATTTTTTAAAAAAACAGGTTTTCAGTACAACCGTGCCTTTACCAAGGCTGTTTATCTCTGCTTTGTGAAAACGCTTAGCGGCGACTCCTGTTCATCCATTTTCAACGAGGATATTCCTGACTCTCCCTACAATACCGGTTACAAGCCGCACCTTGATTCCGTGGGGGTGAGTTGAAGATTTTGTGAGGATATCTTTAACCACTCCTTTCGTCACCGTTCCCGTTCGCTGGTTATGCTTCTCCACCACCTCGACAGTAATGCCGACCGTTACGTCACTTCTGTTAGCTCCGTCCATTACAGGGTATCCTCTTTTGTGATATCAGGTTCTGCCATTACAAACTAGTTGCCGGAAACAAGCTTCCTCTCCTTGTCTTTGAATATGATGGTCACCTTTTTCTCCGCAGCTTCCAGTACGACACCGCTGCCGAAAACGGGGTGAGCGACAACCTGGCCCGGCTTGTATAACCGTATGCCGTCATAGGGAATTTCCGCCCCGGTCGCCTTGTTCATCGCCTCTACCCACACCCCTTCGGGGTTTTTCATGAGAAGAGCCTTTTTGGCAGACATGGTCGTCCTCTTCCTTGCCGCCGTCTTTTTTGCCCTATCCCTGTAGTTGTGCTCGCTGCCGCAGGTCCTGCATTTGACGCGGGCGATCTTTTCCCCAACCAGGCATATGACGGTATGACCCAGGTCTACCTTACATTTTGTACAGTATGCATCTATGAATCCCCCCGCTGATGGTTTTCTTGGCATTATTCACCGTTCCTTTCTAAAACTTGTTTTGAACTATCTTTTACGTGCGGGTTTTTATCGGATATGAGGCCTGAAGCGTAAAAATCGAGTGGAGTAAAATTGTACCACAAAGGGGGGTTGGTAAACGAGGAGAATCGGCACAGGAAACCCTCGGCAGCTATGTCCAGTGTCACACAAAGTTCAGGAAATAATCCTGAAGCAACCTATGGCAAACAATACCCCCTCCTCGCAGGAATAGGGGGCTTTTTATTTTGATATTTCGGTGCGTCCACGCACCGAAATCAATAACACTTCATTAGTTTCGGCGTGAGGACACACCGAAACATCTAAAACTAGCCAAGCTTTTTCACAAACCCTGATTTCAATTTCATTGCACCGATCCCATCGATCTTGCAGTCGATATCATGATCGCCATCGACGAGACGGATATTTCTTACTTTTGTTCCCATCTTGACCACCAACGATGAGCCTTTCACCTTGAGATCTTTAATGACCGTGATCGTATCCCCGTCTTTAAGCACGTTTTCGTTGGCGTCTTTAACAACCTTCTCAGTTTCGCTATCCTGCACCGCTCCATCCTTTGACCATTCGTGTCCGCATTCGGGGCAAACATAGATCGTGACGTCTTCGTAGGTATATTTTGAACCGCATTCCAGACAATCTGGTAAATCACGCATGCTTTTTATATCTCCTATCCTGGGTTGTCTAACCCTCGCTACCGTTGAAAACGGTTACTCCTCCGAGGCGAGCCAGACCTCGATGACCGTAGACTCTTTCGCCCAGCCGCTGCCGAGCCTTGCGCGGAGGAAGTCGGCATAGAGGCTGTCGAAAAGTTGCAGTCCCCGCTCCAGCAGGAACATCCGCTCGTAAAAGACCGCCTCCCTCTCGCTCTCTTCGTCGGTCACCTCGTCCCTCTCTATCTTTACTGCGGGGGATTTTAGCGATCCAAAGTGGAACTGCTCCCCCTTCAAGGTGAGCTTCCAGAACTCCTCTTCCTCTTTCTCCAGGTAGATAGTCGCCTCAGTGATCTCCTTCCCGTTCCTCACAGCGGTGCGGACCTCGCTGAAGTTGTCCTGCGGCCCAACTACGGTGATCTTCTGCACGCCCCTTTCGCCGGCCCCCTGCAAGATGAGACGGTCGTTGATGTAGGCCACATAAGGTTCCTTCTCCATGAAGTGGCCCGGCCGGTTCACCTCGTATTCGGAAGAATCCTCCATCGTCTTATACATGAGCCAGCGCATGAAGTCCATGCCGAGCCATGCGTTCTCCCTGATGAGGGAGACAACGTCCTCGGTGGAGGCTTTGTTCGCCTTTTTCAGGAGCGCAGCCGTCGCATCGTCGAGCACCATCTCCCCCCGTGCTATGGGATGGATCATGACGAGCCTCAAGCCCTCGAATGTCTTTCCGAAGAGGTCGGCGAAGAGGTCTATCGCCTTCGGGCTGAAGCTTGTAAATGTGATGATCCCGCTCTTCCGGTCCCAGACGGCATCGTATGTGGCAGGCGTTGGGAGTATCCTCGAAAAGAGGGAGGCGCGGACCAGATCGCGGAGGTTGTCCCTCTCCGCTTTCGGCACCCTTTTGAGCGTCGGGTTTGTGGCAAGGAATTCTCTCTCCGCCTTCGCCATTTCACCCTTGAAGAGCGCCGAAGGCGCCTTTCGCTGGTCGCGACGGAGTGTAAAGACGCTGTAGTTGTCGCGCCAGAATGAGCGGGGCGTATCGAAGCTCGCCTGCTCCATGTCATCCAAATGGACCCACCCGAAGGAAAGCTCCTGCGCCGTATTGTTGATAGACTTGAAGGCATTTTCTGCCAACCGCTCTGAAGACCACTGGGAGAGGTCCCCCGCCGGAAGGTCGCCCATTACCCGGAATTGACAGATGCTGACGGTGTTGGAAAGAATGCCCATTTAGTTTCTCCTTTGAAGCTGTTTTTGGAAGCGGAAAGGATACAGTTTAGCTTGAGCGGGGGCAAGAAAAATCTGGATATTTTTTTGGATTGACGGGGGGGGGGTATGTAAAAGAGGCCCTCCCCCTTTTTGAGTTCAACTTCTTTCTTGACAGTGATGCCCTAAAGAGGACTATAATAAAAAATCATGAGTGGTAATTCCATAATTCTTAACAGCCTTCTACTACTATCCGGTCTGTCTCTACTTGGGAACAGACTTGCGGGAAGAGGTGCGTTTAAGGATTAGTGAATAGCTGAAACATAAACGAGGCATTTTATAAGCCACCACCTCTTCGAGGTCGGTGGCTTTTTTTATGTCTGCCGAACCTGAAGAGGATTTAATAAAGGAGGTCTGTCATGACTAAGCAGATAATAGCAAAAAACAAATACGAACCCTGCCCTAACCTAGCGCTGACAGACAGGAGTTGGCCAGACGAGGTGATTACCAATGCGCCTCTCTGGTGCAGCGTCGATCTTAGAGACGGTAACCAGGCCCTCTCCACCCCAATGGGAATCGATGAAAAGGTGGAGATGTTCAGGCTTTTAGTCGATATCGGCTTTAAAGAGATAGAGGTCGCCTTCCCTTCGGCGTCTGACCTTGAATTCACCTTTGTAAGGAAGCTGATCAATGAACGGATGATTCCTGAAGATGTAACCTTGCAGGTTCTCACACCGGCCCGAGAAGAGCATATAAGGCGGACATTCGAGGCGATAGAGGGGGCTAAAAATGTGATTGTTCATCTTTATAACTCCACGTCAAAGATACAGCGGGAGGTTGTCTTTAAAAAGAGCAGGGAAAAGATCACCTCCATTGCCGTCGAGGGCGCTGCAATCATGCAGAGACTGAAGGAGGAGTCGGGAAACAGCGGCATAAGGTTTGAGTATTCGCCCGAGAGCTATACGGGAACGGAGGACGACTTTGCCCTTGCCATCTGCCACGCCGTCATGGATGTGTGGGAGCCGCTGCGGCATGGCAAGGTGATCATCAACCTCCCTGCCACGGTGGAGATGAGCACGCCCAACGTCTATGCCGACAAGATAGAGTGGTTTCACCGTAATGTGAAAGATCGTGATTCCATTGTTTTGAGCGTCCATACCCATAACGACAGGGGAACAGCCGTGGCCGCCGCCGAGATGGCGCTCATGGCAGGCGCCGACCGCGTGGAAGGAGCTCTTTTCGGCAACGGCGAACGATCGGGCAATATGGACATTATCACCATGGCTCTCAACCTCTACACCCAGGGAATAGAGACGGGCCTCGATTTTTCCGACATCGATGGTGTGAGGGAAATCTATAAAAGATGCACCGCCATGGATGTGCACCCCCGCCATCCCTATGCGGGAGAGCTCGTCTATACAGCCTTTTCCGGCTCCCACCAAGACGCCATCAACAAGGGGCTCAAAGCGAATGAAGCGTCACAGGGTGAAAAATGGAGGGTGCCCTATCTCCCCATCGACCCCAAAGACGTGGGAAGAAACTATGAGGCGGTCATCCGTATCAACAGCCAATCGGGCAAAGGGGGCGTGGCCTATATCATGGAATCGGAGTTTGGCTATCGCATACCGAGGGATATGCAGCCCCACTTCGGTAAGGTGATCAAGGCAAAGACGGAAGAAAAAAGATCGGAACTCTCGCCAATGGAGATCGGGCAGGCCTTCCGGGAGAGCTACATGTTGGAGAAGAGACGTTACCGCCTCAAATCACTGAAAAGCCAGAACACAAGCGGTGGAGTCTCCCATATGAGTGCAGTCATCGGCTATGAGAGTGGAGAGGTTGCTATCGAGTCGAAAGGAAAAGGGCCCATCGATGCCTTTGCAAAGGGAATGAAAAAGCAATTTAACCTCTCTTTTACCATAACGACCTATGAGGAGCATGAACTTGCACCGGGCTCTGAAGCGAAAGCGATTGCCTATATAGGGATTAAAAGTGAAGACGGCGCCACTTCCTTTGGCGCTGCTATCGATGAGAACATCGAGACAGCTTCGATGAAAGCGCTGGTTAATGCCGTTAGTCGTATCTCTCGGTAGGAGGTAGAGTGAAGGGGCATTAGCTGATATCACCCCCACCTTTAATCCTCCCCCCACAAGGGGGAGGGTGGAACTCGTATTAGAAACTAAGCGACTAATGCTTCATCAATTCCACCCAGTCTGGCTTTTCCGAGAATGTTTTCCCGGCGTCATAGGCGAGACGATGTGTGCCGTGGCAGCGTGCACAGGCAAGCACGGCCAGTGTGCCGAGATCCCTCCCCTGCTCTTTTAGTGTTCCCGATTTCAGGCTTTGCTCCAGGCTGGTCAATGTTTTGCTGATCATTTCGCCGGGGTAGGGTTGCTCACCCTTCTTATGGCAATTTTTACACGTTTCACCGAGCAGGCTGATGCCTGTTTTTAAATCGGACAAGAATGAAAGCGCAACATCATTCATACCGTCTTCAGAGGCAATCTTGATTCGGTTCACCTGCTCAGTCAGTTTTTTCATCTGCTCTTTAAAAGATGTTGATCCATTGATTTTAAGAGAACTGAAATCGGGGGATCGGTAGATGGCAGCGGTAACGGCGCGGTAATCTCTGTGGCAGGATTCGCAGTTTTCAGTTAAACCATCGAGTGCCTTGGAGACATCCTCATATCGATTCGCCTGAGCGCTTTTCTCCAAACTGGAGATTGTGTCCAGATCGAGAAGTTTCTTCCACTCGGGAACCATCTCGCCAATCTTCAGGTAATGCTCGCTTAACCTGCCTGCCCATTTTTCTAAATGTTCAGCATCCTTATTTTCGGCATAAAGCCGGATCGCCTGCATTTCGCGGCGCAGTTTGAACATGTTGTGGAGCCAGACCTGCCGTTTGTTTTCCGGCTTGTACCACTTGGCCAGAGACTGAGGAGGGGGTTTTACCAGGGTTACCCGGTCTTTATGAATGTAGAGACTGCCTGCAACGATTCCAACAAGCAGGCACTGAAGGAGTATAAAATAGGTCCATCGCATGAGTTTATCCTTTTGAATTCGATTTATTAACCCGGCACTTAAATAGAGAGGCTCAGTGTATCATAACCCCTCCCAACCTCCTCTATGAGCCGTTGGCTCCGAGCCATAGGCCCTTATCTTAAGAGGAGGGGTCTAGATTCCCCCTCTTAGAGTAAGAGGGGGTTAGGGGGCGTTAGAATAATAAGTTTCTCCCTTTGAATTCTATTTAGCAGACCCGCCTTGACATAAATGCCTACTTATTATACCGTTTTCCAATGAGTAGTACAGCGCATATTGATCAGTCCGAAGTTTCCTTTAAGGTTGCACCGCATAACTCCGGTCTCAGGCTCGACGAGTTTATGAAGAGAATGCTTCCAAGCTATTCCAGAAACGAGCTTCACAACATCATCGATACGAGGCTTGTCCGGAAAGAGAGAAGATTCAAGAAGGGCACAAAAGTTCGGACAGGAGATGAAATTTTCTTCCTTTCCGACTTGAAGGGTGAAACCATTAAGGATGAAGATATCCCTGTACTCTTTGAGGACGACGAGATTCTCATTGTCAACAAGCCTCCCGGCATGTTGGTTCATGCCAACGATCCCTGGGGAAAAAGAGATCTCATCCAGCAGTTGAGAAGACAGAGAGACTCCAGGTCGCTCTATCTCGTCCACAGGATAGACCGGGAGACGAGCGGGATCGTCCTTATTGCGCGCTCCAGGGCAATTGCAAGCAGGCTAGCAGAGGCATTCGTTGGAAGAAAGGTAGAGAAGGAATACAGGGCACTGGTCTTTGGCGAGGTCATTGATGATGCGGGTGTGATAGACCTGCCCATATGCGAGGATGATAAGAGCGTTTTAAGGATAAAGATGATGGCAGGCAAAGGGCCGGATGCAAACGGCGCGTCTTCCGTAACAGAGTATGAGGTTATAAAGAGGTTCCCCGGTTTTACCCTGGTGAAGGTCCGGCCAAAAACAGGCCGGAAGCATCAGATACGGGTTCATTTTTCAGCCATTGGTCACCCCCTGGTTGGAGACAAGATTTACAAGGATGAAAGGCTCTTTATAAAATTCATAGCTGAGGGGTTCAGTGAAGAGCTGGAGAGGGAGCTGCTCCTGCCAAGACAGGCACTCCACGCATCCATGCTTTCATTCAAACATCCGGTCACAGGGCATGATATTAAAGTCGAGGCTAGTCTACCGGAAGACTTAAGAGACTTTATTGATATTCACTGATCACAAAGACAGTATTGTCAATCGATTGTCAACTCTGTCTATATTAGATGTTTAGTAACTGTAAATTAATAACATGGCTGTTCAGCTTCCTATGGGCATGATTGA
>CBDVDA010000053.1:0-21409 GCA_965372635.1 uncultured bacterium | reverse complement strand
ATACCGGGTCACAAGGGCCAAAGTAGGTGGGTTGGATTTCACAACCCAACCTAGCACCGTAGGGCGGATAAGCTTGCGCCATCCGCCGAATGATTGAATCATAACACTATGCCAAATCACAGACGACAAAGAATCGACGGCGCGAGCTACTTTTTTACCGTCAATTTGCGTGAAAGAAAAAAAGCACTACTTACGGACCATATTGGCTTACTGCGGAAATCGGTTCAAACTGTAAAAAAACGAAACACTTTTCACATTGATGGCTGGGTTGTATTACCCGATCATATGCATTGCATATGGACACTGCCCCAAAAAGACAGTGATTTTTCAGGACGCTGGCGGGAGATCAAAAAAAGGTTTTCCAAATCTTTACCCAAAACGGAACGACTGTCCCCGGTGCGAATTAAAAGAAAAGAGCGGGGGATTTGGCAAAGACGTTTTTGGGAACACATTATTCGCAATGATGAAGATTATGCCGCACATATGGATTCAATCCCGTCAAACATGGCTTGGTAGAACATGTTCGTGATTGCCCTCATTCGCCTTTTCATCAATTTGTTGAAAAGAGTATTTATCCCGAAGATTGGGCGAGTTGCAGCCTTGTGAATACACCAGTTGAAGAGAGTGTGTGATTATTTCATTCGGCGGATGGCGCAAGCTTATCCGCCCTACGACGTTATAAATAATAAACTTGAGTGAATACATAACCCAACCATGCCAACCAAAATCCTCACCCCCACCATCATCCAGCCCGCAGGCAACAAACTTAAGCGGATCGAAGAGTATATCGGCCGGGTGAATTCCGGCACGTCGGCGCTCAGCATCGCCCGCATGGTGAGCCCTGCCGGGTGGGTGGAGCCGGGGCAAAGACCGGAGTTCGACGAGTATACGGTGGTTCTGAAGGGGGCGTTGCACATAGAGACGGAAGGCGATACAATGACCGTAAACGCCGGAGAGGCGGTCATTACCCATGCGGGCTAGTGGGTCCTCTACAGCACGCCGGAGGCGGAAGAGGCCGAGTATATGGCCGCCTGCCTCCCCGCCTTCTCCCTCCTCCCCCCCCCCCTTATTTTACCGGGGCATCAACACCCCGACTAGCACATTTTTCTACTATTTTTCGATTGACAAGTCGATGGTTTTGAGCTTAACTTAACTATAGACTCATGTTGGCATCCGGCGCGGCGCCAGCGACGAGTCATTCCGACAGAAACCCAAAAGAGGAGGAGATCATGAAAAAAAGACATCTATTGGTGGCGCTCGCCCTATTTCTATTTCTCTCTATTACCGCACTCTTCATCGCCTGCGGCGGCAGTTCATCCGGCACCAGCGAGTCGTCGTCTAACACCAGCAGATCGGTCAAGTTAACGGGGACGGTTTCAAGTTCAGACTACGACACAGCGGCCATCACGAAAAATGACAGCTTCTTTGCCGGGCTCTTCACCTTCGTTTCAAAGGCCTATGCAGTAATGATCCTTCAACCCGTCAATAAGGTGGTGGCCGTCCCTCTGGAGGGAGGGGAATTTCATGGAAGCATGATGACTGACAGCGTCTCTGCCGACGTGGACTCCGATGGGTCTTTTTCTATCAACCTTAGCAAGCATTACGACTGGATACTCCTTCTCATGGATACCGTTTCAGGGGATTTCGCAGGGTATGTCTCCCTAATGGCGTCAGACACGGAAAGCCTGATCGAGGTACCTGTAACCGGCGCTGCCACCTCTAATATCGATCTCGGAACGGTGAGCGCCTTCGGCGACATCGCCCTTTCTCAATATACGACGAGTGCCACCGATTTTTCCATGACTCCCGAGCAGTTGCTGATCCTTGCCAGGAATGACGACCTCCTCAAGGGGGTCACAAATCTGGTAAACAACTACGATGACGCAACGGGTCTTTTCTATTACCTGAGACCGGACTTCATATTCAACGGAGATTACGCGACCATCGAAAATGCCTTTGCCGCTGTGACGAGTTACCAATATCGGAACTACGAATTTCAGCTCGATTCCAACCAGACGGCCGTTACCATGGATCATGTCTGCGGCGACGGCGTAACCCCGGTGATCCTTGAGCTCTTCCCCCCGCCTCTCTCGAATATCTCCACCACCACGCCTTCAGTCTACTTTACTCCCGATGTGCCCATGTCCAGTGACGGAACCACATGCAGCGTAAATGCCGGCGGGAATACCGAGGCCTCGGCCGACAATACGCAATTCTACGCCACCAACGCCTATGAAGACGTCTCCTTCGAATTCGGAAGCGGTCTCCGTGGGACAATCCCTGAGGGTGACTGGACCTTCAAGATCGACGACGCCATAACGGGAACCTTCAACGTCTCCGTCGCCACCCCTCTAGGGGCCAACGGCAAGATCAAGGGGGCGATCCCCGTCATCAAGGCCGTCACCGATGAATCGAAGAAAATCACCTCCGTCGCCGTCAAGTGGTATACCAGCACCGACGGCGTCACCTATGAGGAGCTAGCAGACATCAGCATACTGAAGCACCTCGTCGGATCGGGAGATATCTACCTGGACGGCCAGGATGGAGAGGGAAAGAGGCGCTATGAATCGATTCATTTCGACCCCGACACCGACACCTCCGTCACACCGAGCTGGACATGGTACTACGGCGACAACGGCCCCGCCGCTGAGCAGGCAACAAGCCTGGGCGTCTTTTTTAACGCCGCCGGGATTGGTCACCACCTGCAGTATTTCGAAGCGCGGTAAAACGCCTGAAGCACAGAAGAACATCTCGCCCGCCGGTTTTCATCTCCGGCGGGCTTTTTTATTTGCGTCCGGCAGGTCCCTTCGGGACGCCTCAAAGAGACGTTGATAATCGGAACGGAAGGCGATACAATAACGACAAATGTCGGAGAGGCGGTCGCGTTACCGATGCGGGCGAATGGGTCTCGACAGCACCCCAGGGGCGGAAGGAGGCGAGTATATGGCCGTCTGCCCTCCCCGCCTTCTCCACAAAAAAAGTCCGCCGCGATGACTGAAACGAAAAAAGCCGAACCGAAGACAGCAGGCAAAACGTTAACCGACACGGACCTTCTCTGGATTATCCAGTCCCTCACCGAACAGAAGACCTCACAAAACCTGAAACTCTCCCTCAAAATCCTTGTGGAGGGACAACTCCCCGGCAGCCGCCTCGAAATCTCAGAAATCCGAACGGTGAGAAACGCCGACTATAAACAACCGGACTATCTCGTCTCCCTGGACGCCCTCAACCCGAACAGACAGGCAATTGAAATAACAAAGCTCGAAGGGTTTGAAAAAGCTGTAAACTCGAAAAAAACGGTCGCCCTAAAAAGGGGCAGCGTCCCATGCATGATCTTTCCCGTTGCGGCGTCGGCAAAGGCGAGCGTCACTCACCTCATCGTCTTCGGCCACGACGGCGTGGATGAGGCGTCTGTGACGCCGATTTTCGAGTGTTTCGGCAACCTGCTCGCACTGCTTAGAAGCAAAGACCGCGACCCGCTGACAGGCTTTTTAAACCGCCACGCCTTCAACCGGATCATGAGCGAGATCGAAATCAACTCGCGAGGAAACACAGACTACGCCGCCGACGAGCGCCCCTACACGGCACTCGCCATGATGGACATCGACCACTTCAAGGCGGTGAACGACACCTACGGCCACCTCATCGGCGACGAGACGCTCCTCATCTTTTCGCAGGAAATCAGGCACGTCTTCCGCTTCAACGATATTATCGCCCGCTACGGCGGCGAAGAGTTTATCGTCATACTGAAAGAGGTGGACGCAAGCAAAGCGCTCCTCGTGCTGGAACGGTGCAGGGAAAGGGTCGCAAACCGCCTTTTCCCGCAGGTAGAGCACGTTACGGTTAGCATCGGCTTTGCCGACGTGACGAATGTCTCCCCTCCCATGCTCGCCCTCGACCGCGCCGACAAGGCACTCTACTACGCCAAGGAGCATGGCCGGAACCGCGTCTGCGCCTATGAAGAACTCGTCGCGAAATACGAACTCACACCCATCGAAGAAAGGAGTGACGAAGTGGAACTCTGGGGTTAAGTGACTCATAACAGAGTGATAAATCAAATAACTTAGGAGGAGAAAAAATGAACATTCTAAAAACTTTGCTTTTAGGGCTCACCATCCTGGCCGCCACGGCCACACCAGCCCTGGCGGGCGATTTCGGCTGGATCAAAGACCTGAACGTGGAGGCGAAGCTTGATTCTTCCGGCTTTAAGGCGCGCCTCGAAACCCGATTCGAGATTGGCGGCGTAGAGGTGAATGCCGTGCTCAGTAACATTGAAGACCCGGCAGACGCCTATATGGTCTTGAAGCTGGGAGAGATGTCGAATAAACCGACGGAAGAGGTGATCGAGCAGTATAACGCAAGCAGGGATAAGGGGTGGGGCGTTCTGGCAAAGAGCCTCGGCATAAAACCGGGGTCCAAAGAGTTCCACGCCCTCAAACGGGGCCACGATCTTCCGGGCGGCAGCGACAAGAAAACAGAAAAACACAAAGGGAAAGGGAGAGGAAAGGGGCGAAAATAGAGAGGCAGGCGCAAAAGCCGCCCGCTCACCGACTATTATCGTCTCTCCTCATAGAATTTTATCTATCTTGACCCGTGTCCTGCCATGAGCCTCCCTGCGTACTTGTTGATCGGGTTGGAACGTTTGAGAAAGGAAAAGGCCGGTTTCTTCCGGGAGCCAAACTGGTTTAAGAGCTTAACGAGTTGCCGATTGCCGGGGTCCACCTTGAGCCCCGCCTTCAAGACCTCCAGCACCTTCCTCTTTCGCCTCATCCTGCGGTAGACGTCAGCCAGGTAGAAATAATAAAGGGCTTTCTCTTTGTCCAGTTCGATCGCCTCAGTGCAGAGTTTGGCTGCCCGTTTCAGGTCCCGTCCCGACCGCGCCAATGCCACCCCGAGAAGAGAGAGTGAGGCGGGGTCTTTCTCCTCTCCTTTCAGGTTGTTCTCCAGGCACTGAATCGCCACGCCATACTCCTGATGCCGAATCATATCGATGGCCACGTCATATCTGCTGGTAGCATCTGCTGTCATTTTTCCCTCCTTTTGTTTTCTTCTACCGCCCAAAATAAAAAAGGGCCGCCAGAGAATGTATCCCCTGGCGGCCCGGCAAACATGGAAGAAAAATCTTCGTTAGTTCCGCAGCTCTGCGTCCCGGAGTTTCCTCCGGTTTGCTCTGAGTCAGAGTTCGACCTTATTTAATCTAATAATATTGCAAGTTTAGCGCCACTTACCCCCACCTCTCCGCTAACCCTCTTCTATAAAAAGAAGTTTTTGCTATAACGAGGAGATCAACCCGGATGGCGTGGGTATAAAAGAGAGTGATTTTTCGGTGGAATGACGGAGAAAACCGCTTAAGAATGAAAGAGTTTCATATCCGGGGAGAAGCGTTTAAAGCTGTTTTTGGCCCTGCAACTTCCTGATTTTAATCTTTATAATCGCCTGTCCATCCATCCGCTGAACGGTAAATTTCAGCCCCATATACTCGTGCCTCTCGCCTTTTTCCGGCACCTTGCCGAGACGGTGCATAATCAGACCGGCCACAGTATTGAAATCTTCTTCGGGGATATCGATGTCGAGTTCCTTGTTCAATTCACGAATAGTCAGCTTGCCGTCCACGGAGATCGAACCGTCACCGTAGCGGGTAACAGGCCTCAGTTCCCGATCCGACTCATCCCAAATCTCGCCGACGATCTCTTCGAGCAGGTCTTCCATGGTAACAATCCCCTCGGTCCCGCCAAACTCATCGAGGATAATGGCAAGGTGAACGTGGTTCCGCTGGAAATCAGCGAGTTGGGCCTGTATCTTCTTCGTCTCGGGAACGAAATAGGGGGCGCCGACCAGATCTTCCAGCTTAAATTCCCGCCCCATGGCAAGGGCCTTTAAAAAATCCTTTGCATAGAGCACCCCTTCGATCTTGTCGATCTCTCCCCGGTAAACAGGTATCCTCGAATAGGGAGAATCGATGATCGCCTCTTTGATCTCATCGAGCGGCGTGCCCATATCAATGGCGAAGACATCCCGCCTCGGCACCATGACTTCTTTCACGCTAATATCCCTAAGCTCCAATATTCCCTGGAGCATTTGGGTCTTTTTCTTGCCGAAGTGCCCCGCCTCTTCGCCGAGGAGAATCATCGTTTTCAGTTCGTCCTCCGTCAGGATATCTCCCCCCATCTCTTTTTTCAGTCCCATGATCTTAAGCAGACCGCTCGTAAAGAAGGTGACCGTAAGAACGAGCGGTTTTAAAAGAGTCATGAGCAGAGCCAGCGGACGGGCCACCAGAAAAGCGACCCCTTCCGAATGGTAGGCCGAGTAGGTCTTTGGCGTCACTTCGGCAAAGATGAGAAGGACGAGGGTCATGATAAGGGTGGAGTAAAGGATGCCGAGTTCAGGCCCGAAGAAGTAGATGGCAAGGGATGTGGCAATGGCGGAACTCGCCACATTGACCAGGTTGTTGCCGAGAAGGATGGTACCGATGAGGCTGTCGGGACGGCTGATGATCTTATCGAGGAGCTTGGCTCCCTTCTTCCCCTCTTTCTTGAGATGCTTCAGCCTCACCTTGTTGAGCGCCATGAGGGCCGTTTCGGAGCCGGAAAAAAAGGCGGAGAGGAGGATGAGCACTACGAGGAGACCGAGGCGCCATAACAGACTAGTATCGTCCATTACCCTCCCCGTCAGTCAGTTTATGAAAGTGAGAGTTTTTTCTCATGAGGCGCAAGGGATTAGTTTGCCGCTTCACAGAAATAAAAAAGGGGAAACAATTGTCAGGGTCGGGGTCCATTCGGTTTAAGAATACTTAAAAACACGGTGTCGCGTCAAGCGTAAATTGTCGGTCTCAGAGTCATTCAAATAGTCCAAGGCAAGGCGCAGTCATGCAGGAATAGTTATTCATATTCCAAGTGGCTGCAACGCCGCATGGGGCTATTTAAATGGCTCCCTCCGGGCGAGACTATAAGCGGCCATCTGCTGCGTTGCACTCGTTTGAATTATCTACGGCTAGTCCTGCACTCGCGCGCCTTGCATATGACCGCTTCTCGACTCGCTGAGGCCGACAATTTACGCTTGGCGCGACACTAACTCTTTTCAAGTTTATTGAAAAAGGCGATGATAAACCCGAGCGCGATGAAGGCGCCGGGAGGCAGGATCATGACGATGAGCGGCATGTAGCCGGCGCCGAGAATCTGGATGTCGAAGAAACTGCCGTTGCCGAGTATCTCACGAACAGCGCCGAGGATGACGAGAGCGAGGGTAAAACCGATGCCCACGGCGATCCCGTCCACAATGGAATGGAGCAGGCTGTTTTTCGAGGCATAACCCTCTGCACGGCCGAGAATCATGCAGTTCACCACGATGAGAGGGATGAAGAGACCGAGCTTTTTATGAAGATCGAAGAAAAAACCCGCCATGACGAGATCGACAATGGTAACAAAAGAGGCGATAATAACGATGTAGCAGGGAATCCTCACCTTGGAGGGGATAAAATCCTTGGTGAGGGAGACAACGATGTTGGCGCAGATAAGAACGAATGCGGAGGCAACTCCCATGGCGAGGCCGTTCATGGCAGATGTAGTCACCGCCAGAAGCGGGCACATGCCGAGAAGCTGCTTGAAGACGGGGTTTTCTGTCCAAACCCCTTTTTTCATTATTGTAGAATAACTCATCGCTTAACCCGCCTGATTCATTATCTCGTTTCTATGAGCCTGAAAAAAGTCGAGCCCTTTTTTGACCGCCTGCGTCACCGCACGGGGCGATATTGTAGCGCCCGTAATCTGGTCGAAATCACCGCCGTCTTTCTTCACGAGCCAGTTAGCATTATCGAGGCTCTTTCCCTTGTATTGTTTCTCGAACCAGTCGAAGGTAATCTTATCGCCGAGGCCAGGCGTTTCGGCGTGACTCACAACCTCAATGGCCGTCACAGTACCTAGCGGATCGACCCCCACCATCACCTCGATGAGACCGCTGTAGCCCTCCTTGGACGAACTTTTGAAAGCGACGCCTACGATCTCTCCTTCTTTCGTCCCACGGTAGAAGGTCGTTTTTATTACATTCCCCTTTTTGTCTTTGCCCGAAGGGAGGTCCACAATATCCTGATCGGGCGCATTGTCGAAGGAAGGAAGGACGGTCTTGATAGCCCTCAATATCTCCTGCCGCTTCGCCTCGGCGATGGCGTCCTTCGTACCGTCGTAGACCTTGGCGAGTGACGCCGCAGCGATTGCGCAGACAAGGGTCAACGTAATAAACATCTTTGCCATGTCCATGTCAGGCCGCTCCTTTCTCCGCACCGAAACGTTTCGGCACCGTGTAGCGGTCGATAAGCGGCGTAGCTGAATTCATAAGCAGGATAGCAAAGGAAACCCCCTCGGGGTAGCCGCCCCAGAGGCGGATGATCATGGTGATGAGACCGCAGCCGAAACCGAAAATAAGCATCCCTTTCGGCGTCATGGGAGAAGTAACATAGTCCGTCGCCATGAAGAAGGCGCCGAGCACCATCCCGCCTGCGAGTATATGAAAGGCCGGATCGGCATAGCGTGTGGGATCGATGAGCCAGAAAATACCGGAAAAGATAAAAGCGGTCCCCATAAATGAGACCGGGATATGCCAGGTAATGTAGCCTTTGTAAAAGAGGTAGGCCGCGCCGAGTAAAAGAGCGATGGCCGACACCTCGCCGAGACTCCCACCGGCATTTCCGAGGAAGAGCGCTCCTTCGGAGACGTCTTTTATGGCGTTGATATTGCCGTCCTTCATGAGGCCGTCCTTAAGGAGGCCGAGAGGCGTCGCCCCTGTGACTGCATCACCGCCGGAAAGGATCGGCTTCGGCTCCGTCCAGGTAGTCATCTGGACAGGAAAGGAGATCAAAAGAACGACGCGCGCCACGAGCGCCGGGTTGAAGGGGTTGTAGCCGAGGCCGCCGTAGATCTGCTTTCCCATTCCCACAGCAATAACCGAACCGAGCACGACGAGCCACCAGGGAGACGAGGGGGGAAGATTCATGGCGAGGAGAATGCCCGTGAGGGCCGCACTGCCGTCGTAAATGGTAATTTTCTTCTTCATCGCCTTCTGAGCCGCCGCCTCGACAGCGAGGCAGCTCACGATAGCGAGAACGAGCACCATGAGGGCGGGAAGTCCGAAATAGTAGATACCCACAAGGGATGCGGGGAAAAGGGTCATAATGACGGTGTGCATCGTTTTTGCTATCGATTCACCGCTATGCACGTGTGGGGACGATGAAAGTATCAACTTGTTTTCCATTCTACTTCGCACCCTCCTGATGCCGTTTTTTCATGACACCCGCCTTTGCATGGCGGAAAAGATGGACGAGAGGCCGGTCAGCCGGGCAGGTAAAGGAACAGCAGCCGCACTCGATGCAATCCATGAGGAAATATTCCTCCGCCTCATCAAACATCTCCCGCTCGGCAAAAATCCCCATGGCTCCCGGTTCGAGCAGCATGGGACAGGCTCTCGCGCACCTGCCGCACCGGATGCAGGGCTGAGAGTCGCGTACCCTCACTTCATCCCGTTTCAATACGAGAATGCCCGATGTTCCCTTTACGACAGGCACATCGGTTGAATACTGGCCGATCCCCATCATGGGACCACCCATAATCAATTTGCCCACGTCTTCAGTAAAACCGCCTGCCGCCTCGATCAGGTTGGCCGTGGGGGTCCCCACCCGCACCTTCAGGTTTTTGGGGTCCTTCACGCCGTGGCCGGTCACCGTGGTAATCCGTTCGATAAGCGGCCTGCCATACCGAACCGCATCACTAACGGCCACCGCCGTCCCCACATTCTGAACGACGACGCCAACGTCCATGGGGAGCCCGCCTGAAGGGACCTCGCGGCCGAGGATCGCCTTGATTAGCTGTTTTTCAGCCCCCTGCGGATATTTTACGTGGAGGCTGAACACTTTAACAGACGTACCGGAGGCGGCGCGCCTCATGGCATCTACCGCTTCAGGTTTGTTGTCTTCAATTCCCACAAAACCCTTTTCCACGCCGAGCACCTTGAGGAGGATATTCAACCCCTCCAGCACCCGGTCGGCGTTCTCCACCATAAGCCGATGATCGGCAGTCAGGTACGGTTCGCACTCTGCGCCGTTTAAGATGACCGCATCGATCTTTTTTTCCGGCGGCGGAGAGAGCTTGACATGCGTCGGGAAAGCGGCGCCGCCCAGGCCGACAATGCCGGCAGCCGAAATCCTGCTTTTCAATTCCTCGGACGTAAGCTGGCCCATGTCCCGACACGTCTTCATCCCTGAAACCCATTCATCCTCGCCGTCGGAAATAATTTCCACGGCTGGCAGATCCCTGCCGGAAGGGTGCGGGAAATCACCTATGCTCTTCACCTCACCCGAAATGCTGGCATGGATGGGAACGGAAACAAAACCCTTCGCCTGCCCGATCACCTGCCCCTTTTTTACCTTCGCCCCCGCCTCGACAAGCGGTTCGGCAGGCGCGCCGATATGCTGGGAGAGAGGAATCACGACTCGCTCCGGAAGAGGGAGCGTCTCTACCGACTTGTGCCGCGTTAACTCCTTGGCGTCGTCGGGATGAATCCCGCCTTTGAAGGTGTTAGCCGACATCCGGGCCATCCTCCTTCTTTCCCTCTTTGGCAATTTCTTTTCCGGAATCAACGGGTGCAGATGCCGTCTCTTTCGGTTTATCGGCATCTTTCTCCACTTCTTTTTCTGCCCTCTCAGAACTCGCCGTTGCTGCTGGTTTGGCGGCGGGCTTGACCGCCTTTTTCGCCGGTTTTTTCTTCTCTTTCTTGAGGCGTTTCAAAGGATGGGCCTCGTTAAAATCGGAAATCGTGTTTGTCGGACAGACATCGACAGAGTCATGCACATTGTCGAGCGTCGAGTAATCGACAATAGCCAGGTTCTTATCCATGGTCATGTTTGTCGTCTTTTTCGTACATAAGGTGCAACCGATGCATCCCACGCTACAAGCTTTTTTCGTGACCGGGCCCTTGTCGTGGCTGCTGCAAAGGACATGGACACGCTGGCTCTCGGGCACCATTTTGATGATGTTTTTCGGGCACGCCGCCACGCACAAGGTACATCCGGTACACTTTTCAGGGATAATGATGGCGAGACGGTCTTCGGTGATTTCGATGGCGCCATAGCTACAGGCTTTATAACAGGACCCAAGGCCGAGACAGCCGTAACCGCAACTTTTGAAACCGCCCCCCACCTGCATCGCCGCCCAGCAGTCCTTCACGCCGTGATACTCAAATTTGACCTTTGCATCCCTGTCGCCCCCCTTGCAAAGGACGAGGGCCACCTCTTTCTCCTTCATCTCCGCATCGACGCCCATGACAGCGGCAATGGCAATCGCCACGTCTTCTCCTCCGGGCAGGCAGTCGGTGACAGCGGCCTCACCGTCAACGATGGCATTGGCCAATCCGCTGCAACCGGGATAACCGCAGGCGCCGCAATTCGTACCGAGAAGAGCCTCCTCCACGGCAGCCACTTTCGGATCGATGACGACGGCAAAGACCTTCGATGCAATCCCGAGTCCTACTCCGGCAACGAGTCCCAGACCGCTCAAGCTGATAATCGCTTCAAGCATCGCTATTAAATACTCTCCCGCATCATTTTACCAACCCTGAAAAACCCATAAAGGCGAGTGATAAAAGCCCGCCCGTAATAAGTGTGATAGCAACCCCTCTGAAAGACTCTGGAACATCGGCCAGTTCGATCCGCTCTCTAAGACCCGCAAAGAGGAGCAGGGCGAGGCCAAAACCGAGGGCCGCACCGAAACCATGAACAGTGGTCGATAAAAAACCGTAATCTTTCTGAATATTAAGGATGGCCACACCGAGGACGGCGCAGTTGGTCGTAATGAGGGGAAGGAAGATACCGAGCGCCTGATAGAGGACGGGGCTCGTCTTTTGAACCACCATCTCCACGAACTGAACGAGTGAGGCGATAATCAGGATAAAGGCGATGGTTTGCAGGTATTCAAGCTGGAAGGGGATAAGGATGAACTTCTGGATCAGCCAGGTAACGACTGAGGCGATGGTCATGACGAACATGACCGCCATGCTCATGCCCATCGCCGTTTCAACTTTTTTGGAAACCCCGAGGAAGGGGCAAACGCCTAAAAAGCGTGCAAGGACAAAGTTGTTGACCAGGACGGCGCTTATGAGAAGAAGGATCAGTTCCTTGAAAACATCACCCATGAGTCTCTGTGATTATTAGCTCCTTTAGTGGTAAAATTGAACGGTATAGAATAGAGAAAGAAGCCCCTCATGTCAAGTTAAAATTCCCCCCGATGGAGCGCGAAGGGGGGGCGGCCCGGCTGCGGAGATGCGTATCACGCTTCATACATCCATCTACGCCCCTTTTTTTACCCCCATCCCCCCGATCATGTCCCTCCGATTATTCCTCTAATCGCTCGACATCAGCATCTTACTGAATGATTTTTTTCCGACATGACGGCGCTTTTTGCAGTTCTCTTTCCTGGCATCTGCCATGTGCCCCCAGTATGCGCCTTTCCCCCATAAGCAGTAGTGATGCGTCAATTTAAAAAGCGCTGCCCTAATATTTCCTCAACACTTCTGAACTCCGATAGCGCAGCCTCCAGCTGTTCCACAATCTCCTGGGCCAATATCCCTGGCGCCGGGAGGTTTTCCGTATCTTCAAGTGAGTCGTCTTTCAGCCAGAAGATATCGAGGTTGGTCTTGTCACGGGCGGTTAGTTCTTCGTAGGTGAAGGACTTCCAGCGATCTATCTCTGTCGATTCTGTACGTTTGGAAAGGTCATTGGCACTGTAGCAAGCGACAAACTCGTCAAAGTCGGGGCGTGCCAACTTGTTCTGTTTGAGGGTCTTGTGGACGTTGGTGCGGTAGTCGTAGACCCAGAGTTTCTTTGTCCAGGCCGTCTTTGAGGCCGGTTTGGCGTCGAAGAAGATGACGTTGGCCTTTACGCCCTGGGCGTAGAAGATGCCTGTTGGGAGGCGCAGCAGTGTGTGGACGTCGTAGCGCTCCATCAGGTTCTTGCGGACTGTCTCCCCTGCCCCGCCTTCGAAGAGGACATTATCGGGTACGACAACGGCGGCCTTGCCGTTGATCTTCAGCATATTGGCGATATGCTGCACGAAGTTAAGCTGTTTGTTCGATGTGGTGGCCCAGAAGTCGGTCCTTTCGTAGGTCAACTTTTCCGCCTCGGCCTTGCCGCTCTTTTCGTTGATGACGGTAATGGAGCTCTTCTTCCCAAAGGGGGGATTGGCAAGCACCATATCGACGTGCTCTCCGTCACCCACCTCCTTGCCGAGGGCATCTCGGGAAACGATGGGGCACTCATGGTCGCCGATGCCGTGGAGATACATATTCATGGCGCAGAGCCGCACCACGCCGTCAACGATGTCGCTGCCGCGAAGGGCATTTTCCTTCAGGTGGCGTTGTTCTTTTTTTGATGTCGCCTTCCCTGCCATGTAGTCATGGGCGGCCAGCAGGAAGCCGCCGGTGCCGCAGGCGGGGTCTGCCACCGTTATGTCGGGCCGGGGCTGCATCACCTCCACCATCGCCTGGATGAGCGGACGCGGCGTAAAGTACTGCCCTGCCCCCTTTTCACCCTGGGCGCTCCGCTCCAGCAGCCCTTCGTAGATCGCCCCTTTCACATCGACGGGGAGCGTAGACCACTCCTCCTTGTGGATCATCTTGATGAGCCGTTCCAGCTTGGCGGGGTCCTGAATCTTGTTCTGCGCCTTGCGGAAGATAGTCCCCAGCATTCCCCCTTTTTTACCCAGCTCTTCCAGAGTGTGGCGGTACTGTACCTCCAGTTCATCGCCATCAAGCTTTATAAGCTCAGACCAGTTATATTTGGCAGGCACAATACTCCCTCTCCCCCCGGGAGAGGGTTGGGGTGAGGGCGCACCCGCCTGCTCCCGCTCATCGGTCATCTTGAGGAAGATCAGATAGGTGATCTGCTCCACATAATCACCATACCCTATCCCGTCGTCACGAAGGACATGTGCATAGTTCCAAACCTTATTTACAATTTCATCTGTTCCCAATGTTTTACCTCTGTTTATTATAAATCTCCCCTAACCCCTCTTTACTAAAGAGGGGAATATAAACTTTCCCCCTTTTGAACTATTCGAAACTTTCGAATAGTTGCCTATTCATCCCCGGCAATTTGGTCAGCAGACTGCTGACCAAATTTACACCCGGACACCCCTCATAACCCGAAGGGCAATAGATAAACCTGTATCGCCCTCTTCCAACACCATCTTGAGATCGTTCAACGCATTTCGATACAGCATATTATTTCCCCTCAATCCTCTTTACACTGCGATTGTCGGTCAAAAGCTTCATCTGATGAATCGCAATCCAGCTTCATTTTTAATTCTCTCGAATTCGGTGGAATTAAAATCCTCAAGTGGAACCTGTCTTCCCACATAGGAGAACCCCGTGCCCAGTTCCAGCAAAAACTGGGTAATATGCGATGTCAGCGCATCTTCAACCTCACGCTCCTTTGCCTCTTTGCCAAGAGAGAGAAAATCGAAGAGATAGGGATCTTTGAGTGTCTGCCGGGCAAGATCAGACTGTGGTGAGGGAAGCTGCGCATCAAAGTTGGTTATCGCTTTTCCTTGTCTGTCATACAGGTTCGACTCGATCTGCATAATCAGGACGTTGCGAGACCAGCCATGTTCTATTACCTGCCGGAGATACCATTTTCTTGTCTCTGGATCGGATACTTTATCTAAAACAACACAGTTATGAAACCACGGCAATTGTGCAGCAGCCTGCTGCACAAATTCCTCATCAGGCCAGGCTTCAGCAAAGGCCCGCATATATTTGAGGTTTCGGGGCGAAAAACCCTTCATCTCCGGGAATTCATTACGGAGGTCACCGGCAAGCCGGTCGATTACCTTGGCGCCCCAGCCTTCACTCTCTTGCCGGTTAAGGATGTCTTTTCCGATCTGCCAGTAGAGAATTACGAGTTCACTGTTTACAGCCAGCGCCGCCCGGATCTTCGCCGATTGAATGCGAGACTTCAGGTCAACCAGCCACTCTGCGTAACCTTTCGGCGGGGTAGATAAATCGCTCATGCCGCCTGCTCCCGCTTATGCTCAGACATATTACTCTCCCTCTCCATTTTTCCCTCTCCCTCCGGGAGAGGGCCGGGGTGAGGGCCGTACCGGGGTGAGGGAAGCCCGCTCATCGGTCATCTTGAGGAAGATCAGATAGGTAATCTGCTCAACATAATCCCCATACCCTATCCCGTCATCACGCAGGACGTGGGCATAGTTCCAGACTTTATTTACTATTTTTGATGTAGACATTACACCGAATCCATAATTCTATTCATCAATATCGCTAAAGAGTGAGCGAGCACTCAAAGGCGCTGACACTTTCACAGGAATTACATCTTCACCTTCCCAGTCTTCGTCCAACTCCTGCTTTCTATCTTCGACTCTAGAAATAGCCTCGTCTACTTGATCTTCTAATTCATGAAGACGTTGATAAATTTCATCGTCTTCCGATAACAATATTTCCATATCGTTCAGAAATCTTTTTATGTCATCAAAATTATCCTCTGGCTCAATATCGAGATCAGCATTCTCTTCTATTTCCTCTATTCTGTCAGTCAATGTGTTTTTTATTTCTGCATTAATCTTTGCGATGATAGGCACTAATCTAGAAGGCGGAATTAATGACAAAACATTATCATCATCAAATATTCCACTATCTAAATTTTCAAGTATCGCATTCTCAAGGTACCCAGCAGTTTCCATTCTTATAGATTCAGGCAATATCCGAAGATTATATGCGCGAGAATGCAACTTAATTCTCTCATCATATTTTGATGTCCAGCTACGTACAGTCTTTCTCAGAAGAATTGATTTATTTTGTTTCAATACCTCAATAAATACTGCTTCTGATGCTCGATCATTTAAAAAGCCAAATAGCATTTTGTTAAGTTGAAAGCTATCCTCGACTTCAAGAAGGCGTGACACTAGCAAATCCCTCGAAGAATCACTTATTACTATTGCATCTCTAATTGGTCCACATCCCACACAAACTGCGTCAGATATTATCACCTCAACGTTTGCACCTCTTAAATAAAGATCAGTTAAATCAGGACGACTTCCTAGCAATGATGACAAAGCATCCGATATTGTCGGATGTCTAAAACTCCAGATTTCACAATCTGCATCTAATTTTTTAACTAAAAATGTACCATCTAGCTGTTCTAAGGCGTTTCCTATTTCAATCTGACTAACACAATATTTGTCGCAAACAATTGGGCTATGTTCACTCTCGCTGATATTAATGGATAAGCGGGAACGATACAAAAATACTAGTGTTAGGGCCGCCCTTTGAGCATCATTTAATTCCTCAAGCGTCTCCTTTAAAAATTCCATTGGTTCAGATACAAACCGTTTGAGATCATCAGGAAATGAAGTAATTCCGCCAGTGTAACTACGATCGCCTAATCTTCTGGCAATCTCTGGTAATAAATTAGTATTTGCTGAAAGCATTTCTAAAAAGGGTTTTATCTTGGTCTTCCATTTTCTAGGATGATTTCCTGCTTTAATATGGTTGTATAAAATTTGACTGCGCTCCTCAGGACCAAGCGAACCCACATCAACTACCGCTGTATGGTTAGCTAACAAGGGATGATTTCGAGTTGCAAGTTTTCTTCTCGCGGCATTCCAAATATGGCTACGAGATGTCAGGACAAAACGATTCCCACCACTAACTGCTGTCTTCACCTTGCTCATCATGGCGATCCAATGGTCAACATAATCTTCTCTTAGCTGATTTGGTCCAAATGCATCATCGATCCAATAAAAGCCTCCTGACTCATTAGGATTCCATTGTTTCAAAAGTTCCTGCGGGCTATCCACTTGATAGCATCTATGATTACCATCATCTAATGCAGAGGTTGCCAGAATAGCAGCCAGCATTGATTTACCAGTTGCTGGAGCTCCCAACAATAGAACTATACCGTGCTCCTTCAGCACACGAACCGCCTGGCGATGCGCTGTTGTTGGAACATATACACTTAGAGCAGGAATAAGATGGCCAAGAAGCGCCCGCGTTTGTTCAGCGCGACGTTCATCAAGAATAGTAGAAAGATCACCTAGCCCATATACACGAGGGACGAGAGCACGCAGCCTCGAACTTTCACGAATTTTCTGTGAAATCCATTCTCGGCCAAATACCTCAGGGTTTGATACACCAAGTGAACTTAATTCTTTTCGTATATCAGCAGCAATTGGTGCATCAATGCCCATGTTAGTAATAAAGTAATAGGTACCTGCCTCCCCTTTTGTTACTAAATCTTTAACACTATCCTTTTCGCCAGTAAGGTCGCTAAGTTTAAGTCTTCTTTTAGGATCGGATGTAAACTTGCATTGCAGCGTGCCTGTGCCAGTGACTTTTTTACTTTTCTTGAAAAGAAAGACAGCGTCCTGCCCACCATCTTGTGCCTCTCGATAAATTGCAACCGGTCGCTTTAGCACTTCCTCGCAAACCTGAGCGCAAAGGTCCTGGAATGCTTTCCAACCTAATGTATGTAGAGCCAAATCTATTAATGGACCTTGCGCTTGAGGTGTTTTAATTTTCATAAATACCTATAAAAATCATCTTTAGCCTTAATTAAATTCTGTGGTTTGTCTCAGCAAATTCAATTATCTTAGTACATAGTTTTTCTAATGATTCAGATTTATTCCCTTCTGCCCATGCTCGCTCTAGTGCATAACCTATTGCCAAAGAATTCTTTTTTAACCCTCCAGGCTTTCCATATTCGATAGTGGCTTGATCTTCGTAAGTTTCCCAACCCGGTATCTCCTCTAATACAATCTCCCCAATATTTGATGACCACATTACAAGATCGTCTTTCCAAACCGTTGCATCTTGAAGTGGCTCTTCATCATTATAGCCACAAACTTTTAGAATCATTTCATTGTCTACCTTGTGGTTCGGCAAGTATTTTTCATCTACATCACTATCACAATCAAAAATTACGAAAGTCGGCACACCCATAAAGCGTGCAATTGCTGCAGGCTTAGGTATTTCGCTTTTACCAAAAGCAGCCACAATATGACCACCAAATTTCCTAAATTTATCAACATTTCCAGTAAGAACTAGATATGTATTTAAAAACGCCACATCTTCAAA
This sequence comes from uncultured bacterium, assembly GCA_965372635.1. Taxonomy (GTDB): domain Bacteria; phylum Desulfobacterota; class JADFVX01; order JADFVX01; family JADFVX01; genus CBDVDA01. The sequence goes on along the minus strand of CBDVDA010000053.1, from coordinate 3,283 downwards.
ACCTTCAACTAGCACCAAAGTTTGAGTAAAGAATATTTCATTTAGATTGGGCGTTAGTGCCTGATTAACTTTGGCTAACATGCCCTCCTTTGTAAACGCTTTCTTCCCTTCTCGTGCTGTTGCCTTTGCAAGTTCATCCAATGGCATAGCCATCGCCCTTGAAAAAGGCGGCTCACCTTGGCTCCGAATCATGCGCACATTTTCAAAATTTTCACCACTTATAAAGAATGGGCTGTGAGTTGAAACAATAATCTGCGAATTACTTGTAGCAAGCTCTTGAAGGATTTGTGATAGATATCTAGCCTGTGGAGGATGCTGATATAATTCGGGTTCCTCACAACCCAAAACAAGTGTTGGACTATTTTCATCATCAAGAGAGGAAAGCTCTTGCAGTAATGCGATAATATATGAGCGCTGTAACCCGTGGCCAAAACGACCAAGTTCTCCTTCAAAACCTCTTTCACCTACCTGAATCTGCGCTAAGGGCGCTTCTACTTTAATTGATTTATCTGGATCATGATGCCACCGTACTTTCACATTTGTGTCTGGATGTGACCACGTTTTTAGGCGGCTTTCAAGTGATTGTGAAAGATCTTCAAGCACTTTTTCTTCCGCAGCCAGTATACCTTCATAGTCTTCCCGTAGCTTTTGTCTAAGCTTTTCAATCGACTCTGTAAAATTTACTCTTGAACGTACAGTGCGCGCCAGTAGCTGCCCCAATGCGCTTGTCTTAGTTTCTGCCTGTTCATCCGTAGCATCTTTAACAGCTGCAACATAAACCCACTGGATATATTTCTCTAACCGGTTCTTTCCCTTGGACACACCATAAAATTCATCCACACTCGGTATTAGCACACATTCGTCAGCATGGTCTACTTCATATTCACGAAGTGCCTGGATCATGGCATCTTTTGTCCCTGGATTCGCTAAATCTTTGAATTTATCCTGAATATTCTGGTAAACCTCTTTTAGTTCCTTCACCTTCATGCCAGTCTTTTCATGCTCAAAAAAAACACGGAATTCTTCAAAGCCAAGTCTATTCCCGTATTGCCGTACTTCTGCCCTTTCGGAACCTTTATCATATCGGGCTACTGCCGATACAATAAGACGGTCATTACGTACATAGTCAGCAAGATCAGTTTTTGCATCATCGCTAAGATCTTTGAATGATACCGTTATGCGTATAGGGTCACTCGTTTTTTTATGATGGAAATCTTGCTCGTTAAGTTTACTTAGATCAGTAACTGAGTCGCTGTATTCTCTAAAAAAAACATTCAGGGCGCATAAGACTGTAGATTTACCGGAACCGTTCGGCCCAACAAGGCAAGTGTAGTCATCAAAGTAAACGGTCTCATTAGCAAAGCTGCGGAAGTTCTCTATCTTTACATATTCTATTTTCATACCCTTTTCTCCCCGTATTTACTCCGGCCTTCTGCGGCCATCAGATATGTGTTTTGTTCTTCTTTTTCCTGCGCCACAAGCTTGCCTGAAAATGCCGAAGCCAAAATCGACTGTTTGTTTTTTGCTGCTTTGAACAATTGACGGTCAATTTCATTGTTTAGATGTTCAATTGAACTTAATTTTTCTTCAATCAACCTTACTATTTCGTTTTGCTCTTCTAGCGGTGGCAGGCCAAACTGAATTGATTTTATATCATCCAGCCCCAAACCCACTTTTGTTGCACCTCTTTGTAATGCTTTGAATTGTTCTTTTGCAAAATCGCCTGATAGTAACCATGCCATATATAGTCCCATTTCATGTATAACAGGCCTTGCTAAAGCAACGTGCTGGTTAATATAAGCTTCTTCGAATTCATCTGGCACAATACCTACCATACCAACATCAGCAGTTATAGAAATGAGCGAATCGCCAGCTTCTACTTGAGTACGACTTCCTTCTGCCCCCTCTGGTGGGCTTACTCTTTGGATATCTTCCAAATCAAGCCTTACATCATAATGCTCCAGGTTTCCCATCCTGAGAAATATGGGGCCTTCTTCGGAGTAATATTTAGCCCAACCTCTTGATCCACTAGTAACGTAATAAAAAACCTGATCTGTGGATACTCCAACCCAACTTTCAGGTATTTCAATGTCTGAACTATAAAGGATAGGTTCCTTATACTTCTCCTTCCACTTATCATCCTTAGGCATCTTCCCCTTAGCCTTGAACTGTTCCATCTGTTGTTCTTCCCACTTTTTACGGCGTTCAGCAAGGATGCGTTCAAGCAGCTTTGAGGCGGATTCCAGTTTGTCTTTGTTTTGCTCCCGCCACTGGCGAGTGAGTTCACCGGTGACGGCGGCTTTGAGGACGGACTGGCGGTATTGTTTGAGCAGTTGTTTGGCTTTTTTCAGCCCTTCTATTCCGGCATCGATATGGGAGAATAGTTGTTCGATTTTGACAACGATGCGTTTTTGTTGTTCGGGTGGTGGAACTGGCAAGTATGATTCTTTTAAATACTGGAAGTGCCTGGCATAGCCTTTGTTTGGCAGCCTAATTGCCTGGAACAAGTAGTAGCACCATTTTGGATCAACGCCAACAGGCTTTAATACTTTTACACCATCTGCACCTGGCACAAACTTAAAGTTTGCATATTTGAAGACTCGCGTATGATCACCGAAGACTACAAAAGGCGGCTCTTCATCGACGAGTAACTCTTCATCATCAGAGTAGCCAGAGACAAATTCTTGCCCCTGATCTATAACAGGGTATGCACCTTGAGCAAGGTAGTTTTTTTGAGGTAGTTTCTTTTTATTCGTGGAAACAATTTCAACAACATCATTAACAAAAGCTTCCCCCCAACCATCAGGAAGAACCTCTAGCTTTTTTAAATGTCCTTTATTTATGTCTACTGCCACAAAGTACTCCGTATGTTCCCCCTCACCCTAACCCTCTCCCTCATGGAGAGGGGATAAAGGACTCAGGCGATTAGGTAGCCATTCAATTCATCAATTATCGTATTCAAATCCTGCCCGAACAACTGCCTAGCCTTCAGCAACCCTCCCTCCTGGTTGAAGGGGGTATATTCAAAATCATCCACCGTCATCTCGGCATTCTGGGCAATCTGCGCCTTGATCAGTTCCAGCCATTTGAGCTGGTCTGGTGAGAAACGCCCACCCTTAGCTGAACCTTTTGTTCCTTCACCCCGGCCCTTGCTCTGAGCGCCCTCACCCCGGCCCTCTCCCAGAGGGAGAGGGTGTGTGTTGTTTTGCTTCGTCAGCCATGCGGCGTAGCGGCGATCCACCAGCGCCGGGAAGGGCGCCAGCACATCACTCAAACCTGTGGC
>CBDVDA010000052.1:0-22026 GCA_965372635.1 uncultured bacterium | reverse complement strand
AGAGCGTCTCCCCAAAAAAGGTATTCAGGACGAGTCCTCCCACGATTGTCAAAAGCCCAAGGACCATTCCAAGCATGAATAGGGGCCTCACTTTAGAGGGGCCTTTGAAGGCGAGGAGTAAAGTGGCGATGAATATGACGATTCCATAGCCGAGGTCGGCGAGGCAGAGCCCGAAGAAAAGGGCGAAAAATGGCGCGAAGAAGGGAGTGGGATCGAGTTCGTAATAGGCGGGGAGTGCAAATATTTTTGTTATCGGCTCGAAAAGTTTTGTAAAGATCCCGTTTTTCAACAGCACGGGGACATGGTCGTTTTCCCCCGGATCGGTGATGATGAAACAGGCGGCCTCGTCGTCGAGAAAAGCCCTTAATTCGCTCTCCTTCTCTTCCGGTAACCACCCCGTCATGGAAAGAAGCGCCCCTTCTATCTCCCCCTTCATGTGAAGTTCGACCTCCTTGAAATCGATCATGTCCTCGATTTTCAATTTTCCTTTGGCGAGGGAGTCGATAAAAGCGGTGAGACGATCCAGTTGGGCCTCCACCTTTTCCTTCTCCCGTTCCAGCTCATTACACTCTTTTACCGTCTCGCTAAAACGAAGGTTGGGAGGCCTTACCTCGAAAGGCCTTATGGAGACCGGTTTATCTGAATCTAAAACGACGAAGCAGACATGTTCTTTATCTGAACGGATGATGTGATGGTGGAGGTCTTTAAGTGAAAGGGTCTTGAAATATTTTTTCGGCACCTCGAAAAAACGGATTTCCAAACCGAGTTGTGTGAGCTTTACAATCTTCTCGGGGTCGAAGTCACCCCAAGGCTTAAGCAGGGCAATCTCCCTTTCTTTCTCCTTTAATTTCCGCTCCAGTTCAGTTGCTTTTGCTGAGAAGGTATCGAACTGGGCGAGAACAGATTCGGGATCAATGCAGACCTCTTCTATGAATTCGAGCTTTTTTTCTTTTTTTAATTTTCTGAGATTTTTGAGCGTTCTTTCGTAGCGGCTCTTCAGTTCAACGGCACGTTCCAACTCTGCCGAGTCCGCCTCGGAAGAGGTCTCGATATGAACAACGCCCAGCCGCTGGAGTCCTCCTAAAAAGTCATCTTTCTCCCTGCTGTGCAAAAGGAGACCCAATTTTTTCATTTTCAAACGCATTGGACAGCCCTGGCAGCCTTCCTCGCCTTAAGAAGTTTCTGCGCCGATTTGGCGAGATTTTCCTCATCTTCGAGGAAACGTTTAATCCTGCGGATGGCCTCTTCAAAAGCCGGTATCTGAACCTTTTCGTAGAGGTTCACCTTTTGCGTCGTTTTTCGCCGTGCATATTGGAGGATGCGGAGTTCCTCCCTGACAATCTTGAGACGAACTCTGAGAGAAGCAGCCTCTCTGACTATGGTCAGCCCATCGAGAAGCCATTTCGGTTCACTGAAGAGAGTGAAAGGCTGCTCGGCAAAATCGAGCCCTTCGAATTCAGGGATACGGACACCTGCAATGTTCCTGGTGCGCATCCTGACCTTGGAGAGGGTAATCACTTCCGGGAATTCCCCCCAAAGGCGGAGCGTTCCCTCAACATTTTTTCCCTGCTCTTCCAGTTCCGTCTCTAGCGCCTTTACCGCTTCTTTCGCCCTTTTTACCTCTGCTCTCAGCGCCGCCTCCTTGGCGTGGAGGGTGGGAAGGGCCTTCACCCGCACCTTGAGGTCTTTATCGAGCGACTGGAGGGCCGTTTTATTGAACTGAAATTTGATTTCCACAGTCTGGCGCCAGCTTTCTAATAATCAGGGTTAGAGTACAACTAAATAATAGCGCGATGTGCAAAAATATGCAATCCATCAAGGGACCATTCGGTCCTTTTAACCCTCCGCTTGTTTAGGGGCTGACACTCCCTGCGGTTACAGCTTTTATCCCTTCCGCTCCGCCGAGGGAAATAGAAATATGTCCCGATGGGACCTCTGAGTCGCGGGGGTTAATCCGGATAAGAGTCCCGCCTAAATGTGCGGCTGAACGTTCCGATTCGATGCGGACCGTCGGCACGGCATGTCCGGCACCGATCTCTACAACAGCGAGTTTTTGGCTCTTTACACGAAGGCCGTTCAGCCAGGCCGACAAACGGTGGCTCTGCCCATCCGTCCGGTGGGGGAGCCAGCCGAAATCTCCGAACATGAGAATGTTGGGCCGGGCGAGTCCACCGCAGTTGGGGCAGGAGGGTAGCGGGTTTTCGGCTCGGAAGGTCTCCTTGTGAACGGCGATAGCCGTCCCGTCAGCATTCCAGATCGTTTCAGTACAGCCGGAAATGCACTGAAAGTGCTGAATGGAGCCGTGACACTCCTTGATCCGCTCGGGATCGAAGCCTGCCTTCTGGAACTGGCCGTCCACGTTAGAGGTGAAGACAAAGTAGCCTCCCTCTTTCTTCTTTGCCACCTCCAGCAACCGGTTAAAACCTTCGTGAGGCAACGTTTCCCGATAGAGATTCAGGCGGTGTCCGTAAAACCCCCAGGCAAGTTCCGGGTCGGCACTAAACCAGTGGGGATTGGCCATTTCGACAAATGAAATGCCGAGCCGCTTCATGGGAGGGTAAGCCCGCCAGAACCCCTCATCACCCCGAAAGTCGGGCAAGCCCGAATCGACGCCCATCCCCGCACCCGCCGCAATCATCACTGCATCCGCAGATTCAATGGCGCTGATTGCCTGTGCAATTCTTTTCTCAAAAATCTCCATAAGAACTCCTCCCTTTTTGTACCATAAGGGATAGATTGGAAACAAGTGGTAGTTGAACCGGGTAGGTAAGTAACGCTGTTTGCTCTTTTCTGAAGTTTAGTTGGGTTTGAATAACCGTCTGGATAGATCGAAGAAAAATCAATACGCTGGACGAGACTTTTCACCAGGTCTTGCGGAAAGTAACGCAAGAACAGCAGACCGAACGACAATAAACCGGTTTTCAATAAAAAGAGGGGGGAGTTTAATGGAAGAGAATTTCTGCCGCCAATTTCAGCGTTGGACTTACGCCGACCCGCGAATAGTGCCTGCAATAATAAAAGCGATGCCTACGGCCATGGCAATGGGATGAAAGGGGGAGACGGGCAGCCCGCCCCGCCAACAGAGCATGGTGCTCAAACTGCCGGTAATAAAGAGGCAGACGCCGAAGACCTTAAGGCCAACCCCTTTTTTTTCACCTTCTTCTTCCACGGTTATCACCGGTTTCATTCTTTCCTTGCCATAAGATCGGCATAGATGCAGACGAAGCGTCTGTCACATCATTTTTTCTCTTGCTTCGCGCATGATATCGCCCGTTACTTCTTTGCACCCCTTTTTCTCCGCAAAGTTATTCACCATCTTCCTCACCATGCCGCGCATCATGCCGGGAACGCGGCCAAGCAGCTCTTCCGCCTCTTCCGTCCAGGGGAGGCCCTCTTCAAGTTCTTTCTCCGTTTCCGGCGGTTTAACCTCCCTGCTTACGATCATCACGTTGCAGGGGGCGGAGCGTACGCAGTTTTCCGTATTGCTCCCCATATCGAGACCGGGGGCTGCATGAAAACCGACACGCCCCATGACGAGCAGCGCGGGCGTCTCTTTTTCAACGTATTTGATAATCTGCTCGAAAGGTTTACCCGACAGGAGGGTCGTCTTGATGGTCACACCCTCCTTTTTCGCCATTTCAGCGGCACTGTTAAGATGGTCTTGATAGATTTTCGCAAGCCCCTTGTCGATAATCTCTTCGTGAAGCTTTTCCTGTTCCTTGAATTTAAAGACCTTGCCCGCCTCTTCCGACAGAACGCCCTCGATACTTTTGAAGGCGGTATAGTGATAGTCGGGGTCGAAGGCGGCAATAGCCTCGATTTCTGCATTGTCGATTTTGGCGAGGGCGATGGCAGACATGAGCCCTGCGAAGGAATTGGGGCTGCCGTCGATGCAGACGAGATAGCGGCCCGAGGCTTCCGTCTCACGCACGATGATGAGATCGCGGTCAATGCGCCGCATGACCCGCTCGCAGACGCTGCCGATGATGCTTTTGCCAACTTTGCCGAGACCGAAGGCTCCCATGACGACGAGGTCGTAATCGTTTGCCTCGATGTCCTTTACGATCTCCAGGTAGTTTTTTCCGTCAAGCGATTTGTCCCTGTGGGAAACGCCCGCCTCGTCGGCCTTTGAAGTGAAATAGTCGGCATAGGAATCGGAAATAATCTTGAGCCCTTTGGTGATAAGATCGTCGTGGATATCCCGCTGTTTTTGAAGTTCCTCTTCCCCCTGGTATTTTTCGGGAAGGCCCGGCTCCATCTGCCGAAACCGGTCATCATGCAGCTTGGCGGCGTAAACGTGCGAGCCGGTCACCACGCTTCCAAAGGTCTTGGCAATCTTCAGGCTGAGGGCGACGGAGGCGTTTGAGCAATCGGAATTATCGAGCGGGACTAGGATATGTTTATACATGTTACTCTTTCTTCTCCACTTCCGTGGCGGTCCAGATGCCATCCGGCTTGACGAGTTTTTTTAGCGTGATGAGAAAGGTCCCCTCTTTTTTCGTGGTCACGCTCACCACCGATTTGGTTTCATTTTCGCTAATTATTTTTGTCTCCACCGGCGCCCCGATCCCCTTGCCGATGATGCATTCTTCGGCAACATCTTTCGCGTTGTTTTTCCACGGCTTGAATCCCTGATCTGCTGCCGACTGGAATTGTTTCTCCCTATCGAAGTCGATGTTTATCTTCATCACCTTCCGCTCTTTTTTCGGCTCTGAGCTTGCAGGCTTTTCCGGCTTGGACGGCGCTTCACAGGCCGCAAAAAAAGGGAAAGAAAACAGGAAGACAATCCAGCAATGGCGGCTCAAAAAATCCTTTGAAATAAGCGTTTTCATGGGGGAGGCATACTACTACAAACCTCCTTTAAAGTAAAGCATTCCTCTTGCCCTAAACCCCGATTTCCCTTGATGGGGCAGGTCCGATATGTGATAATAAATCCCATGAAAAAACAGCCCCTTAAGCTCCTCTTTAGGTGCTTGTTCCTATTTGCCCTTTTTGCAAATTCAGCGTTTGCCTCAACCCTCGAAATCGGCAGGATGCGGGTTGCCATCTGGCCCGAACATGACGACCCCGGCATCCTCGTCATCTACGACGGACGCTTCGTGGACAAGGGCTCCTTCCCGGCAAAAACGACCTTCATGCTTCCGAAAGGAGCGGTTATCAGCGACGCCTGCAGCCTCTCCCCGAGAGGGCAGCATTTCTGCCAGCTCTTCAAGCAGGAGAGCGTGGGCGATAGCGAAAAGGTAGACCTCAAACTCCCCTATCCCAATTTTTACCTCAGCTTCCATTTGCCGTCTCAATGGGAGAAGGGCGCAGAAAGAAAGTGGACGCATACCGTAAGGGTAAGCCACGCCGTTAAAAAGCTGGAGATCGATCTCCAGGAGCCGCTTCGAACGGAGGGTTTTTCCGTCACGCCTAAAGCGGAAGAGGTGGAGGTGGTGAAAGATTTTACCCATCATCGCTACAGCTTTGCCGACCAACGTCCCGGTGCACGGCTCCCTTTAGAAATCAGCTACAAAAAGAGGGACGACAGACCGTCGGTAGACATCAAATACTCCCGCATGTCGGAAAGTGGCGGAGTAAAGGCGAAGATCGCCCCTCATGAAGAGCGGGGCAGATTCATGATCGCCCTTTATGCCCTGGCGGGGATGGGGCTCCTTTTAGTCGCCGGGCTTTTGTGGGTGCTTCTGGCGAAAAAGGGGAAAGAATGAATAAGGGTGGCCTCATCTTAAAAACCTCTCTTTTGGCGGTGCTCCTTTTCAGCTTTTATGCCCTCCCGGCCTATGCCCTCACCGTGCAGGAGGTGGCACGCGACCTCGCCTGCCCTTGCGAATGCCCGCTCGTGCTGGAGGATTGCAACATGAGTTGCGGTCTCGACTGGAAGAACCAGATCGGGGAGAAGATCATCGAGGGAGAGAGCAAGGAGGAGATCGTCGGTGGTTTTATCAAAAAATACGGCGACGCCTGCCGGATTACGCCGATGCAGCGGGTGCACGGGAAGTTTTACCAGTATACCCGGGCCTTCGATACGTTGGAGTGGTTCATCTTCTGGTCGGTCATCGTGCTCTGGGTGCTGGCGCTCTTTTTGGCTATGTACCTCCTTGTGAGGAAATTGACCCGTAAAAAGCCGAAGGAGAATGAGAACGGGTGAAGACCTTTTTTTCGGCCTTAGCCCTGTTGATCGCCTTTCTCCTTATTTTGGCCATCGGTGGGTTCTTCATCGTCGTCGATACAAGCCCCATGGGGAAGATGGACTACTTGCTTCAGACTGGCAAGTTGACCCTTTTCAGGTATGCAGGCGTGGGCGCCCTGAGTGACGGGGAGATCAAGCAACTCTACAAAAGAGCCTGCACGAAAAAATGCCACAGCCGGGACGTGGTGGAGCGGTCGGCCCACAGCGCACGCGAGTGGGAAGATACCATCAACAGGATGCGCACCGTAAACGATGCGGGCATCACCAAACATGAGATAGCCGCCATTACCGCCTACCTTGCGAAACGCTACGGCAGCAACATCCCCACCATCCTCTCCGCCGACGGGGGACGGTATTTGAAAAAACACCTCTGGCGGAGCGATTTCGGCGAGGCCGACCTTTACGTGGACCTCATCTATACGCCACCGGCCTATTTCAATGTTGTCGGTGGAAGCAGCAAGGTGGAAGGATATGACGCGTCCAAGTATGAGATTTTTACAGTATACTTAAATACCCATCAGGACAAGCTTTCCCCCTTTCCACTGGATAAACTCTCTACGTTGAAAACCGCCGGGGGAGAAGGCTACGGGCCTGTCTTCTGGAAGGTGATTTACGACAGCAGCGATTTTCATCACAGGGAGGGGCTGCTCGTATTCAAGAAACTCCCAAAGGGCGAAGAGGAGATGACCATCGTCTTGAAAGACCTGCCGGGGCAGAGTGAGCGGCTCTTTGTATGGAGGCTACCCATACCGGAAAAGAAATGAAAAAAACCATAAAAACCTTGCCCATTTTGATGCTCTTTTTCGAACTTGCCGGATGCAATCTCGAAGGTCCGAAAGGCGTACCCCCCACGCTCGAAACCGGGGCCGCCGCCCCTCCCTTCACGCTGGAACTGATCGGTGGCGGTGAAGCAACCTTAGAAGCCTACAAGGGAAGCCCGCTGGTGATGACCTTCATGGCGTCATGGTGCCCTTGCTCCCACGAGAGCGCGCCTGTTTTCAAGTCGGTCTATGAAGAATATCGAAAAAAAGGGGTAAAATTCCTAATGATCGGGATGCAGGATTCAAAGTCGAAATTCACGAAATTTTATAAAGAGAAGGAGTTCCCATATCCCGCCGGGTTCGACAAGGGGGACCGCATTGCCGCACTCTACGGCGTCAGCTCGCCGCCCACCACCTTTTTCATCGGCAGGGATGGAACAATCGTCAGTTCTTTTTACGGGAAGATCGTAGAGAAAGAAAAACTCGCCGCCTGGGTCGATGGGATCGTTGGCGAAAAAAAGGAGGTTGCGCCATGATGCTCATTAATGATGTGGGGGAGTTGAACGCTTTCTTCGGCGGATTCTCCTCCTTCTTCTCCGCCTGGCAGCTTTGCCTCATGCAGATCACCCCTTTTTACCTCGCCTTTGCCGTCGGATTTCACCTCGTACAGGGGGACGAGAGGGTAAAAAAACGGATTTTTTCTATCTTCCTCACTCATGCCGGGTTCCTCATCGGCTTCAGTTTTCTCTTCGGTTCCCTCGGCGTGTCCGGCATCGGGTTTTCGCGCTACATCAAATATAATATAGCAACCTTCCGGCTTGTCGCCGCCGTCGCCATCGGCCTTGTGGCGCTCTTCATTTTTCTCGCCGGGCTCAGAAAAAAAGGGATAACGGTGGGCGTGTTTGGCCTGCCTCTCGGCCTCCTTTTCGGTCTTGCCCTCGCCCTCGCCTACGCGCCGTGCATTACACCCACCATGTCGGATATCATGAACTTCGCCGGGCAGTCGGGTAATGCGATGCGCGGCTTTGTCCTCCTAAGCGTCTACGGCGTCGGGATTTCCTCCGCTCTTATTCTTGCGGGGCTCGCCCTCTCTTTTGTCTTCGCCCGTTCTTTTAAGAGCAACTTTTCCAGGCACCTCGTGGTGACGGCCACCGCCGCCCTGCTCCTCGGCATGACGGCTCTTTTGGTCACGGGGTGGATGTCAACCTACAAATCCTTTCTCGTCGGATTGGTTCTGTAGGCGGGATTCGTTTTTAAGCATTTAGGAGCAGAGACATCGTGAAGATCGAGGTGAAGGCCTACGCCGGGTATAGGGCAAACGAACGACCTCTTTCCATTATCCTCGGAGAAAAGGCCCTGAAGGTGGAAGAGGTTCTCGACCGCTGGAGAGGCGAGGATCACGACTATTTCAAGCTGAAGGCCGACGACGGTGCGCTCTACATCATCCGCTACGACAGGGAGTCTGATGTCTGGGAACTGACGCTCATGGATTCCACAAGCGCCTAGATTCCCCGCTCCCTTGACATGCCCCTTCTTTTCCGATAGATTTGTTTTGACTTCCTCGATTTTTCTCCTTTGACGACAACAAGCCTAATTCAGGAGGTGACCTATTATGAAAAGAAGAGACTTCTTAAAATCGGCTGCCGTAGTGGGCGGCTCTGCCGCACTCGGTGTAACGCCCGGCCAAACGGAGGCTAAACCTGGTAAAGCGCGTGTAAAGAAATATGCCGAGATCGGAAAGACGAAGTTGAAGATGAGCGACATCTCCTTCGGCTGCGGGAAACTCTCCTCGCCGTCGCTCATCGCCCGCGCCATGAATCTGGGGATCAACTATTTCGATACCGCCCCCGATTACGGCAAAAGCGAAGAGGTACTCGGCAAGGCGATCAAAAAGATTAAGAAACGCGGCAAGATGATTATCGCCTCCAAGTTTTGCCTCCCCCCTTCCTACCCGGCGCACCTGGCCGCCGGGAGTTCCAAAAAACAGTACATCGAGGCGGTGGATGGGAGCCTGAAACGGCTGAATACGGACTACCTCGATTTCTGTTTCGTTCACGCCATGGGCGAGATGAGTGATACCGTGGAGGGGGAGAAGAAACGGCTTTTGGATGAAAACCTCTTCTCCGCTGCCGAAACGCTCAAAAAGGCGGGCAAGATAAAATTCCTGGCCGCCTCCTCCCACGGCCCCGACAATCTCGAACCTCTGCTCATGGCCGCCGTCAAATCAGGGCACTATGATATGATCATGCCCTCCTTCAATTTTATGAAATTCAAAGACCTCGGAAACGTCCTGAAAGAGGCGAAAAAGCGCGGCGTCGGTGTCATCGCCATGAAGACACTGGCAGGGGCAAAGGATAACGATTTCGATCCCGTCGGCGAGCCCTTCGCCCCGGCGGCGCTCAAGTGGGTCTTAAGCCATCCCGAGGTGGACGGCCTCGTAGTGACCATCAAGTCCGTCGGCGATCTGGGCGAATACCTCCGGGCGTCGGGCGAAAAGTACAGGGCGGTCGACGCCGGGATTTTGAAGAAATACGAGGCGCGTTATTCCGACGAATATTGCCGCACCGGTTGCGGTGACTGCACCGGAAGCTGCCCCTCTGGCGCTAAGATTGCCACCATCCTCCGCTACCAGATGTATTTCGAGAATTACGGACTCGAAAAGCGGGCCATGGAGGGCTACGCCAAACTGGCCAGCACAGCCGAGTGCTGCGCTACTTGCGAGGATGACGCCTGCGAACAGGCCTGCCCCTACGGTCTGCCGGTGGCAGAGATGCTGAGGCGGGCGCATGAGCAGTTGAGCTTTTCCGTTTGATTATTTTATAAAATCCCCCTCAATCCCCCTTTTTCAAAGGGGGAGGTTTATTTGGGTTCTTTTGAGAACCCTTTTTCAAAGGGGGGAAGTTTTTTTTGATTATCTTTATTTTCTTGATCCCCCTCTTTAGAAAAGAGGGGCCAGGGGAGATTTGATAACAATAACAATTTAAAAACAGACCCATGACCGAACAACCCAACACCTACATCTACCGCACCCTCCTCCTTCTCCTCCTGCCGGTCATCGCCGTCGTCATCTATCTGGATGGCCAGAAATACGATCCAGGCCTCCTCGATTTTAAAAAGACAGAAGGGGCCAATTCGGCCCTTTTAAACCTCCTCCCCCCGAATGCAGGCAAGTTCGAACGAATAGGGAATGTGCGCCTTTTCGATAAAGACAACCTCTTCGAACATATCAATGGCCACGCCGAGTATTTCATCTCCGGCGGCTTCACGGCCCTTGCCGTGGCCGACTACGCGAAGCAGGGGAAAAAAGAACCCTGCTGTAGTATCGACATCTACCAAATGGGATCAGGGGCGAATGCCTTCGGCGTTCTTATGGGGGAAATCTCCGATGATTTCACCCGAACGGAGATCGGCTTTATGGGGTTCCTCTCTCCCCGCACACTCGCCTTCATGAAAGGCCTCTATTACATCAAGGTGGGGGGCTACCAGTCCGACGCACCCCTTAAAGAACTCGCCGAGGCGATCGAAAAGGGAATGGGGAATATGAAAACCGTCATACCCGAACTGGAACACTTCCCGAAGGAAGGCGCCCTTCCTGGTTCCCTCCGCTACTTCAAGGAGGACTACCGGGGCCTCGATTTCCTAAGCCGCGTCTTCGAACAGGACTATAATCTCGACGGCGTCAACTTCCAGGCAGCTCTCATCGAAGGAGACAAAGCCTACATAACTAAAATCGTGGAGAGATACCTCTCTTTTTTCAAGGAAGAGGAGACGGCGTATGAAAAAATGTTTTTGGGAAATCAGGCCTATTACTTCGTGAAAGACCCATTCGAGGGGGATTGGATGATGATACCGATGAAAGAGCGCATTTTTGCCCTCTACGGCACGGTGGATAAAATGTTTGCTATACGCTTTCTAGCCGGGAATGACGCGAAGAGATAATAACAACCTCTTTTATACTTATTTGAGGACCGATCGTTAAAAAGTGGAGCCGACGAGCAGAATTGAACTGCTGACCTGCTGATTACGAATCAGCTGCTCTACCACCTGAGCTACGCCGGCCTGTTCCACCAAAGGGCCTGCATTATACAAGATTCCTCCCTTCAAATCAAAGCGAATTGTGCTTATGGTCAACAAAGGAGACCTATGAACCCTGACGAATTAAAAGCCTGCCTTTATATAGATTGTGACGGTTTTCCCAACGTGGAACTCGCCATCCAGATCGTGTCCGAAAGGGGTGCTCGTACAATTATTGCCGGGAATATGACGCAGAACCTGGGCCGTTTCGAAGGGGTGGATGGAATCGAGGTAGTGGAGGTCTCTGACGGGAGAGACGAGGCCGACTTCGCCATCCTGAATCGGATAAAATCCGGCGATATTCTCCTTACGAATGATACGGGGCTGGCAGCCATTGCCCTTGCAAAGGGAGCGGTTGTCCTCAATGCGAGGGGGAAACAATTCAGGGAAGAGACCATCGATGAGCGGCTTATGGCGAGACACGGGGCGGCAAAGGCGAGGCGGGGCGGCAGAAAATCGAAAGGACCCCAGAAACTACGGGAGAGCGACAGGGAGCGCTTCGCAGAAAAACTTAAGGGGTTGCTTGAATCGGTTTGACCTTCTCCGGCGGCTCGCTCGCCGGAACGCCCTCGAAGAGGGCCGTTTGAAGATCGGGATTGATGACCGTAAGGAGGGGTAAACCTTCCCCATTCTTCTGGAAACCGGGAATCCTGATGAGACCCTTCTTTTCCGAAAAGAGAGATTCTTTCCTCTTGCCGAGGATCACCACCGCAGTATTCGCCTCGAAATTTCGTCCTTTTATGACAATACCAGTTTCATCCTTATCCGCACTTTTTTCGAAATAGACCTTTTCAATCAGCGGCGGAAGTGAAAAAAGTTTTCCATGGTCTAAAATCTTCCAGAATTCCCCATCTGAATAGTTTGCCTTCACCATCCCCACACCCCGCGCATACCAGAGCATTCCTTCCGATGCTCCGTCGTTTATGGAGAAGGTAACCCGGATCGTGTCGGGGTAGGTTTTCCCCGATACCGAAAGGGCGCCGCGTCCCAATAGAACGAGGTTCAGTTTGAAGGGTTCCGAATATTCACTCACCCCAACTTCACTTAAGGTCGTAACGCGGTCGCCGAGCTTCCAGTCATTCATCCCTTTAATGAGAGGAGGGTCGAATCTCACGGCATTGCCGAATTCGTCGCTCCCGGAAAAGCCGAGCACTTGCCCCCCTGAAAGCACTTCGTCATCCCATTCAACAAGTGAGACGCTCGTTCTGACAGAGGGCTCTCCGCTGTAGGTTGCGCCCTCTGTCCAGACCTGGGTGAGGGTTTGCTTTTTGGCATTTGGCTTTTCAACCGTGTATTTCCGAAAAGTCCCCTTTTCGAGAGGATAGTAATCGGAAAAATTAATGGCCTTTGGAGAAGGCTTATCAGCCGGTTTAGAAAAAGCGGGAGCTGCTGTTATTCCAGCCAGTAAAAGCAGGATGGTCAGTGGATAAATTTTTGTCATATCTGGGATAAGCGTTAAAAAGGAAGCCCCCTCCCTCAATCGGCAGGAATGGAAGAAACCTGCATTTCTTTGATCCTATCCATCGCCTCGTCTACCGCACCGGCAAGAGTAACTTCAGAATGTTTCTCATCTCCGCGCCGCTTCATTTCGATCTTCCCTTCTTTAAGGCCTCTCGCCCCTACGGTGAGCCTCAAGGGGATGCCGAGGAGATCTGCGTCCTTGAACTTGACGCCGGGCCGCTCGTCCCGGTCGTCGAGGAGTACCTCCACCCCTTTGTCGGTCAGTTCTGTATAAAGGTCTTCTGCTGCCTTCATCACTTCCTTGTCTTTCGGATTCAGTGCCGTCACCATCACCTGGAAAGGGGCGAGTGGAAGGGGCCAGATAATCCCGTTGTCATCGTTATTCTGCTCGATGGCGGCGGCGGCCGTCCGGCCGACTCCGATGCCGTAGCATCCCATTATCATCGGTTTTTCTTGTCCGTCGTCATCGAGATAGGTAGCGCCCATCGCCTCAGAATATTTTCCTCCCAGCTTGAAAACATGCCCCACCTCGATCCCCCGGTGAATCTCCAGGCTGCCGTTGCAGCGCGGGCACTCGTCGCCGTGGGTGACTGTTCTAAGATCATAGAAACCGTTGAGATTAAAATCCTTGGTATTCACATTTTTCAGGTGGAGATCCTTTTCGTTTCCTCCAACGACGAAATTGCTCATCCCTTCCAGCGCATGGTCGGCGTATATTTTCACCTCTTCCAAGCCGACTGGTCCGGCAAACCCGGAGGGGGCATGTGTCACCTTTTCCACAGTGGGCTGATCGGCCAGTTCGATATCTGTACAGTTAAGTACGTTTTTCAACTTCACCTCGTTCAGTTCGTGGTCCCCCCTGACGAGAGCGGTCACTGGTTTTCCGTCGGCCAGGTAGATGAGTGTTTTTACCAACGTTCCCGCCTCTATCTTCAGGAAGGCGGTCACCTCCTCCACTGTCTTTTGCCCCGGCGTTTCAACTCGTTCGATGACGAGAGACGCGTCCAGATCGGCGGGAGGATAGCGCTTGCTTTTTGCCGTCGCTTTTTCCACGTTTGCTGCATAATCGCAATTATCGCAGGAGGCGACAGCGTCCTCCCCCGATTCGGCGAGAACGACGAATTCATGGGAGAAACTCCCGCCGATAGCGCCGGAATCGGCCTCGACGGCCCTGAACTTTAGCCCGCACCGCTCGAAAATCCGCTTGTAGGCGGTGTACATGTTCATATATTCCCGTTCGGCATCTTCCTCGGTGGTGTGAAAAGAGTAGGCGTCCTTCATGACGAACTCGCGCCCCCGCATGAGGCCGAAGCGGGGCCTCACTTCGTCCCGAAACTTGGTCTGGATCTGGAAGATATTCATGGGTAAATCGCGGTAGGAGTGGACATCGTTACCCACCAGTTCGGTAATTACCTCTTCGTGGGTCGGACCGAGGCAGAACTCCCGTCCGTGCCGATCTTTGATGCGGAGAAGCTCCTTGCCGTAAGCCTGCCAGCGACCGCTCTTCTCCCAGAGTTCGGCAGGCGTTACCATCGGCATGAGCACCTCTTCGGCGCCTGCTTTCACCATCTCTTCCCGGATGATCTGTTCCACCTTTTTGAGCACTCTGAACCCGAGGGGAAGATACGTGTAGATGCCTGCCGCCGCCTTCCGGATATACCCTCCCCTGAGCATGAGCTGGTGGCTCACCACCTCTGCGTCGGAAGGCGTTTCGCGCAGCGTAGGAATAAAACTTTTTGAATATCGCATTAATAGTCTCCTGCTTTTTTAAGAGCGGTCAATTCTATTTTAGGACGCGCCATTAGTCAAACAAAAACAGGGGGAAAGGACCCTGTTATTTATAAAGAGGACTTGTTTTAGCCGGAGTCAAGAAAACCGAAACAGGAGGGCTCACCGTTGGCCCCCTTCAATGGATTTTTTCTTGAAACTTTTTGCCTTAAAGGGAATCTAATTTTTGAAAGGAGAGAATCATGAAAGAAGAGAAGGATACAGGCAGAGTCATCCGGTGTAAACACTGCGGAGGGCTGGTGCGGTTATACCGCGACGGGATCAACTGTATTATGTGCGGCAGGACCATGGAGCACAGGTGCGAAGAGTGCAAGCATGCTGAGGAATACGAGCTTGAGCATAAAAAAGTCGCCTAAGACCTTTCGGGCTTATGCTGCTTGTCTCTTTTAAAAGGCGTTTCCCTGAACAAAATCCTCCCTAAGCGTAGCAACTTATTGCGATGCTTCCACCTTTTTCGCCTTTTCCTCCACAGCTTCGGCCATCTCTTTCCGGTAGTCCGACAATCTTTTGACAATTCCAGGGTATTTTATCGATAGGATTTCCGCCGCAAAGATGCCTGCGTTTTTTGCACCCGCCTTGCCGATCGCCATGGAGGCGACAGGGATGCCGCCCGGCATCTGCACGGTAGCAAGGAGCGCGTCCATTCCGTTAAGTGGTGAAGAATCTATGGGGACGCCGATCACGGGGAGCGTCGTCTTTGAGGCCAGCACCCCCGCCAGGTGGGCCGCCGCGCCCGCCCCTGCGATGATTACCTCGATTCCCTTTTCTCTCGCCTCGGAGGCAAGTTTGATCGCCCTCTCCGGCGTCCGGTGGGCCGAGGCGACGGTAATCCGGCAACCGATCTCAAACCCGCTCAAAACCTTTTTCGCCTCTTCCATGACAGGGAGGTCGGAATCGCTCCCCATCATGATCAATACCTTTGCATCGTTACTCATCTTAATCCCCTTGTCAGTGCTTTTTTACCGATGTCTTTTCTAAAATAGGCGCCCTCCCAGCGTATCTTCGACACTCCTTCGTAAGCCCTGTTTATCGCTTCCTCTATCCCGCAGCCGAGCGCCGTCACGCCGAGAACCCGCCCACCGTTGGTGACGATTGCATCATTCACCTTCTTCGTCCCCGCATGATAAACGAAGAGACTGTCGTCCCCGACTGTATCGAGTCCTTCGATGACCGTTCCATTTTCGTAGCTGCCGGGATAGCCGCCTGCGGCCATGACAACGCAGACCGCCGCCCGGTCGTCCCATTCGATTTTGACCTTATCCAGCGTGCCCGCAATGGCCGATTCCAACACCGGTACGATATCGCTTTTCATCCGCATGAGGATCGGCTGGCATTCGGGATCGCCGAAGCGGCAATTGAATTCCACCACCTTCGGCCCTTCATCTGTAATCATGAGTCCGGCGTAGAGAATGCCTTGGTAGGGCTTCCCCTCGACCGCCATACCGTCAATAAGGGGATGAATGATTTCGTCAAGAATGCGCTCTTCCAGCTCGGTTGTCACCACCGGGGCCGGTGAATAAGCGCCCATGCCGCCCGTGTTCGGCCCCTTGTCGCCGTCAAAGACTGCCTTGTGGTCCTGCGAGGTGGGGAGGGGCAAAACATGTTTCCCGTCGGAAAAAACGAGATAGGAAGCCTCCTCTCCCGCCATGAATTCTTCGATGACCACCTTTTCGCCTGCCGAGCCGAAGCTCTTCTCCTCCATCATCGCTTCTACGGAGGCTTTCGCCTCTTCAATTGTGAAGGCGACCGTCACCCCCTTTCCGGCGGCGAGGCCATCTGCCTTCACCACGATTGGCGCTCCCTTTTCGTCGATGTACTTGAGCGCCTCTTCTCTGGATGTGAAGGTCTCGTAGGCGGCCGTAGGGATATTGTACTTCTCCATCATCGCCTTGGAAAAGTCTTTGCTTCCCTCCAGTTCCGCTGCCGCTTTAGATGGGCCGAAGGCCCTGAGACCTTTCTTCTCGAAGTGGTCTACGATTCCCATGGTGAGTGGCACTTCAGGGCCGACGATGGTGAGGTCGATCTCTTTCTTTGCGGCAAAGCTTGACAGCCCTTCCATGTCGCTGGCGGAAAGATCGACCGTTTCGGCCATCCCGGCGATCCCCGCGTTGCCGGGGGCGGCGTAGACCTTCTCTACCTTCGGGCTGGCGGCTATTTTTCTGACCAGCGCATGTTCGCGGCCACCACTGCCGATAACGAGTACCTTCATGAGAGATTATCCTCGATGCGGATTACTTTTGTTTTATCCATTACTGTATCGAGTTGATCTATTTCTTTCAATGCATGGCGGAGGTTCTTCTCTTCCGCCTCGTGGGTGATGATAACGAGAGGCACCGCCTGCTCTTCATCCCGGCCATGCTGCAAAACAGAGGAGATACTAATGTTGTGCTCACCGAGGATGCCGGAGATGCGTGAGAGGACACCCGGCCTGTCGAGAATGGAAAAACGGAGGTAGTATTTTGAAACCACCTCGCAGATGTCTTTTATCCGTAAGTTTTTGAGCTTTCCGAAGGCGAGGGGGGGGACCCTGCCGGAAATGCCCATGCGGCAGTCCCTCGCCAGTTCGATCACGTCGGCCACGACAGCGCTTGCCGTCGGCATCATCCCCGCGCCCGGCCCATAGTACATGGTGGGGCCGATGGCGTCGCCCGTGACGTAAACGGCGTTCAGCACCCCTTCCACATTGGCCAGCAGCGCCCCCTTCGGGATCATTGTGGGATTGACGCGCGCCTCAATCTCTCCGTCCTTTTCCTTGGCAATGGCGAGGAGTTTGATCTTGTACCCCAGTTCCGAGGCGTAATCAATGTCCAGCTTCGAGATGTCGCTGATCCCCTCCGTATGGATTTCTTCAACATCGACCTTCGTGCCGAAGGCGAGGGAGGTAAGGATAGCGAGTTTGTGTGCGCTATCCACTCCCTCGATGTCGAAGGTAGGGTCCGCCTCGGCATAGCCGAGGGCCTGCGCCTCTTTCAGTACCGGTTCGAAGTCGAGTCCCTTGTCGGTCATTTCCGTGAGAATATAGTTGGCCGTGCCGTTTATAATCGCGTCGATGGTCTGAAGATGGTTCGCCGAAAGCCCCTCGCGGATGGACTTAAGGACCGGTATGCCGCCCCCCACACTCGCCTCGAAGGCGATGTCCATCCCTGTGTCTGCCGCTTTTTGGTAAATCTCTTCTCCGTGTACGGCGAGGAGCGCCTTGTTGGCTGTTACCACCCGTTTCCCTTTTTCGAGCGCCTGGAGGACAAAACTCTTCGCCGGTTCGTAACCACCAATCAGTTCGATGACGATATCGATTTCGGGGTCGTCAATGATGTGGCCTGCATCAGTGGAAAGAACAACCTCCGCAGCCGGGGTGACGTCCCGTTTCGTTTCAATATCCATATCGGCGATCCGTGTGAGCTTCAAGGGAACGCCGAGTCGCTCCTCGATGATCCCGCCGTTTTCCTGCAATACTTTGACCACACCGGCGCCGATGGTGCCGAAACCGATAAGACCGACGTTGATTACACTTTTTTCCATAGTTTGTACCCCGGGATTAACTTGCGTTTACGAGCATCGGAGTATATCAAATTTTTTAAAATGATGTAAAGGATTGCGTGTGCTCCATCGAGGAAGGGAAACGCTTTGAATTACAGTAGACGAGGACTATTACTAACCGGCTACATTCAGAACTAAATCAGGGCCATCCGGGTGTACCGGATCAGCCCGTGAGGCTGATATCGTAGGATTCGATGAATTCTTCGTCGTAGGCCTTCTGGGTCGCCTTCATAAGCCTGTCGATGCTGTCGTCGATGGGACGGTCCCAGTAGTTGATGACGCGCCGGGCCACGCTCCGGATGGAGTCCGACGCCATGCTGTCGCCGTAGTAGGTGAGGTGGGGCACCTTCTCTTTTACCGATTTCCTCACATGGCTATCGTTGAATATGAAGCCGATGTAGTCGGTCTCTAAAGAGAGGCGATCTTTGATGGTTGCCTGCAGGTTGCCGAGTACCTTCAACTCTTCCGGGTGATCCCCCATGTTGAGGACGAAGCGGGGCCGGTAGGTTTTACAGATAGTCCTGATCTCTTCGGCCACTTCGGCATCCACCTTTTCTATCTTTTCGATTACCGACCCGGCTGAGAGCTGTTCTGTGGTGGATGACTGCCTACAGACCTCGTCGATCACCTCCGTGGCTTGCCTGCTCGACTTTGCCGCCTGACGCATCTTTCTCAAGAGAAAGTTCCTCAGGAAAACGAGCACGTTCATAATGGCCGAATATTCGAAGGTTGTGATGATGATGCCGTTATTGGAGACGCTGAAAAAATCAAGGGTGTTGAAGGTACTTCCCGCACCGAGGTCGAGGAGGATGTAGCGTGCCGAGAGCTTGTTGATCTCCCTCAGTAGCTTCATCTTCTGCGCGTAGGGGATGTTGGCCATAAAGGGGGAACGGCCGTCACCGGGGAGAAACTGAAAATTGTCCGTTTCCGTGTCGAGCAGGTAATCGGCGAGGTTTACCTTTCTCACTTTCAGGAAATCGCCGATCCCGGCGTGCACGCCGGAAAGGCCGAGATAGGTATGGAGGTTGGAACTGCCGAGATCGAGATCGACGGCGATGGTGGAGTGGCCCGCTTCGGCGAGCGCCATCCCAAGATTCGCCACAAAGAGGCTTTTGCCAACGCCCCCTTTCCCGCCCGCTATCGGTATGATCGTTTTTTCCATCGCCTTTTTCTCCACGTTAAATTATTTTTCCCTACATCATACATGCAGGAACCTGCATTTTCAAGAGTCGAATTACAGTTTTTTCCCAAGCAGGCGGAACATGTTTTTCTTGTAAAATTCCACGCCCGGCTGGTCGAAGGGGTTGACTCCCAGTAGGTAGCCCGATAGTGCGACGGCCTTTTCAAAAAAATAGAAGAGCTGCCCCAGCATCTCCGGGCTCCGGTCTGCCAGCCGGATCGTCATATTGGGAACGCCCCCCTCTTTATGCGCCATGGCCGTTCCCTGCCACGCTTTTTCGTTAACGAAATCGAGCGACTTTCCGGCAATGTAATTGAGTCCGTCGCCGTCGTCTTCGAAAGAGGGGATGGTTAATGTTCTGTTGGATGACGCCACGGTGAGAAAGGTTTCAAAGATTGTTCTTTTTCCGTCCTGAATCCACTGACCCATGGAGTGAAGGTCTGTCGTGAAATCGACGGCAGCGGGAAATATTCCTTTGTTCTCCTTCCCTTCGCTTTCGCCTGCCAATTGTTTCCACCATTCGGCCATAAAGTGGAGCGCCGGGTGGAAGGTGGCGAGGATTTCAATATCCTTCCCCTGTTTATAGAGGAGGTTCCGAATGACGGCGTAACGGCAGGCAAGATTTTGGCTAAGATCAGGAGTGGCCGAATCGGCCTCTTCTTCCCTCGCACCAGCCATCAGTTTGCCGATATCGATGCCGGAGACGGCGATGGGGAGAAGTCCCACGGGGGTGAGTACTGAAAAACGTCCTCCCACGTCGTCAGGAATAACGAAGGTTTTGTAGCCCTCCTCAATGGCGACCTTTTTTAGCGCCCCCTTTTCGCCGTCGGTGGTGACGACGATCCGGTCGCGCGCGCCCTTTTTCCCGTACCGCTTTTCCATGATTTCTTTAAAGAGGCGGAAGGCGATGGCCGGTTCCGTCGTCGTCCCAGACTTTGAGATGACATTGAGGCAGATATCCCGCTCTTTCAGGATGTCGGTCAGGTCGGCCAAGTAGTCGGAACTGATGTTTTGACCGGCGTAGTAGATTTCCGGTGCGCCCCGCTTCTCTCCCGATAACTGGTTGGAGAAGGTATGGTTGACGAATTCCGTGGCGGCGCGAGCGCCGAGGTAGGAGCCGCCGATGCCGATGCAGACGAGCGCGTCGGACGATTCGGAGAGGCGGCTCGCCGTTTCTTTAATGTCGTCAATGAGGCTATCCGGCGTCTTCGACGGGAGGTTTCGCCAGCCGAGAAAATCGCTCCCCGGTCCGGTCCCCTCTTCCAGTTGCTTATGGACGCGGGTTACCTCCTCCTGCATGCTGTCTATCTCGGCGTCGGAGATGAAGGGATCGAGGTTTTGAGTATCCAGTGAAAATTTGGGCATTGTCATACGCTCCTTTATTTTTTGATCCCCCCTTTGCTAAAGGGGGAGACTTACTCCCCTTCCTCGCTGATCTCCGCACCTCTGGCAAGCGCGCCGAGCAGCCCCGCTTTAGTGTTTCGGATGATATAAACGGGGATGTTTTCTAAAAAACCGGAAAGGCGTCCCTTGCTGAGAAAGGCCTTCATAAATGTCCCATCTTTCAGCTTCTCCATCAGCTTCGGCGCAATGCCGCCTGCAATGTAGAGGCCGCCGGTGGGCAGCGCCTTGAGGGCGAGGTTGCCCGCCTCTGCGCCGTAGATGGAGGCAAAGAGTTCGATGGCGTGGGTACAGTTTTTATCGCTCCCGCCGAGGCCGCGTGCGGCAATCACCGCCGCGCCGTCGCCCGCTGTCATTGCCTCTTCCGTTTCCTTATCGAGGGGTGCAAACCCCCTGTTTACGAGATACTGGTAGATGTTGACCAGCCCCGGCCCGGAGAGGAGTCGCTCATAGCTCACGTGGCCGTACTTATTTAAAAGCCAGCGAAGGAGGCCCATTTCTTCTCCGTTGTTCGGGGCGAAATCGGCGTGGCCTCCTTCGGAGGCGATCACTTTATAACGCCTATCGGCGGTGCACCAGAAGGCCATCCCCTCGCCGAGCCCCGTTCCCGCACCGATGACAGCGATGGAGCCTCTCTCCTCCTTTTCCCCTTCGTTTAGGACTTCGAGGTCCGCCTCGTCCAAGCAGGGGATGCCGCAGGTAATGGCCATGAAATCGTTCATAATCCCCACCTCCTTAAATCCCATCTTTTGCTTAATTGCGGGGCCGTCCACCGTCCAGGGGAGGTTTGTCGTCGTACTCCTTCCGTCCATGACCGGCCCGGCGATGCCAAGCGATAGGACCGTGTCGCCCCGATCAATGGAGACCTCCGAGAGGAAGGCCTCGATGAGCGCATCGAGAGACGTCGCCTGCCTGCTCTCGTACCTCTTTTTATGGAGGAAAAGGGGCGCACCCTCCTCCATCACCGCCAGCGCAAGCCGCGTCTTCGTTCCGCCGATATCGCCTGCGAGGATATACTCGTTCATTCGGTCCTTTCGATACTAAGGAGTAGCTCTCCCTTCAAAAAGGATTATAGTTCATGGGGGTGGACATTTCAACAGGCCTTGACATTTCCCCCGATTCTGGGAAAAGTGGTTGCGCCCCAATACTGTTCGGTATAGATTTTGATGTAGCCTAATATCAGGATAGAATAAAGGCCATTTGGTATCAAGCGTAATTTTCGGGGAGGATAGATGCTAACAATGGGGCTATTTTTTGATAAAAAAAGTCAGACGAACCCATTTGAGGGACTGCGGGCGCAGTACCGCACAGAGATCAGTTTACTTTTGCAATTTTTCCAGATGTCTCGTTAAATCATTATCTGTTGCCCAGCCCATGAAGTAGAGGCAGAGCATCTCAAAGGTACGCTTGTTGGGTTTTGCTCCTGTCCATAAAGTGATTAACATACTGGTAATGAGCGCACAGTAGACCTGGATCGTAACACCGTTTTCAGAATGAGCAATAAGATGCTTGCAGCCAAGGATGCACTTAAACCAACAGCGCAATGTCCTATGTGTAGACCTGACCCTTATTTACTGTCAATGTTATAGATATCGTTGCAAGCGACATGGCCGACCTGCTGAAACAGATGGACG
>CBDVDA010000051.1:0-22291 GCA_965372635.1 uncultured bacterium | reverse complement strand
CATGCTGCACATGATGTTTAAGCTTGGCATGTGTGCTGAGAAAAAGTGGAGGAAATTACGTGGATTTAATGACTTGGGAAAAGTGATTACGAGAGTTAAATTTAAGGATGGTATTGAGGTGATACAGGTCGATCAGGTCGCCGCTTGAATCATCTTGCTAAACACCAGACTTGACAATAACTCAAAATGAAATGGAACTCGCACTAATAACAACTAAAATTATCACACCAATTACAGTTCTTTTTTTATTGTTGGTGGTTGCATTTCTATCGTTGCGGATAAAAAAATCGATTCATGAAACAGATAAACATTCGGATCAAAAATTCTTCGAGTTATTTGAAAAACAACTCAACTCGGATTTAATCAAAGACAAATTAGACTTAGAAATCCTCGCAAATTCTGTCGCCAGAGAATTCCGTGTTAGATATTCTCTGGTCCCACTGTTAGAAAATTTTCTTAAATATAGTATCGAGGCTAAAGAGTCATCCCTCACCCCAGACCATTACTCCTTCGTAAAAAATATTATTATTCAGGAAAATGAGGACAAGCCTTACTCTGGTATACCTGAGGAAGAAAGACGGATTTTGGTAAACATTCGTGATTCCATTAAAAATGATGACAAAGACGCGACCTTATTTAATTTGGATGAATTGAAAAATATATTAAGCACACGCAACACTGCATACGAAAAAACTATTGCTACAAACAAATGGTCAGTTCCTCTTGCTATTGTAGGTGTTGTCTGCACTATTGTTTTTGGCCTTTTCTCAATTAAGCAAACACTTAAGGGTCCCTCTAAAAATTAACCGCTTTAGCGGTGCAATAAATTGGTATAATGTCCCTCATCAAATTATTCAAGGGAGGGGCAAAATGGTGAGACAGGCCGGACTTTTTGAATGGCAAAATTGATTTGCGCAACTGGATAAGGGCGGCGACCCACTTGTAAAGCTCAACAAGGTAGTTAATTGGGAAATATTTCGTCAGGAACTGGAAGCGCTTCGTAAAAGGGAGCGCAAATCGAATGCAGGTCGAAAACCTTTTGATGTAATTTTGATGCTCAAGGTCCTGATTATTCAGTCGCTGTATAATCTTTCCGATGATCAGACGGAATATCAAGTCCGTGATCGGCTTTCTTTCATGCGGTTTCTGGGTCTTTCCCTTTCCGACACCATACCCGATGCCAAAACGGTATGGCTTTTCCGGGAGGCGCTGGCAGATGCGGGGTTGATTGAGAGAATATTTGAGAAGTTCGATGCTGTTCTTTGCGATAGCGGTTTTGCCGCTATGCCGCTATGAAAGGACAGATTGTGGATGCCAGCATTATCAAGGCGCCAAGGCAGCGCAACAGTCGGGATGAGAACCGCCGAATCAGGGAGGGGGAAGTACCAGAAGAATGGAAGGAGAATAAAAAGCGCCAGAAGGATGTTGATGCCCGTTGGGTCAAAAAGAACGGCCAGAATCATTATGGCTATAAGAACCATCTGGGTATTGATGTGAAACATAAGCTGATTCGTGCTTATGAAGTGACGCCCGCTTCGACGCACGACAGCAATGTCTTTGAAAGGCTTCTGGATGAAAAGAACAGCAGCCGCGATGTATGGGCGGACGCGGCTTACCGGTCTGACGAAAAGCTGTCTGAGCTTGAAAAGCGTGGTTTTCGCGAGCATATTCAAAGGAAGGGATGCCGCCATAAAAAACTGACCGCGTGGGAGAAAAAAGGGAATCACAGTCGTTCCAGAATACGGAGTCGCGTGGAGCATATCTTTGGAGTTCAGGCCAAACGAGCTGGGACTCTTCTGATACGAACGATAGGTATTGCTCGGGCAAGAGCAAAGATCGGGTTGCGGAACCTGGCGTACAATCTGGACAGATACAGTTTGCTGATGCAAACCTAGGGATCGATATGCTGGGAGAAAGAAAAAGCCCGGTCTATCCAGTGATTTAAAACAAAACCGCTCCATAAAGGCCATAGTAATCCGTTGTCTTTCTAAAAAAGGTCATGTTTGATGATACAAACAAACGTTGTCCAACCTAACCAGCTCAAAACTGATTATTAGAGGCAGCCTTAATTATGAAAGGATTGATTACCTAACTGAGAAAAATGGAATTCCCCAAAAATCTATTGAGGTACCTAAGTCGGAAGCAGTGGATGAAGAGCTGCACAAGAAAGGTCTTGTGGAAGATGAAAATGAAAAGCCTGCATCAAAAAATGAAGGACAAGAGGCTAACAAGGCTAATTCAGCCGACGCAAAAAACCGGGCGGCTGATTAGCAGCGTTACTTTCAAGTAGTAATTCTCAAATATTTCATTCCTTGATGTTGACACTTTGTAGGTGTACTAGATAACGATGAACACAAAGTAACTGAAGTTGCTAGGCCAAAATCTTTGTTAGGCAAACAGTAATTGCACCCACCTCGCCCTGCTTTCACCTTGAAAAAAAAGCCGAAATCCTTTAATATTACAATCCGGTTATAAATTCAACCTGTGCACCTTTTAAGGACTCCCTTTTGCAATGAGCATAAACGACCGCATCCTCGATGCGCTGAAAAGTGTCATCGACCCCGATCTCAATAAGGACATCGTCACCCTCGGTTTTGTTAAGGACCTCAAAGTGGAGGGGACGAAGGCGAGCTTCACGGTGGAGCTGACCACCCCCGCCTGCCCGCTCAAGGCGGAACTGGAGGCAGCGGCGAAAGAGGCGGCCCTCTCCGTGGAGGGGATTGAGGAAGTGGCAATCAACATGAGTTCCAGCGTCAAGTCCCACAGGCAGGAACAGCCCCTTAAGGAAAACCTGGTGCCGGGCGTTAAGAATGTGGTCGCTATTGCCAGCGGCAAGGGGGGTGTGGGCAAATCGACGGTGAGCGTTAATCTTGCCGTCGCCATGGCCATGACGGGTGCGAAGGTGGGGCTTCTCGATCTCGATATCTATGGGCCGAGCATCCCCATCATGATGGGCGTGGACGAACAGCCGAAAACGGAAAACAACAAGATGGTGCCGCTGGAGCGCTTCGGCGTCAGGATGATGTCCATTGGTTTCCTCGTAGACAAGACGACGCCTCTCATCTGGCGCGGCCCTATGGTGATGGGGGCTGTGCAGCAGTTGCTGAAGGACGTGGATTGGGGCGAGCTGGACTATCTTTTCATCGATCTTCCCCCCGGAACGGGCGACGCCCAGCTTTCCCTTACGCAAAAGGCCCCGCTCACGGGGGCCATCATCGTTACTACCCCGCAGGACGTGGCGCTTCTGGACGCTGCAAAGGGGCTCGCCATGTTTCAGAAGGTGGATGTGGAGGTGCTTGGCGTCATCGAAAACATGAGCTATTACCTCTGCCCGAAATGCGGCGACCGTTCCGAGATATTCAGCCACGGGGGAGGAAAAGAGGCGAGTGAAAAGGAGGGGGTTCCCTTCCTCGGCGAAATCCCGCTCAATATCGGCATACGCGAAGGAGGGGATGCGGGAGAGCCGATTGTTACCGCCGACCCGGAAGAGAATCCGCAGGCGGCGACTTTTATGGAGATAGCCAAGAATCTCGCCGCACGAATCAGCATGCAGAGTTATTCAAAAAGCGGTGCCGAATCGGTATCGAATCAATAAAAAAGGAGTTTTGAAAAATGAGTGTAAGTGAAGAGACGAAGAACACAATTATCGAGGCGTTGAATACGATCAGGCCCTACCTTCAGGCCGACGGCGGCGACGTTGAATACGTCGATTATGTGGATGAAGTGGTTCATGTGAAGCTGAAAGGCGCCTGCGGAAGCTGCCCGAGCGCACAGATGACCCTCCAAATGGGCGTGGAAAGAGCGATCAGGGAGAAAATGCCCGAAATCAAAGGCGTGGTCGCGGTTTAACAAATTAAATTTTAGTAAAAGGAGTCCCCTCTTGAAAGAAGACGAAAAGAAGGAAGTCAAGCTCCAGATAGATATCGACGACGAAACGGCACAGGGAGTTTACTGCAATTTTGCCATCGTAAATCACTCCGATGCAGAATTCATTGTTGATTTTATCTATCTGCAACCGATGCAGCCGAAGGCGAAGGTGAGGTCGAGGATCATTACCACGCCGAAACATGCAAAAAAACTGCTCAATGCCCTCGCCGATAATATTCGGAAATATGAGGAGAACTTCGGCGCCATCCCTGAAGATACTGACCCTGCCGGTGAGCAGGACATGATGCACTGACTCGGTTCTTCCCGCTTAAACAGCTGTAAGACGTGATGATCGAATCGCTTTTCCAAAGGCTGGAGAGTGCACGTGCCGACGGAGGCGGAATCGCCCTGCAAGGGACGCCTCTCTCCTATTTCTCCTCTCTTGTCCCGAAAATTGTAGCCCACGGTCACGCTCCACTTCTCGTCGTCGCCCCGGAGCCGGTCGATGCAGAACGGCTTCTTAGCGACATCCGTTTTTTTTCACCCTCGCCGGAGAGAGTTCTGCTCTATCCCGGCTGGGAGATTCTCCCCTTTGAGAATCTCTCTCCCCACCCCGATATCTCGGCAACGCGCCTGAACACGCTCTACGCGGCCCTCTCGGGCGAGGTCGATGTCATCGTTGCTCCTGCCGCTGCCCTTATGCAGCGCACCCTGCCGAAGAAGAGCTTCCTCTCCATGATTGATTACCTCGCCCAAGGCGAAGAGGCCCCTTTCGAGGAATTTCTCAAAAGTCTCGTAGCGAAGGGATACGGCAGGACGGCGCAGGTGGAAGAGCGGGGGGAATTCAGCGTACGCGGCGGGATTGTCGATCTCTACCCCCCGTCGGCGGATAGACCGGTGAGGATCGAGTTTTTCGGGGACGAAATCGAATCGATGAGATCCTTCGATCTGGAGACGCAGCGTTCCCACGGCGAGTGCCTGAAGGAGTTGGTCATTCTCCCGGCGAAGGAAGCGTGGATTCCCGAGGGGAGCGCATTGAAGGCCGCAAAGCGGCTTAAGGACCGTGGGCGTGACCTGAATATTCCAAAAGAGAGGCTGGACGAACTTTTCCATGGAATAAAGGAAGGGATTTCCTTTCCGGGAATGGAGTTCTTTTTCCCTGACTTTTTCGAAGGGACGTCCAGCTTTTTCGACTATCTGCCGGAGGAAACCATCCCCCTCATCTGGCAGAAGGAAGAGGTGGCTGCAAAGGCGGCGGAGTTAGAAACGCTCGGCAGAGAAAGCCACGGCAAGGCGGTTCTCCACGGCTGGCCCTTTCCCGCACCGGAACATCTCTATTTGGAACCCGGCACCTTTACGGGAGCGCTTACGGAAAAGAGGTTCCTCTCGGCCGGCGGCGTCAATATGGGAGAGGAAGAGCCTTTAAACTTCTCCGTTGAAAGGAACCACGATATCCGCCCGGCCTTGCTGGGGAAAGAAAAAGGGGCGTCCCCCCTGGCGCCGCTTGTAAAACAGATTTCGGCCTGGCGGGGAGAAGGCTGGCGCGTCTGTTTTTCCGCCCATACGCTAGGCCAGGGAGAGCGTCTCGCTGAACTCCTGACACCCTACGGTCTTAGCCTCGAAATCGAGCCAGACCGGACGGGCATTCAAAACCGGGAGAAAGACCTGAAGGTCTTTTTGGGAGAACTCTCCGCCGGGTTCCGCGATCCCCTTGAACGATTTATCCTTATCACGGAAGAGGAGATCTTTGGAGAGCGGCAAAAGCACCGCACCACCGCGAAGATTGCCGCAGACCTCCGCTTTGCCAGCTTCAGCGAACTGAAAGGAGGCGACTACATCGTCCATATCGATCACGGCATCGGCCTTTACAAGGGGCTGAATAAGCTGAAGGCGGGCGGTACGGAAGGCGATTATCTCGAACTCGAATATTTCGGGGGGGACAAAGTCTTTCTGCCGGTGGACCGCCTCAACCTGGTGCAGCGCTATGCGGGAGGGGAGAAGGATAACCCCGTTCTCGACAAACTCGGCGCTGCCTCATGGGAGAAGCTCAAGAAAAAGGCGAAGAAAGCGGCGGCGGATATCGCGGAAGAGCTGCTTAAGATTTACGCCGCAAGAGAGGCGCTCGAAGGGTTTGCCTTCTCCAAAGGGGGGAAAGAGTTCCATGAGTTCGAGGCTGCCTTCGAATATGAAGAGACGGACGACCAGAAAAGGGCGATCGACGATGTGCTCAGCGATATGGAAAGCCGCCGCCCCATGGACAGGCTCGTTTGCGGCGACGTGGGCTACGGCAAAACGGAAGTGGCCATCCGGGCGGCCTTCAAGGCGGTCATGGACGGCAGGCAGGTTGCCATTCTCGTGCCGACGACAATCCTTGCCCAGCAGCACCACAAGACCTTCACCGACCGGTTCAAGGGGTATCCCGTGATGATAGAAAAGCTGACCCGCTTTTGCGGACACACCCGTCATAAAGAGGTTCTCGACAGAACAAAAGAGGGAAAGGCAGACATCATCATCGGGACCCACCGTCTGCTGCAGAAGGACGTAGCCTTTAAAAACCTCGGCCTCGTCGTCATTGATGAGGAACAGCGTTTCGGAGTCTCCCACAAGGAGAAGCTGAAGAAAATGAGGAAAACGGTAGACGTACTCACCCTGACGGCGACCCCCATTCCCCGCACCCTGAACATGGCTATGTCGGGCATACGGGACATGAGCATCATCAACAGCCCCCCTGAAGGGCGGCAGGCGATCAAGACGGCGATCATAAAATTCGACGAAGAGGTAATCCGCGAGGCGGTCCTCCGTGAACTGCGAAGAGGCGGGCAGGTCTTTCTCGTCCATAACCGGGTGCAGGAGATTCAAAACGTGGCGGCGCGCGTTCGGACAATCGTCCCCGAGGCGAAGGTGGCTATTGCCCACGGGCAGATGAACGAGGAGGCGCTGGAAAAGGTGATGCTCAGTTTCTACGAAGGGGAGAGCAACCTCCTTATCTGCACCACCATCGTCGAGTCGGGTCTGGACATCCCGGCAGCCAATACGATCATCATAAACGATGCGCAGAAGATGGGGCTGGCGCAACTCTACCAGTTACGGGGGCGGGTGGGACGTTCGAAACACAGGGCCTACGCCTATATGGTGGTCCCCGGCAATGCCTTACTCACGAAGGATGCGGGAAAGCGGTTGCAGGCGATCCAGGAGATGACGGCGCTCAGTTCCGGGTTCAGGCTCGCCTCCTACGATCTCGAAATACGGGGGGCGGGGAACATCATCGGCGCGGAGCAGTCGGGACAAATCGAGGCGGTCGGTTTCGAGATGTTTACGAGTTTGCTCGAAAAGGCTGTCTCCGAGCTTAAAGGGAAGGACTTGGCGGAAGAGATCGAACCGGAAGTCAAATTCCCTTGCCCTGCCTATATTCCCGAAGATTACGTGGCCGACACCAACAACAGGCTCATGCTCTACAAGCGGTTCTCTTCCATAAGCGAAGAAGAAGAGCTTATTGAGATGCTCATCGAATTGAAGGACCGTTTCGGGCCTGTCCCGGAAATCGCCCGGAATTTCATCGAACTGATCTCACTCAAGATCCTTTTAAGAAAAGGGCGGGTGAAGGAGGCGGCCATTACTAAAAACGCCATCACCTTCGTTTTCCACGAACAAGCGAACATCGATATAAACAGAATGATTGCGCTTGTCGGAAAAAGTCCCAGGAAATATGCTGTTACGCCTGATATGCGTCTTAAAATCATCTCGTCCTCGAACGATTTGCCAAAGCAACTTGAAGAGAGCAAAAAGGTATTGAAAGAACTGGTGCAGGTATGATAGTTTCTTGACCCTTACACGTTTTAAATTAGGAGCGTTCCCCGTGTGGGAAGAAGGATTGGTTCCCTCTATAAGGACTCGTCCCGAAAAAAATCTCACATTCTAAAAACCGACACTTTAACTTTAAGGAATTCCGTAAAGATGACAAAAAGAGAACTGACGAATAAGGCGATACCGGCCGTTCTTATCTTCCTGCTGTATGCCTTTGCCGGTGGGTGTAGTTCCGCATCTAAAGATGACGAACAGACTTTGGTAAAGCTCAATAACGAGGTCATTACGCTCAGCGAATTCGAGGAGGCATTCAGCTCTTTGGACAGGTATTACGGTTCCCGGCCGCTGGACAAAAAAAATAACTTTCCTGTAAAAGCCGCATTCCTGAAGCAGATGATCGAGGAAAAACTTATCCTCATGGAAGCAAAAAACTGGGCATTACCATCGGAACGGAAGAGATCGATGCGACGATCTCAGAGGTTCGGAAAAATTACGGCGACAACAAGAGTTTTGAAAAAGTGTTCATCAACGAGCATATCGACAGGAACAAATGGCGGGAAAAGATAAAAAAGAAGCTCCTCATAGAAAAGGTAATTGCCCACTCCGTTTCGTCAAAGGTGGAGATTTCACCCGAAGATATCGAGGTCTTCTACAACACCAATATCGAAGACTTCCAATATGACGAACAGGTGAAAGTGAGGCAGATACTTCTGAAAGACGAACTGCCGGCCATCAAGGCGAGGGAGAGGGTCCGGTCAGGCGAAGATTTCTCCGCCGTTGCCCGCGAAATCTCACTCAGTCCCGATGCGAAGGAAGGCGGGGATCTCGGTTACTTTGGCCGGGGCGTCATGCCGCCTGAATTCGATGATGTGGTCTTCACCCTCGAAGTGGGGACGTTAAGCGAGGTTGTCCGAAGTCCTTACGGACACCACATCTTCCTGGTTGACGAAAGGAAAGAGGCGGGAGTTCTTACCATGGAGGAGACGCGGGACAAGATATCGGAGGCG
Source organism: uncultured bacterium (assembly GCA_965372635.1). Lineage (GTDB taxonomy): Bacteria > Desulfobacterota > JADFVX01 > JADFVX01 > JADFVX01 > CBDVDA01. Next base: position 13,613 of record CBDVDA010000051.1, on the reverse strand, counting down.
CTTCGCCGCTCCCGGGAGGAAACGCTCTATTCCAACTGGATTGAGGAACTCAGGAAAAAGACCAAAATCGAAATCAACGAGGAAGTGCTGCAAAGCAGTCCGGCGAACAAATGAATTATTTTGCCAAACTCTCATTAGTGTTTCTGTTTGCCCAGGGGATTCTCCCTGTATCTCTTCACGCCGAAGTAATCGACAGGGTTGTTGCATCCGTCGGTAACGACGCCATTACCCTTTATGACGTAGAGAGGGAAGGGGGCGCATTTTTAAGAGAAGTTTCCGCCTCTGCTCCCCCGGAGAAAAAGGAAGCGCGTCTTCTCGAAGCAAGGAAATCGATCCTCGAAAAGCTCATCGAGAAAGTGGTGCTTATGAGAGAAGCGAAAAGGATGGGCATCGAGGTGGAGGAAGAAGACCTGCAGGCAGCCATTGACAGTGTGAAGCAGGAAAACAAGATTGGACAGGAGGAACTGGTGGCTGCCCTCAAAAAAGAAGGGATCACCTATGAGCGTTACAGGGAAGAGTTGAAGGGACAGATGCTCCGGGCGCGCGTCATCGACAGGAAGGTGCGGGCCAATATCGCCCTCAGCGACGATGAGATAAAAATGTACTTTGAAAGAAACCGGGAACTCTTCACGGCAGACGAGGAAATCAATGCGAGGCATATCCTCTTTAGTCTGCCCGTCGGTGCCGGGGAGAATGACGTTGAAGAAATAAGGGAGAAGGCGACAGCCATACTGGAAGAAGTGCGGAAAGGCGGTGATTTTGCCGTGCTTGCAAAAGAGAACTCTGACGGTCCTTCTGCGACCGCCGGAGGCGATCTCGGTTATTTCAGGCGAGGGGATATGGTGGCCGCTTTTTCCGATGCCGCTTTCGCATTGAAGGTGGGCGAGGTGAGCAGCCTTGTTCTCACTCCCTTCGGCTTCCACATTATCGAACTCATGGAGAGGCGGGGAGGAAAGCAACTCTCTTTCGATGAGGTGAAGGAAAAAATCCGTGCCACCCTCTACAGTGAGGAAATGGAGAGAGGGATAAAGCAGTTCATCGAAGAGGTGAAGGAAAGAGATGAAGTTGCCATCCTGCTTAAATGACTGATAACAGGCCTCTCATCGGTATCACCATGGGGGACCCGGCAGGCATCGGCCCGGAGATTATCGTAAAGGCCGCATCCTCTAGCGAGATTAAAAAAGCCGCCCGCCTGGTCGTCATCGGCGATTACGGTCTCATTGAGAAAGCGGCAAAAAGCTTTTCCCCTTCCCTTAAGGCGGTTCCCGTCTCTTCAATAGATCAACCCTCAGAGGGCGAGTCTGTTAACGTCCTTTCCCTCACAGAGCTTGGAGATATCCCCAGAGGCGTCGCCTCGAAAGAGGCGGGAGAGGCCTCGGCCCTCTATATCCGGGAAGGCGCGGCGCTCGCTCTCGACGGCAGGTTGGATGCCATCGTCACCGCCCCCATCAACAAGGAATCGCTGAATCTCGGTGGTTGCCGCTACCCCGGGCATACGGAATACCTGGCCGAACTGACGAATACAAAAGATTTTGCCATGATGCTCATGGGAGAGCGTCTTCGGGTCATTCTCCTCACCACCCACTGTCCGCTCATGGAGGTTGCAGCTAAGCTGAGCCGGAAAGAGACGCTCCGCATTATCAGGCTCGCCGACCGGTCGCTCAGGGACTGTTTTGGGCTCAATACTCCGAGGCTAAAAATGGCGGCGTTAAACCCCCATGCCGGGGAGGGAGGACTCTTCGGGAGAGAAGAGGAAGAAATTCTCCTCCCTGCACTGGAAGCGGCGAAGGAGGAGGGGATAGAGATCGACGGCCCCTTCCCTTCGGACAGTCTTTTTTACAGCGCAGTTAAAAATAGAAACGCCGATGCCGTCATCTGCCCCTATCATGATCAGGGGCTCATCCCGCTAAAACTCCTTCATTTCGACGATGGCGTCAACGTAACCCTCGGACTGCCCATCATCAGGACGTCGCCCGACCATGGGACGGCCTTTGATATTGCGAGGAAGGGAATTGCCAGCCCGAAAAGCCTGCAAGCGGCTATACAAACAGCAGTAAGTATGGTAAATATGAGGAAGAAAGCTTCCGCTTGATGGCGACGACACTATTAATAAACTCGATCTAAAGTAAGGAGATGACAAAAAACATGGAGACAGAGATACGTTTTGGCACCGACGGATGGCGGGGCGTTATTGGCCGGGATTTTACCTTTGAAAATGTGAGGTGGGCCACCCAGGCCGTCGTCGATTACATGAAGGAAAGCAGCCTTGCAAGGCAGGGGCTTATTGTCGGTTATGACCGGAGATTCCTCTCCCGTGAATTTGCAGAAGAGGTGGCTGCCGTTGCGGCGGCAAACGGCGTGAACGTTCTCATAGGAGACAACTTTGCACCGACGCCCGCCATCTCCCTTGCCGTCAAACTGCGGGGAGCCGGGGGGGGCGTCATGGTAACGGCAAGCCATAATCCATCCAGGTATAACGGCCTTAAATTCAAGGAGAGTTTCGGCGGGTCCGCCTTCCCCGAGACGACGGAAGCAATCGAAAAGCTCCTGAAAAAGAGATGGGACGTGGGTGATAAGCCTCTCTTCAACTCCTTTAAAGAAGGGGTAGAAAAGGGGCTTATCACCCCCTTCGACCCTATTGGCGATTACCTCGACAAGTTGCGCTCCTTTGTCGATTTCGAGGCGATTAGGAAGGCGAAACTCCGCGTTGTCGTCGATCCCATGTATGGCGCCGGCGCCGGATGCCTGGCAGAACTTCTTCGGGAGGCCGGTGTCGAGGTGCTGGAAATCAGGGAAGAGGAGAATCCGGGCTTCGGCGGAATCAATCCCGAACCGATCGACAGAAACCTGGCGCTGCTTATGGAAACGGTAAAGGAGGGGGGATATGACGCCGGGCTCGCCACCGACGGCGATGCCGACAGGATCGGCGCTGTAGACGGCCGGGGCGAATTTTTCAATTCTCACCGGATACTCACTCTTCTCCTCCGGCATCTCGTCGAGGTACGGGGGCTAAAGGGGGACGTGGTAAAGACCGTCTCCGGCACCCGCATGATCGATCTTTTGGCGAAAAAGTATGGAATCACTCTTCATGAAACCCCCATCGGGTTTAAACATATCTGCAAGAAAATGCTGGAAGGCGATATTCTGCTCGGCGGAGAAGAGAGCGGCGGGCTCGGCATTACCGCCTATCTCCCCGAACGGGACGGCATCCTCATAGCCTTGCTTCTCGTAGAGATTATGGCTGCCAACGGCAAGAGATTAGAAGACATCCTGCAAGATATCTTCGACGAGGTTGGGACCTTCTGCTACGACAGGATGGACTTCGAGATTGAAGCGGAGAGGATGGCGGAAGTCAGGGACAGGCTGGAGAATTTTCACCCCTCGTCAATCGGCGATGTGGCGGTAAAAAATGAAAACAGGAAAGACGGGGCGAAATTCCTGATGGAAGACGACAGTTGGCTTCTCATCAGGGCCTCCGGGACGGAACCGGTCCTCAGGATCTACGCCGAGGCGTCCTCTGCTCAGAGGGTGAAAGCCCTCCTCGATGAAGGGAAACGAGTTGCCGGCTTCTCTGAGTAGCTCTCTGTCCGTTTATTGCCCCGGAGAGAGGCATTACACTTCAACCTGTCAGAGCCGACTGAGGATTTTTACCCATAATCGGGTAGCGATTACCCCGCCTGTCATTTAACGACAATCTTGCCGCTCATCCCATGCTCTTTGTGGTTCTTGCAGTGGTAGAGATATTCACCCGGCTCGAGAAAGTCAAAAGAAAATGTTTTCCCCTCCCGAATTTTGTGGGCATTTTCTTCCAGGGGCGCTTTTAACGACTCGTCTTCAAAGAAGATGTTGTGCATCGTATCATCGTCATTGACCCAGGTGACTCTGTCCCCGCTTTTTATAACGAGCTCTACGGGGTGAAACACCCAATTCGCCGTGGTCACCTTATGTTCCGCTGCAAAAAGCAGCGCAGGCAACATTAAAAAAAGAGCGGTCAAAACTACGCGTGTAACAGCAATCATTCTCCTCACCTCCTCTTCTTTTTCCCTTCGGATTATATAGGTAAAAGTTTAGCCCTTTTAAAAAAACTGTCAAGTCAGGTTCCTGCTTTTTTGATGAAATAGCACTGTTTCAGATTCATCGGGGTAACAAGTGGGAAGGACAGAATAGCGGAAACAATTACGATTACTAAGAGAAAAAAGGAGAGGACCCGCAAAATGCAGGCCTTTTGGTGAAATTATGGAATGAAGCGTGGAAAAGCAGGCCACATTTTCGAAGTTATTCCTTCCATCCGAAAACCTTTTGCCTCGCACTCGACCCCTCGTCACGCCAGAAGTTCCTGCCAGAGGGCACTCCCGTGCTCTTTTTTCTCACTGCCCGTTCTCTAACGGTCGGGCGTGGCCTCTCTACGACGGGAGTAGGTTTCTCGTAAACCGGCTCCCGCCTCTCCTCGACGATCGGCGCCGGTGGGGCTTCTTCTATGGCCGGGGCCAGGGGCGTCTCTTCGATCACTTCAGCAGGTGGGGTGGTTTCATAAACTGGCGCTGGTGCTTCGTATTTCCATGCCGATGCTTCTATCGGCTCCGGTTCCGGCTCGGGCGGCGGAGGGGTCTCTTCAACCGGCTTTATATGTTCCTTTCGCGCCGTTTCGATTCCTCCCCTGTATTCCTCTGTTACTGTGACGTACCCCTTGGTGTTCCAGTAGGTCCAGGTTCCCTCCGTCATCCCCTCCCGGTATTCCCCTTCCGATGCTTTCACCCCGTTTTTATACCAGAAAGACCAGTGCCCGTGGCGAGCCCCTTTCAGGTATTCCCCTTCGGACATCTTGTTGCCATTTCTGTACCAATGCGTCCAGTGGCCGTCCCTGATGCCGTTGCCGAGCATTCCCCCCTTGTTTTTCGGCTTCCCGTTTTCATAGTGTTCCTCATGTTCGCCGCTACAGGAAAGGTTCAGGAAAAGGAGGGATACAAAAAGAGATAAGAGGGTGATTTTTTTAAATAGATGTATCATCTGAATCCAACATTGTCTGAGAGAATAAGGCGTCGAAGACGCCTGCATAATCATACCAAAACGGGAGATAAAAGCAACCTTATTGTGATGAGGAAAACTCAGGAACGGCAGCGTAAGGGGATGAAAATAAATCGTTAGTTAGAATCCTTAACGGGATAGGAAAAGGAGTTTTTTCTCGTTTCGTCAAGCTCGATTTTTTCGAATTCAATTCCTTCCAGATGGGGGGCAAGACGCCGCCAGATCTCTTCCGCGAGGATTTCCGACGTGACGATGGGGATATGGTCGAGAACGTAATTCAGATTACGGTGATCAAAGAGGTCGATCACGTTCCGACCGACGATTTCGTCGAGTTTTGCTACCGGGAAAATCGAACCTGTGACGGGATCGGCAGGCCCCTTAACGGTGACTCTCAGGAGATAATTATGCCCGTGGCCTGCCGGGTTGCCGCATTTTCCATAAAGTCGTTTATTTCCCTCTGCATTGAGGAAAGGGGACGTCAGTCTGTGGGCCGCACTGAAACGGTAGACCCGTGTGAGACTGACCTTTCTTCTATTCGCTGTATTCGGCATAGAGATAGGGGTCTTCATAGAGGCGGACCCTGTGAAGTGAGCAGGAACAGCCTTTGAGCGACTTTATAAGTGTATCCCAGATAAAGAGAACGAGGTTCTCTGTGGTGGGGATCTTCTTTTCGAAGGCGGGCACGTCGAGGTTTATGAATTTGTGGTCCAGCACCTCGACAACCTCCTGTTTCAACTGCTTGTCGAGGTCCGTAAGGTTGATCACCATTCCCGTTTTTGGGTCTGGTGTTCCACGGACGGTAACTTCCAGGGTGTAGTTGTGTCCATGCCCGTGGGGATAACTGCACTTGCCGAAGAGTTTGAAATTTTCCTCTTCCGAAAGTTCTTCAAGCGAATAACGGTGGGAGGCGCAAAATTCGATCTTACGCGTGAGGCAAACCATTTTTATCCTCCGAACAATCTATCGTTAATTTACATTTCATCTAGAAGGGCGGAAACAGCCTTTCTTATCCGGTAGCGGGCACGGCTGATGAGCGCATCGGGCGACAGGATAAGCAGCACGAAATAACCGTCTTGCACGGAAGAGATGAGTACGCTGTAGTTCTCCATCCTCACGATGACCGTCTCCGCAGTCCCGATGCCTGATGACGCCTGGGCCTTGTTAATAAAATTCAGCATAACCCCCTTGTAGGCCCCCACCACCTTCAAGTGGTAGATCTCTTCTTTAATGCTGTACTGGTCTACCGCTTCCCCCTCCCAGTCGACAAAGATAGCCGATGTAGCGCCGGGAACATGCCCCACCAGTTCCTGCATGATTGATTGAAAAGTCATTTGCCTGGTCTAATTCATTTTCCGGAAAATTTGGTCCTTAGTTGTAGCACTAAACGGTTATTAGTTCAACTGCACCGATACGAATTTTGAAACGCCTGGCGCCTCCATTGTGACCCCGTAAAGCGTATCGCCGATGGCAATGGAACTCTTGTTGTGGGTAATCATGATGATCTGGGAGATCTGGGACATCTTCTTCACGAGGTCGTTGAACCGTCCCACATTGGCATCGTCGAGGGGTGCGTCCACCTCGTCGAGAAGGCAGAAAGGGCTCGGCTTGACGAGGAAGATTGCGAAGATGAGTGTAATTGCTGTAAGCGCCTTTTCTCCTCCCGAGAGGAGGTTGAGGTTTTGAAGTTTTTTTCCAGGCGGCTGTGCGACGATTTCCACGCCTGTCTCCAGGAGGTCTTCCTCGTCGGTGAGGACAAGCCTCGCCTTCCCTCCCCGGAAGAGCGTGGGGAAGAGGTCTTCGAACTTTTTGTTTATGGCATCGAAGGCCTCCTTGAAACGCTGACGGCTCGTTGTGTTAATGCGGCTGATAGCCCGCTTCAGCGAGACGATGGCATCGGCGAGATCCTTCTCCTGCTCCTCCAGGAAGGTGAGACGCTCCAGGTTTTCCGTATGCTCCTGGAGTGCCGTCAGGTTCACCTCGCCCATCGCCTCTATCTTCCCTTTAAGCTCGCTTAGCCTCTCTTCGTCCCTCTCGGTGGGCGCAGGAATACCCCCGGCCCTGGCGGCACTATCGATGCCGTAACGCTCCTCCATCCCTTCCACCAGGTGGCGCATGGACATCTCTTTTTCGGTAGCGGCCACCTTGATATTCGACGTCTCCCTGCCCACCGTTTCATATGTGCGGTGGAGTTCCTTCAGTTCGCTCTCTACAGACCTGATTTTTGCCGCCACCTCTTCAAAGGCGTTTTTCTTTTCCGTAAGCGACGTTTTCAGCGTCTCATGTTCTTTAAGGATTTCGTCGAGCGCCTCTTTGTCGGCCACGATCTCGGTTGTTGCCTTCTTCGCCTTCTCCCGCCCTTCGAGGAGTAGCCGCTCGTCCCTGTCGAGGCGCCGGAGCGTCTCCTGGCACGTCTCGCCAATATTTGCAAGTTCGCGGTCGAGATTCTCCCGCTTTTCCCTGAGCGAGGCGTTTTCAACCCTGAATTCGGTTAGTTCGTTCCTTGACTTCTCCGTACTTTCCCTAAGCGCTGCAAACTCTTCCTGCAACGCCTTGATATCGATTCCCTTCTTTTTTTCATCTCCCCCGTAGGCTGCGAGTTTTTCACCGGTCGATTCAATCTCCCTGGAAAATTCGCCCTGGTCCCCTTTCAACTGCTCCTCTTCGAGATTGACGAGAGAAACCTTTTCCCTCTCTCTTTCTACTTCCCTCTCGGCAAGGTCCTTGTCTTTCTCCAGGTTAGATATCTCCATGTTTTTCGAGAACTCGCTTTGTTTCAGGCTGTCGAGTGCGTTTTCCGCCGCCGCGATTTCATCGACGAGTTTCGCCTTGCGGGCAATACCTTCCTTGTGCTTCGCCTCCATGGACCTGGCTTCTTTGGCAAGCTCCTTGATTTCCCTCGCCCTTTTCAGAAGGTCGAAACCGTCCCCTTCTCCCCTGCCGCCCGTAATCCCCCCCCAGCCGTCAATCACCTCTCCGTCAACCGTCACAATCGCCCCTTCGAAGCCGGCATCGAAAACACCGGTTCCTTCGGCAAGGTCTTTTACCAGGAGAACGCCGTCGAAGAGCGTATCCAGAAGCCACTCGAATCCTGTTCGGGCAGCCACCTTCATCTTCAGAGGCTCACCCGCCCCTTTCCAGTTTTCGGCAGCGTTCTTTTTTCCGCTCCTTTTTCCGGTTGTCTCACTGGAGATGAAGGTTCCCCTTCCGGCCGCCTTCTCCTTCAGGTAATCGATTGCCTCCATCCCCTTGGCGCGTTTTTCTACGACGATATTCTGCAACCGCTGATCGAGCAGGCCGCCCACAGCCCCCTCACACGCCTTCGGCACGTCGATAAAGTCAGCCACGATGCCAACGACACCGTCGGTGAGGGGAGATTCACTGTGACGCTGCATGATCGAGCGGACACCGGCCTTCGCTCCTTCGTATTTTTCTTTCAATTCCTTCAGAGAGACAAGCCGGGAATTGAGAATATGAAGCTCCTGCTGGATTTTCGAGGTCTCCTTTTCTTTCCGGTCCGCCTCTTCCCGAAGTGTTTTTAGGCGCTCCACTTCAGCCGACTTGGAACCGTCGATGGAGAGCCGCTCCGCATGGAGCGTCTTCAGGCGACCGTCAAACTCGCCGAAGCGCTTTTCTGCGCCTTCCAGAGAAGCGAGCGAAATCGACTTTTCCTCTCCCTTTTTGTCGAGGCGACGCTCAATGTCGGTTACGCGCTCTTTTAAGTGAACGATTGAGTTTTGCAGGTTCGATTTCATGGTGGCAATATGAACGAGGTCTCCGCGGAGCGCTTCGATTTTGTTTTCCATGTTGCCAGAATCGGCCGTCAGTTTTTCGAAGACCTCTTCCATCTCTTTCAGGCTCTTCGCCTCACCCTCTTCGATGCCTGTTATCTCCGCTAATTCGCCTTTTAGCACCTCTTCCCGTTCCGATACTTCTTTCAGGCGTTCTTTCAACTCCCCCACTTCCTTGCCGTAGCGGGTCTCCTCCTCTTTCAGGCGCTCGATTTCCTTTTCGTTGAAGGCGAGACGGTGCTCGTATTCGACGATCCGGTTCGAAGCCTTGTAGGCGAGTTCCTGCTCCCCTTTGAGCCTCTCTTCCGCCTCTGCCGACTTTAGCCGCCCTTCTTCCAGCGCCTTGTCCTTCGCCGCAATTGTGGCCGACAAACCCGCCTCTTTATCGATATTCGCCCGGAGCGTTTCATTTTCCTTTTTAAGCGACTCCTCCATCTCCCGGAAGCGGACCGCCGAGATGGAAAGCTCCAATTCACGGACCTCTTCCCTGATCGCTTTATACTTCTCTGCCTTTTTCGCCTGCCGCTCCAGGGAATTGATTTGCCGTTTTACCTCCCGGATTACGTCGCGCACCCGAAGCAGGTTCTGCTCGGTGGCATCTACCTTTCTGAGGGCGGCGTTCTTTTTCGATTTATACTTGGTTACGCCTGCCGCCTCCTCGATGAGGGTGCGGCGTTCCTCCGGCTTCATTGTTACAATGGCGCCGATCTTCCCCTGCTCCACGATGGAATAGGCGCGTGTGCCGACGCCCGTATCCATGAAAAGTTCCGTTATATCTTTTAACCGGCAGGGGAGCTTGTTGATGTAATATTCGCTGTCGCCGGAACGGAAGAGGCGGCGGGAGACAGTGATCTCGCTGAAATCGGCATATTCGGCCGGGGCCTGCCCGTCGCTGTTGTCGAAGGTGAGAGCCACCTCTGCCATGCCGACGGGTTTTCGCTCGTCGCTGCCGTTGAAGATGATGTCCTCCATCAGCTTTCCCCTCAGGTGTTTGGCGCTCTGCTCGCCCATCACCCAGCGGATGGCGTCCACCACGTTACTCTTCCCGCAGCCGTTCGGCCCGACGACGGTGATGATCCCGTCCGGGAAAATCATCTCCACCTTATCGACGAAGGACTTGAATCCTTGAATTGCCAGCTTTTTTATCTTCATGAATGCGTCCTGAAAAGCCCCCTTTTTTGTGCCGAAGCATATCAAAGGGAATTCGCATTGTAAAGAAAAAATATACAATAGAGAGGGTAATGTTTTTGTTGTGGCACTATATGTAGTGTCGATGCCTGTTTGGAGGAGATGCAAAAGGCAGCAAATCCTTTGAGTAAAACGATTATTCTTTGACGGGAGTCTTCGGCGGCGATACTATAGATATTTGAATATTTATCGAAGGAGGTGCAATTGATAAAATTGATAGACAGGAAGGTGATGGCGGAAACCATAGAAAAGGCGAAGGCTTCACCGAGGCTTCGGATGAACCATAATTTTCACGAACTGACCGACCCGGTCCAGCGGATGCTGAACGCCATCGAACCGGGGAGCTACATCCGGCCCCACCGGCATCTCGACCCGCCAAAGGTAGAGGTCTTCCTCGTCTTGAGGGGAAAGGGCGCGCTCTTTGTCTTCGACGATGACGGTGAGGTGACTGAACGGTATCTCCTCGAAACGGGTGGCGAGACCCCCGGCGTGGAGGTGCCGCCGGGGATATGGCACTCAATCGTCTCCCTCGAAGAGGGGACGGTCTTTTTCGAGGTAAAGGACGGCCCCTATGTCGCCCTCACCGACAAGGATTTCGCTCCCTTTGCGCCAGCGCCGGAAGAGTCGGCAAGCGGAGCATATTTGAAAAAGCTGGAGGGGATGGTCGGCTGAGGAGGCTTTTTCTTTTAGCGTCTCCTTTTTCGTAAGGTATGCTTGATCGTGATTGGTCTATGCAGCCGCTCCTCTAAAACGGCATAATGGTATCAACCGAACGCGCGTTCAAACCTATGAAGAGTGGACCTATAAAACCGTTTCCGGCAAGGTGCTTATTTTTAAGTTTTCAGAGGGCAAACTCGTAGGAAGCAGGACAGGTGATTAACTTTTCCTGACTTCTCCCGGCGTCCTGCCGCCTCTTCTCCCGGAAATCGCTTCCTCCTTGATATTGTCCTGCCGATATGCTAATTTCAGGATTCCCATGAATATGGACGAGGGAAAAATAAAGATCACCATCCTCGGTTCCGGTACGTCGTCGGGGGTACCGATGATTGGATGCGGATGCGCCGTCTGTACTTCGGATAACCCGAAAAACGACCGGACGCGCTCATCCATACTTATTTCCCTTGCCGGGGGAAACATACTGGTCGATACCTCGACCGATCTCCGGCAGCAGGCGCTGAGGCATGGTATCGACAGCATTAATGCCGTACTCTTTACCCACGCCCACGCCGACCATATTCACGGGATAGACGAACTTCGGAGCTTCAACTTCATCCAGAAACGGCCCATCCCCTGTTACGGCGACGGGAGGACGCTGAAGCGGATTAAGACGATTTTTTCCTACATCTTCGACGGTGGGATGAAAGGTGAAAAAGGGTGGTGGCTTCCGCAGCTCGAAATGAACGAGGTGAAGGGGGTTTTCGACCTTTTGGGGATGACCCTGGTTCCTGTCGAGGTGGCTCACGGGGAGATTCCGGTCCTCGGCTACCGTTTCGGAAAGACGGCCTACATCACTGATTGCAGCTCCATTCCCGATGGGTCGCTCGAAAAACTGGAAGGGCTCGATCTGCTCATCCTCGGCGCGCTTCGATATGTTCCGCACAGCAAGCACTTTTCCATCGAGGAGGCGCTTGCCGCCGTAGAAAAGCTGAAGCCGAAGAGGACCTTTTTTACCCATATGGGGCATGACATCGATTACGACAAAACCTCGGCGGAACTTCCGGACGGCGTGTCGCTCGCCTACGACGGGCTTGTGCTGGAAACTGAATAAATAAAGGAGCGCCATTGATACGATGAGAGAGGGATTGGTTCACATCTACACGGGAGAGGGGAAAGGGAAGACGACCTGCTCTATGGGGCTTGCGCTCCGGGCTGCTGGACAGGAGCAGAAGGTTTGCATCGTCCAGTTCTTAAAAGGAGGCGGAAGAGGCTCCGGCGAGATGAAGATTATTTCCGATAGAATCCCGGAGATCGAATTTATCCAGTCCGAGCTGAGCCATCCCATGTTTTCGAAAAAGAAGATGCAGGCAGGCGAACTGGAGGCGGAGGCGCTCAAAACCTTCGAACTCTGCCGGGAGAAAGGGATGAGCGGTGACTTCGATCTTTTGATCATGGATGAGATCAACAATGTGATTGACCAGAGTTGGCTCGACTGGCAGGTGGTGGCTGATTTTATCGACGATAAGCCGAAGGGGCTCGAAGTGGTAATGACGGGGCGGAATGCCCACCCCATGTTACAGAGCCTTGCCGACTATGTAACGGAGATGTTGAAAATCAAGCACCCCTACGACGACGGGTACGTGGCGAGGCGGGGCGTGGAGTACTGAGAAAATGACAGGGACAAAAATCTTTTTTTACATCGGAAGTGCCGGTTTCGTAGGCGCACTGGCCCGCTATTATATCTCCGGCTGGGTCTACGCCCTCTTCGGGAGCCGCCTCCCCTTCGGCACGCTCGCCGTCAACGTAGCGGGGTCGCTCCTCCTCGGGTTCCTCTACACTCTCACTGTGGAGAGGAGCCTGCTCACGCCGGAAGTTCGGCTCGCCCTCACCGTCGGCTTCCTCGGTTCTTTTACCACCTTTTCCACTTTCAGTTTGGAAACGTTCAACCTCTTTAACGAGGGGAGCTTGTATCTGTCCGTTATGAATATTGCCGCTAACCTGCTTCTCGGACTAACGGCGGTGGTCGCCGGTATTTTTCTGGCAAGGCTTGTATAATGAGAAATCAATCGGCCACGGATTTTCACAGACTAAATGCAATAGAACGCGGATTAAGGACTTATCCACGAAGGACACGAAAGAAATATTATAGCCCCGTTTTACGGGGGAAAGAATGAATCTAACAAGGATGTACAGGATGAACATGATAAAGTCATAATAATCCTGGATATCATGTGCATTCCTGTTAAAACAGCCTTTTCTTGCCGCTCTTGGCGTCTTTGCGAGAAATAAGTGTTTCGCCTTTGTTTCTAGTCCGCTTGCCCCGTTAGAGATAAAGAAATCTAATGGGGTGAATCCGTGGCTAATGTTTTTTTATAGTTTTTTAAACCGTGGAGGATAATGTGATGCTTCGGGAAGAAAAGATGATGAGAATATTCGTGGGCGAGGCGGACAAATGGGAGAAACAGCCGCTTTACATGGCGGTTATCGAACTTTGCCGGGAAAGGGGAATAAAAGGGGCCACGGCGCACCGCGGGATTGCGGGGTACGGCCACCACAATCAGGTTCACCGGGACAAGGTTCTCAGGCTGTCGGGCGATCTCCCTGTCGTTATCGAGGTGATCGATTCGGAAGAAAAACTTAAAAGTTTGCTCCCTGAAATTCAAGAGAGGGTGGGGGAGGGGTTGATTACTTTTGAAAAGGTCGAGGTGGCAGGGGTGTCCTGAGAAGAGGTGCGATTCTATAGGCCCGGCTAACCTCTAAAGCGCCTTGAATTGTGTTGATTACACCTACAAATACTTATAATTTAAAATAGTAAAAATTGATGATTACCTAAAGAAAGAAAGGGGTAAACTGATTTCTCTAGCCTCTCTATTACACTTAGTGAATTAAATGAGTTGTTATCACTAGTGTCCGGTTAATAATTGAATAAATTCAACTGGTTACAGGTAGAGCCAT
>CBDVDA010000050.1:0-22405 GCA_965372635.1 uncultured bacterium | reverse complement strand
TCATCACTATATTTGTCATACATCTCTTCAAATTTCTTATTATTATCCATAAACAACTCCAATATCTTCGGTTCCAGATGGCTGGACGAGGTCCTGTCATGATCATCCTTGATGAGATCGATCGTCTTTTCGTGACCGATCGCTTTTTTGTAGGGCCGGGTGCTTCTAAGGGCGTCGTAACGGTCCGCCATTACCATAATTCGCCCTTCAATGGGAATATCTTCCCCGCTAAGGCCATGGGGATAACCTGTGCCATCCCAGTTTTCATGATGGTAGAGGGCAAAAATCCTCGCCGACGTCAAGTATTCCGAATCGGATCCCTCCAGGATTTTAGCGCCGATGGTAGTATGGCTCTTCATTATCTCCAGTTCATCGGGCGTCAGTTTGTCCGGACTCGACAGAATATGATCGGGGATGCCGATCTTGCCCACATCGTGCATGGGACTGGCGTGAAACATGATTTCCGCTTCTTGATCCGAAAGACCATATTCTTTAGCAATGAATGCACAAAAATGGCTCACCCTCTTCAGGTGGGAGGAGGTGCATTCGTCCTTCTGCTCGGCCGCCAGCGTAAGCCGGTAGATGGTATCGATAAAGGCCTGCCTCAGTTCTTTCGTCTTTTCCTTGACCGTATCCTCGAGCCGCTTGTTGTAATCGGCCAGGAAATCTGCATACTCTTTGATCTGCAGCATGTTTTTTAAGCGCACGCTCAGTTCCAACATATCGACAGGCTTGTTCAGAAAGTCGAGGGCGCCTGCATCAAGGCCGCGTATCTTTGCCTCCTTGTCGGTAAGACCGGTAAGCATTATAACGGGAATATGGAGGGTCGCTTCGGAAGACTTGAGCATCTTGCAGACCTCGTAGCCGTCGAGGCCCGGCATGATTACGTCGAGGAGGATGACATCGGGGCTGATCTCCCCGATAATATCGAGCGCCTCTTCACCGCTGCCCGCCTTAAATACTTCATAGCCGAGCGTAGCGAGTTCATCGGACAGCATGGTGCGGACCAGCTTTTCATCATCGACAACGAGTATTTTTTTTTGCGGCATCTTGAACAGTAAATCAGGTTAGCTTGAATTTACCCGGAAGAACTCTCCCTTTTTTCAATAAGATCGACGACGGCAGCAACAAGCTCCGTCGATTTGAAGGGTTTATCGAAATAATCGGCGGCTCCGAGGCTAATGACTTCATCCTTCTTCTGCTCGGAAGGGAGCGCCGAGAGAACGACAACGGGAAGGTCCCGCCACTTTTCATCCGCCTTTACCCGCCTTAAAAATTCGTAGCCGTCCATGACAGGCATCATAAGGTCCAGAATAACTGCCTGCGGATTGGTCCGCTTCATCACCCTCAACGCTTCCGCACCGTCACCGGCGGACACGGTAGCGAGCCCTTTGGCAACGAAAAGGAAATCGAGCATTTTTGACAGGTTTTTGTCGTCCTCGACGACGAGAACGGTATTTTTTTTGTTAGGCATAACCCCCTCTTTCTCATGATTAGTAAAACTTTCGGCTAAATATTCACTAAAGGTAGCAATTAATAAGGACAATGTCAATTCCGCAATGCATTACCTGCCTAAAAAACCGATGACCAGGTCAGCCACCCTCCTGGACGCTCCGCCGCCACCGAGACTTTCGCGAACATGCGCAAGTTCCCTCTTCATACCATCAGCCACCCCTTTCCCGAAGAGAATTTTGAATGCCTCCTCAACCATGCGGCCGGCGTTGGCCTCATCCTGGATCAATTCAGGGACAATCTCTTTCCCTGCCACAATATTAGGGAGCGCTATATGTTCTGCACTGGCGATCAATTTTACAAGGTGATAGGTAAGGGCCGATGTTTTGTAGACCACAACCATGGGCGTTCCGAGGATTGCCGTCTCAAGTGTGGCCGTTCCGGAAGCGACGAAGACGAGATCAGCCGCCTTCATCACTTCATGGGTCATCCCCTCTACGACCTTCACCTGAACATGGTAACGGGGAAGCATAACCTCCACCAGCCTTCTATCTACAGTATGGGCGAGAGGGATGACGAACTCAAATTCCGGCGACCTTGAGGCCATAATCTCCGCAGATTCAAGCATTGCCGGGAGGAGACCTTGAATCTCTTTTGACCTGCTCCCCGGCAGAAGACCGATGAGTTTTTTATCTTTACCGACGCCCATCTCCTGCTTTATTTCAGCGGCAGCTTTTTCAACCTTCACCGCATCGATGAGCGGGTGGCCGACGAATGTGGTCTCAAGACCTTCCTTTTCGTAAATATCGACTTCGAAGGGAAAGACCACGGCCATGTGGTCTACACTGCGAGCGATCTTTTTCGACCGCCCCTTCCGCCAGGCCCAGACCTGGGGGCTGATGTAGTAGAGCACAGGCACGCCACATTTTTTGGCATGTTTTGCCAGCCTCGTATTAAATTCTGGATAATCAATGAAAACAATGAGGGAGGGAGGTTTTTTTTCGACCATTTTTTTGAAACGGTCGAGAGCGGCCTTTATTTTCCTGTAGCCTGAAAGAACCTCCGAGAGGCCTATAATACCGAATTCGGAGGAATCGGTTACAATTTCGCACCCGGCGGCCTTCATCATCTACCCGCCGAGGCCGTAGAATGCAATATCCGGATCGATCTTGAGAGTCGCCTTGATAAGGTTTGAACCGTGAAGGTCGCCCGAAGCCTCGCCGGCACAGATCATCACCTTTTTATGGCGAACTCCTTCAGACATGGAACGCTCCGGCTATTGAACAGCCTTTTTTATGACGGAACAGATCTCCTCGATTTGTGATTCCTGTAGTTCGGGGAACATGGGGAGGGAGAGGATTTCCCCCGCCACTTCATCGGAAACGGGCATGGTCACCCCCTTGCACTCTTCGCTGAAGACTTCCTGCCTGTGGAGGGGAACGGGATAATAGATAGCACAGGCAATCTCCGCCTCTGAAAGGGCCTGCTGGATATCGTCCCGGCGATCAGAAAGGATATTGTAATAATTGTATACGTGCAATCCTCCCGGCTCTTCCTGGGGGATCGTCACGCCACTTCCTTCGAGATATTTCTTGTAGAGCCGGGCGTTCTCCTTGCGTCTCTCGTTAGACGCATCGATACGCTTGAATTTGACCCTGAGGATGGCCGCCTGTATCTCATCGAGACGGCTATTGAAACCGATGATGTGATGATGGTAGCGTTCGCGGCTCCCGTGGTTTCTAAGAACTTTCAGTTCATTTGCAACCGTATCTGAGTTGGTCACCACCATGCCGCCGTCACCGTAACAGCCGAGAGACTTGCTCGGGAAAAAGCTGAAGCATCCCGTATCACCGATGGAGCCGGTCACCTTGCCTTCATATCTCGCACCAAAGGACTGCGCGCAGTCCTCGATCACCTTGAGGCCGTGCTTTTCAGCAATCCTCATAATCTCTGTCATGTTCGCGGGAAGGCCGAAGAGATGGACCGGCATAATCGCCTTTGTCTTGCCGGTGATGGCCGCCTCGATCTTCGCGGGATCAATATTGAGCGTGTCCTGTTCGATATCAACGAAGACCGGCTTGGCATTCACATAGGCAATCGCCTCAGCCGTGGCGATAAAGGTAAAGGGAGTGGTGATGACCTCGTCTCCAGCACTGAGGCCGAGAGCCCTCACGGCGAGGTTGAGGGCGTCCGTACCGGAAGCAACACCCACGGCATGTTTTGTGCCACAGTAGGCGGCAATCTCTTCCTCCAGCTTTGCCACGTTGGGGCCGAGAATAAACATGGTGTTTTCCAACACTCCGCTAATAGCGCTGTCTATCTCCCCCTTAAGATTATTGTACTGCCCCTTCAGGTCAACCATCGGTATTTTCATTTAATTATCCTCCAATCTGTACGATACAATGCTGATGCCTGCGGCATCGGCCTCTTTAACGAGTTTTTCCTGTTCTACGACGAGAGTTCTTTCGGCCTCGATTGCCAAGACCTTCGCACCACCCTTTATCATGGATTGCAGCGTTGTAATGCCGACGGTAGGGACGTCGAAACGGGGGTCCTGCTTCGGTTTGGCAACCTTTGCAACGACGGCGCCCCCTTTGCGGGCGAGATTTCCGCCCCTTTTAATCGCCTCATCCGTCCCTTCAATCGCCTCGACGGCCATGATCGCCTTGCCCTTCACGACGACCGTCTGGCCGATATCGAGGAAGGCAGATTTTTTTGCCATCTCCATCCCGTAGCGGATATCTTCCCATTCGTCTTTCTTCGGCTTTCGCTTTGTCAGAACGCCCTCACCCGGCATTAGCGCCTTCAGGTAGGTTGTCTGATCCAGCACTTCAATCCCCTCATCAGCCAAAACGTTAACGAGGGAGAGCATGATGGTATCGTCGTTCCTGTTGTTAAGGCCTTTCAGAACCTTCAACGCCTTGAGATCGAAGCGAATCTTTTCAAAGAGGAGGTCTTTTCTCACCTTACCGATAAAGATAACCTTATCGATCCCCTCACTCTTGATCGTCTTGATGATCTTTCCCACCTGACCGATGCTCAACCTGTATACTCTATCGGCTAAATCATCGAGCGGGGCCATGGCGGCTTCTGTGAGGGCAATGGAAATAAAAGAGACGCCGTTGGACTTTGCCGCCCTGGCAAGTATGACTGGTATCTCACCGGCCCCGGCAATAAGCGCAAACCGTTCACTCATGGCAATGCCGGGTTTAGTACCTTAGAAATTATTTTCTGCGGTTTTCTGGCAGAAAATAATTTCGTGAAGGTACTTATACCCCTCAAGGGGGTACTGAAAAGAGTCCGGTTTATCTGGGTCAGGATGAACCCTCCTTTATCCGGTCAAGGACGCGCAGGGCAATTTTTAGCGATCTCAGTTCGTTTTCAGCCGATACGTGACGCTCGGCGTCCCTCATTGCACAGTCGAGAAAGTGCTGCACTTCCAGCTTAAGAGGATTTCCTTTATGGACAAATATTCTCTCTATGAAGGAGGCCTGCCTGTATTTCAGCGATTCCCTGGACATAAAATAGTCGCTCGATGCCTGCCTGTGAATCTGTATGTCCTGCTCACCGAAATCGAGAAAGACATAGGCGTCCTTTTGAGACAGGGAAAGAGTTCTTATCTTCTCCTGGGTTACGCGGCTCGATATAAAGTTTGCAAGACAACCGTTTTCAAACATGAGTTGACACGTGGCATAATCCTCCCTGTCCGTATAGGCGCTGCCTCCTGTGGCGTTAATCGATTTCACCTTCGAGTCAATGAGGTTGAGCGCTATATCGATGTCATGGATCATGATGTCCATAACAACACCGGCATCTGTGATTCTATCGACGAAGGGTCCTACCCTCCTGAATTCGAGGATGAGAGGGTCTTCAATAATCTTCTTTATCTCCTGAAGCCCTCCATTGAAACGCTCTACATGGCCTATCTGCAAATGGACACCGTTTTTTTCAGCAAGTGCGAAAAGCTCGATCGCTTCTTCGAGACTGTTTGCGATCGGCTTTTCCAGCAGCACATGAACACCCTTTTCCAGGAAGGGTTTACAGACCTGGTAATGGAGAGACGTTGGAACGGCAATGGTAACGGCATCTACCTTGTCGATGATTTCATTATAATCGGTAAACGCTTCAGCGCCATACCTAGAAGCGATCTCTTCGGCCCTCTCCTTTGATGCATCGACGACGCCGACGATCTCAACGTCATTCAACTCGGAATACATCCCCACATGGTACTGTCCCATATGCCCCACGCCGATTACGGCTATTTTGATCTTCTTCTCCATAGGAATCCCCTTTATATTACCCTGAAGTCACGGATTCAGGATTACTTTATAAAACCTCTTTTTGACCCCTCCACAAAGAGGGCAAATTCCTTCACCCGCTCATCGGAAGGCAGTTCTTTGGCAATCCTTTCGATGGCCGCCTTGGGAGACATGCCGCTCCGGCAAAGAATTTTGTACGCCTTTTTAAGGGCCATCCTGCTATCCGAATCTACCCCGTTTCGTCTAAGTCCCACTACGTTAAGCCCGCGGGTGACAGGCGGGTTGCCTTCGACCAGCGTATAGGGAAGAACATCCTGATTAACGCGCCCGAGGGCGCCGATCATCGCCATCGTCCCGATACGGCTGAACTGGTGGACCACAACGTAAGCGGATAGCACAGCCCGGTCGGCTATTTCAACATGCCCTGCAACACCGACGGCATTCGACAAGATGGTGCTGTTACCGACCTTTACATCATGGCCGAGATGGGCATAGGCCATTATAAAATTGTCGTCACCTACGGTGGTCGCCGTCCCCTCCTTTGTCGCCTTGTGAATAGTGGCAAATTCCCTGATCGTATTACCGGAGCCTATCTTCACAAAGGTCTTCTGACCTTTGAAGTTCAGGTCCTGCGGATCACCACCGATAGAAGCGCCATGCGATATCTTATTGTTCTCGCCGATCTCCGTATCGGAATGAATGACGACATGGGGACCGATCACCGTCCCTTTTCCGATTTTGACGCCACTCCCTATGATCGAATAGGGGCCGACTTCAACATCGGGCGCCAAGTCCGCTTTCGGATCGATAATTGCCGTATCGTGAATCCTTTGCATTTTTTCTCTCTTATGCGTCGGCTATGGTCGCCATCAGTTCGGCTCCGGCAACGAGAGCATCATCGACAAAGGCCTCTCCCTTGAAACACCAGATAGACCTTCTCTGTTTAAGGACTGTCAAAACGAGTTTGACCTGATCGCCCGGCAAAACCGGTTTCCTGAACCTCGCATTGTCAATCCCCATGAAATAGACCACCTTGCCTTCCGTTTTTTCCGGCTCCGACTGAAAAGCCATGATGCCTCCCACCTGGGCCATCGCTTCGACGATCAGCACCCCCGGCATAATGGGGTGTCCAGGAAAATGGCCCTGAAAGAAGGGTTCGTTGATAGTCACATTTTTTATCCCTGTAATTGTCTCCCCAGGTACAAACTCCGTAATTTTATCCACCAATAGAAAAGGGTACCTGTGGGGCAGACTTTTCATGATTTCATTGATATCAAACATCGTTTTCCTCCCGTTCTTCCAGTTTTTCCAATCGTGCAGTAAGAGCCTGAATGGTCTTTCTCATCTCGGGCAGTTTCATTATTGTCTTTTGCAGGCGCATCCATTCCATATGGGGTAGCAGAGGGTAGCCGGAAACCTTGGCGCCCTTCTCCACATCCTTGGTAACACCCGATTTCGCTCCCACGATGGCGCCATCTCCTATTTTTAGGTGGCCTGCAACGCCTACATGTCCGGCGAGGACGACGTTATTACCCACCTCCACGCTCCCCGCGAGGCCGGACTGGGAAACAAGAATTACGTGTTCACCGATCTTACAGTTGTGGGCCACCTGGACGAGATTGTCGATCTTCGTCCCTTTCCCGACAACCGTTTCACTCAGCGTCGCCCTGTCAACGGTAGAGTTGGCGCCTATTTCCACGTCATCTTCAATCACAACGCGTCCCACCTGGGGAATCTTCCGGTGGGATTCACCATCCCAGACAAAACCATACCCGTCGCAGCCGATCACGACCCCTCCGTGGAGAATCACCCCGTTGCCAATCTTCGTGCCATCCATGACAACAGCGTTTGGATAAAAGGTACAGTCGTCCCCCACCTCGCTTCCGGCGCCCAGGTAAACTCCGGGATAGAGAGTCACCCTGTCACCGAGTACCGCCTCTTCGCCCACATAAGTGTTCGGATGAATGGTTACATCCTTACCCAGTTTCACCCCCTCGGCAACGTGAGCACCGGGAAGAACCCCCTTCGGCGCGGGCTTCGGATGAAACAGTTCGACGACCGAGGAGAAGGCAAGCAAAGGATTATCCACAATAATGCAGGGTCTGCCTCCCGCACTGCCCCCTTCAGGGACGATAAACGCCGATGCACGGCTCTCAACAATTTTATCGCTCTGCCGGAGATCAGCGAGATAGGATAAAGAGGCCTCACCGGCCTCTTCCAGAGCCGCAACGCCCTTTACCTCCACCTCTCCATCGCCTGACAGCCGCCCGCCTACGGCGGCAGCCACTTCACTAACTTTCATAGAGCTTCTATTTTTTGCTTTCGTTGAAACGCCTGACGACCTCCGAAGTGAGGTCAATCGCCTTATCGGCATAAAGAATATTCGCTTCGCCCTGTTCAAGAATAACGGTATACCCCTTATCCTGCCCCAGTTTGAATATGATTTCTCTCAGATCGGTAAGGATCTTCCGCATGAACTGTTGATCTTTTTCCTGAAGACGGTCCTGCGCATCCTGAAAAAAACGCTGGAACTTTTTCAGCTTTTTCTGGTATTCCTGTTCCTTCTTTATTTTCGTATCATCACTCAAGAGATAGGCCTGCTTTTCCAACTCCTCGCTCATCTTCTTGAGTTCGGACTGTTTCTTGTCGAGGTCCTTCTGGAGTATATCCACTTCCGACTTGATCACCTCTTTCGCCTTTTTACCGGCATCAGAGGCATTCAGCGCCGCCTGAAGATCCACATAGCCGAGTTTCATAGTCTCCGCTGCCGAGGCCTGAGCTGCAACACCGACAACAATAAAACAGATCAACACTAAAAACCTTTTCATACACCTCTCTCCTGCCCGCTTTTATTTTGACAAACCAACTTTAGAATTTTAAAAAAACGTCCCGATGGAGAATTCCCACCGGCTTTTCTTCTGACCCACCTTCGGATCGAGCGCCTTCCCCCATTCCAGCCGGAGGGGACCGACGGGAGAAAACCACCTCACACCGTAACCGTAGCTCTTCCTGAGATCGGAAAAGGCGTAATTCTCATCCCTGTCGAAGGCATTCCCGGCATCGAAGAACAAAAGACCCTTCAGGTTGGCCGCTTCCGACAGGGTAACAAGATACTCCGCGTTGAAGAGGAGTTCCTTATACCCGCCGATGACGACGCCATTCACCTCGGGTCCAACGGAACGGTAACTGTAGCCCCTTAGCGTATTGATTCCCCCGAGGAAGAAACGCTCACCGATATTCAGATCATCGTCTTCAATGCCCGTTGCATACCCTATCCTGCCGTTCAGCATCACCACGTGTTCCCATGGCAGCGGGAAATACCAGGCGGACTTTGAAATCACCTTATAAAAGTTATTGTCCTGGCCGAGCAGGTCTCCGGCATATTCCAGGGAAAGGCTGTTCACCGAACCTTTCGTCGGGTTCATATAATGATCGCGGCTGTCACGGGAGATGGACGTGGTAATACTGCTCGTCCTCGTCGTCCCTTCATAGAGCTTGATTTCGGAGTTGGGGTCCGTCACCTGGCTGATTTCAACTTCCTCGAACCTGTAGCGGAGATTCAGCCTGCTGTATTCGCCCACCGGAACGCCCGTACGGAGCGCCCACCCCGTCTTGGACTCCGAATATCCACTGTAGTCCTTATTTTTGTTGAAGAGGTCGAAACCTGCCGAAACGGAACTGTCGAAAAGATAGGGTTCTGTAAAGCTGATAGAATAGCTGCTCGTCTCACCGCCCACTTCCGTATTGAAGCTCAACTTCTGTCCTCTTCCGAAGAGGTTGCCCTGTGAAACCTGCATCATCCCTACAAGCCCGTCGTTTGAACTGTAGCCCATCCCGACACTGAGCGTCCCCGTCGGACCCTCCTCGACGGTAATATCGATATCGAGCTTATCTTTTTCGCTTCCCCGCTGCGTCGAAACATTGGCCTCCTTGAAAAAACCGAGGTTGAATATTTTCTGGCGGCTTCGCCTTAAAGCGCTCCCGTTATAAAGATCCCCCTCGTGAAGCTTCATCTCGCGCCTGACGACCTTGTCCCGAGTCTTCGTATTGCCCGATATGTTTATCCTGCCGATGTAGACGAGTTCGCCTTTCTCTGCATCGAATGTGATATGCATCAACTTCTTTTCGGCATCGAGTTCCGTTCTCGGAGTTACATTGGCGAAGGCATACCCCTTGTCACCGAACCGGTCCGTCAAGGCGACGATATCCTGCCTGAGATTGTCCCGGTTGAATACCTCCCCTTCCACCGACTTAAGGTCCTTCCTCATATCCTCATCAGGCGCCGCATCGTCAGCGAGGTCGCCCGAAAAACCGATTTTCCCGATGCTGTATTGCTCCCCCTCTGACATGCGAATGGTCAGGTAAAGCCATTTTTTATCGGGAGACATAAACACCTTCGGTTCTTCGATTTTTATTTGGACGAAGCCGTTATTGTAGTAAAAGGCCGTAATCAAATCAATGTCTTTTTGGAGCGTCTCCTCCTCGAATTTTCCCGACTCCGTGAGCCAGGAAAAGGCTCCGCCTTCCTTCGTTTCCATCAGTTTAAAAAGCGTCTTGTCCTCCATCTGCTTATTGCCGAGAAGGTTGATCCTCTTTATGCGCACTTTCTTTCCTTCACGCACATGAAATATAAGGGTTGTTTCCTCATTTTTCGTCTCCAGCCTGTGGGATATATCGGCAAGGAAAAACCCTTTTTTTTCATAGAGTTCTTCAATTTTGGCCTTCGTTTCCTTCACTTTTTCCAGGCTGAAAATAGTATAGGGACGGACAGTCACCACGTCCCGGATACTCTCCTCCACCACCTCCTGATTCCCCTCGTATTTTATCTGTTTCACAAAAGGGCGTTCCTGAACGATGAAGGTCAAGGCCGGGCCGAGGTCCGTCGTTTTAAGATCGACCTTCACATCCTCGAAATAACCCATTTTAAAGACCCGCTTAATATCTTCCGAGACAGCCTCCTTTGAAAAGTAACCTCCCTTGCGGCTCTTGATCTCCGCAAGAATGGCGCCCTTCTCGATCCTGTGATTGCCCTTTACGTTAACCCGTGTAATGATCTCCCCGGCCGCCCAGGCCAAAGAGTTGTAAATCAGAGACGAGACAACAAAAAAAGCAACAAGGATAAAGAGATGGGAAGAATTAGATAGATTCTTTTTCACGATCTAATCTGCTGTCCTCCCGTCCCGGACGACGATCTGCCTACCCATCCTGGCGGCCAGTTTTTCATTATGGGTAACCATAACGAAGGTTATCTTCAGTTCCCGGTTCAGCTCCATCATGAGGCCGAAGGTTTCGTTGCCCGTTTTGCTGTCGAGGTTCCCCGTCGGCTCATCGGCAAGAACAATCTTGGGTCGTCTCACAAGCGCCCTCGCAACGGCCACCCGCTGCTGCTCACCACCGGAAAGTTCTCCCGGCTTATGTTTTTCCCTGTTGGAAAGCCCCACATTTTTTAAAAGCTCCTTCGCCTCCCAGGTTGCCGCATCACGGCTCTTCTTGCTAATCAACATGGGAAGCATGACGTTTTCGAGGGCCGTAAATTCGGGAAGAAGGTGATGGGACTGGAAGATGAAACCGAGTTCCCGGTTCCTGAAATTCGCCAGGGGGGCTTCCCCCATGGCATAGATATCCTGGCCCTGATAGAGCACATCGCCCGCCGTCGGCCTCTCCAGCCCTCCCATAATGTGAAGGAGCGTACTCTTTCCCGCCCCGGAAGCGCCAAGTACGGCGATCGTTTCTCCAGGCGCGAGATTGAGGTCGATCCCCTTCAAAACCTCCACCTTCGTTTCCTCCTTGCCGAAGGACTTGACAATATTCTTTAAGGCCAGGATCGTTTCACTCATGGGACGATTGTACGCTTCTCATCATTCATAACGGAGCCCTTCCACCGGATCGAGTCTGGAGGCCTGCCATGCGGGGTAAAGCGTCGCCAACAGACTGATGACTATGGCTGAAATAATGATGGCCGTTACATCGAAAAAATTAACATGAACAGGCAACCGGTCGAGGTAATAAACTTCAGGGGGAAGTATTTTAAAATCAAAAGTATCCTCCACAACACCTAAAATACCTTCCAGATTCAACGAAATCAACACGCCCGACAGACCGCCGAGCAGCGTCCCAACGACGCCGATCACCATCCCCTCAATGAGGAATATCCGCATGATGCTGCCCGACGTTGCGCCCATCGATTTCAGGATGGCAATATCCTTCCCCTTTTCCATCACCACCATAATGAGCGTGCTGATGATGTTGAAAGAAGCGACGAGGATAATGAGCAGGAGGATAATAAACATAACCGTCTTTTCCAGTTTAAGCGCGCTGAAGATGTTCCTGTTCATCTGCATCCAGTCCCTCACGATAAAACCGACGCCCAGTTCATCCCGAACTTCTTTTGAAATGTCGCCGGCGCTGAAAAAGTCTCTTACCCGCACCTCTACACCGGTGGAAAGGCCTTTCATATTAAAAAAAGCCTGCGCATCGGCAAGGGAAACGTAGGCGAGCGAGGTGTCGTATTCGTACATGCCGGAATTGAAGATACCGACGACGCGGTATTTTTTCATCCTCGGCACCATTCCCATGGGGGTCATATTGCCGAGAGGCGAAACCATGTTGATCTCCTCGCCGTAAAAAACACCAAGGAGCCGCGACAACTCCCGCCCAATCACAATCCCCGGAGGTGAGGCATTCGCCTCTTTTTCTCCTTCTTTTTTATCGGCGGGGAGGAGTGCTTCAAGGGAACCCTCCTCCATATTTTCGGCCAGTTTTGTTACCTTCCCTTCACGTGCCGGATCGATCCCTCTCACCACCACGCCGGAGACGTTGCTCTCCGATGTTAGCATCACCTGCGAATAGATAAAGGGGGTAGCGGCAACCACGTCGGGATGTTTTTGCACCTTGGAGATCACCTTTTCGAAATCGCTCATCCCCTTCCCGTAGCGGGTAATTACTACGTGGGAATTGGTGCCTAAAATCTTGTCGCGCAGATCTTCCTGGAAACCGGTCATGACGGCAAGGACGATGATGAGCGCCATAACGCCCACCATAACACCTGCGATGGAAATCAAAGTAATGATAGAGATGAAGGTCTGCTTCCGTTTCGCCTTCAGGTAGCGAAGTCCGATAAAAACTTCGTAGGGGAGGCCCATCGTCAGTCCTCTTCCCCGGCGGCGTCCGTTTTCCGCCCCTCTTCGGGCCGCATGTGGGGGAAGAAGAGGACGTCGCGGATGGAGGGGGAATCGGTAAGAAGCATGATGAGCCTGTCGATGCCGAGACCCGCCCCGGCCGTTGGGGGCATGCCGTATTCGAGGGCGCGCACGTAATCGGAATCCATAAAGTGGGCCTCTTCGTCGCCGGCGTCCTTTTCGGCCACCTGTGCCTCGAAGCGCTCCTTCTGGTCAATGGGGTCGTTAAGCTCGGAGAAGGCATTCGCCATCTCCCGGCCATAGATGAAGAGTTCGAATCGGTCCACGATCTCCGGGTTTTCGTCGTTCTTCCGGGAGAGGGGCGACACCTCGGTGGGATATTCGGTGATGAAGGTGGGCTGAATCAGCTTCGCCTCAGCCACCTTGTCGAATATTTCCATCAGGATTTTCCCGAGTCCCCACCATTTTTCCGGCTTGAGCCCCAGTTTTTTCGCATAGGCGAAGGCCTTCTCTTTATCTTCCAGCACCGACTCATCGGCGTCGGAATAGCGCCGTATGGCGTCTTTCACGCTCAGCCGGGCCCAGGGCTTGTTGAGATCGATCTCCGTCCCCTGGTAACTGATCGTGTGTGTCCCGTGGATTTCGAAGGCGACCCTGGAGATCATATTCTCGAAGAGGTCCATCAGGTCCTCATAGGTGGCGTAGGCCTGGTAGAATTCGAGCATGGTAAATTCGGGGTTGTGCTGCTGAGAAATTCCCTCGTTCCTGAAATTCCGGTTGATCTCGAAAACCCGCTCGATACCGCCGACGACAAGCCTTTTGAGATAAAGTTCCGGGGCGATCCTGAGATAGAGGTCCATGCCGAGGGCGTTGTGGTGCGTCATGAAAGGGCGCGCCGTCGCTCCACCGGGGATGGGCTGCATCATGGGTGTTTCCACCTCCAGGTAATCCCGCTCAGTAAGGTAGTCTCGGATGATCCGGATGATCTCGCTTCTTTTCCTGAAGATCTCCTTTACGTCGGGATTAACGATGAGGTCAACATAGCGCTGACGGTAGCGTTTCTCGATGTCGGTGAGACCGTGCCATTTTTCAGGCAGCGGCCGGAGGGATTTTACGAGCAGGACGATCTCCGTCGCCTTTATGGAAAGCTCCCCTACCTTGGTCCTGAAAAGCTTACCGCTGAGCCCCACGAAATCGCCGATATCGAATTTTTTGAAGGAGGCGAAAGCCTCCTCTCCCAGATTGTCCTTCCTTACGTAGGCCTGGATTTTCCCCTTCCTGTCCTGGATATGGATAAAGGCCGCCTTCCCCATGTCCCGCTTCGACATTATCCGTCCGGCGAGGGTGAAGGTCTCCTCCAGATTACCGAGCTTTTCGCCGTCCATCTCCCCGTAGGTGTCGATAATATCGGACGACAGGGCGTCGGGCAAAAAATTGTTCGGGTAGGGGTTGGCTCCCTCTTCTCTCAGGTCCTCCAGCTTTTGCCGCCGCTGGGCAATAAGTTCATTGATCTCTTCCATCTTCTCCCGTCAAACTTTCCTTAAAATTCAAAGCGTTAAACTATAGCCCATACCCCCTTTTCAGTCAAGGGAAAAGCCCGCGAAAAGCCGCTAAAACAGGGCAAAAAACCGGGTCGTCAGGAAGAACGGGTGATCTCTTATCACAGGTTACTTTTTTTAGATGCTACAGGAGAAAGAAGGGGAAATAATTAACAGGCGCTTTTCAGCGGAATGACTTTCACCTACTACTGAATTCCATGATACGATTATTCAAGGTTGTTCGTTAAAAGAAGCAGAGCATGCGATACCCGCCTCCAACTTTCCAACACAACCCCTGATCCTGTCATTCCGCACTCGATTCGAAAGCCAGGGAGTTAAAACCGGGGGTCATCTGCATCTCTCCTTAAGGGAATTTCTATTAATCTGTCATGCCGGACCTGATAAGCCTGTCCCGTACCAGATACGGGAGCATCCGGGGGTTTGATTTAACAGGATTCCCACTTTTACCCCAAGGGCAATTTGTCACTTTGTTCGGGCGCGCGGAATGACAAAATGTTATTTTTTAGAGGCAGACTCAATTATTTGTTGATCACATCCCCAAATTTCTTGACATCCCTATGATTTATGATAGCTTACAGTGTGTCATAATCCCCCTTTTTCAAAGGGGGATATCAACAGAAATAATTCAACTGATTGCCCCCTCTCCCTTGGTGGGAGAGGGGATTATGAAACTTAAAGCTCGTAAAGCGTTTCGTCAACATTCGGTGGAGTGGCCGCCTTCTCTCCCTTTTTCTTCTCGCCCATGACAAAGGGTTCTTCCCCCTCCAAAAGATCGCCCATCTCGGCCTCGATCTTCTCCGGGTCTTCCCCCTTCTCCATCCGGCTCAATGCCTCTTCCATTCCGGCCCCCATCTTGAGCCCCGTCGCATCTGAGAGTTTCCGCATGAGATCGGCTGCCTGCCGGGGGTCGTCTTCGTTGACCTTGTCCATCTCCCCCGCCAGCATGTTCATCGCCTTTTCCATTTTCGACTCGTCGAAATCGGGCATGCCGCCTTCCATGTCGTCCCCTTTTTTCGACGAAATGCTGGCGAAGATGGAGACCTGCCGTTCCAACTCGACCTTTTTACATTTAGGGCACTTGGGGATCGTTTCCGTGTTGACGTTTCTTGAAAGAAAATTGTATATAGTATGGCATTTTTGGCAGTAAAATTCGTAGATAGGCATAAGATTACCTCACAAACAGAAAAAGGGAAGGCCGCATCCGGCTTTCACCGCACCCTTATTCCGAGACAAGTTCGATGCGGGCAAAACGCCGCTTTCCAACCTTGAGAAGATATTCCTTGCCCGTTGCAAGCTGAAAGGCATCATCGGAAACCTTGTCGCCGTCAATGGTGACGGCCCCCTGGCGGACAAAACGCTTCCCCTCGGAACTGCTCTTGGCCATCCCAACCGTTGAGAGGAGCGAAGGGAGCCAAACCGACCCGCCATCGATGGTGATTACCTGTTTTTCGATCTCGTCGGGCGTTTTGTGATCTCTGAAAAGGTTTTCGAAGCCTTCCCGCGCCGTGACGGCGGCCTCTTTCGAATGAAACCGCTCGACGACCTCCATGGCGAGTTCTTTTTTGATCTCCATGGGATGAAGACTTCCCACCTTCATGCCGTTTTTCATCCGCTCGATATCGCTTAAGCTTTTGGTGCTCACCAGTTCATAATAGCGGATCATCAGTTCGTCGGAAATTGACATGATCTTGCCGAAAATCTCCCCGGCCGGCTCTGAAATGCCGATATAATTATCAAGGCTCTTGCTCATTTTATTGACGCCGTCCGTCCCTTCGAGGATGGGCATCATGAGTACCAATTGCTCCGTCTGGCCGTACTCCTTCTGGAGTTCCCGTCCGACGAGCATATTGAAACGCTGATCCGTCCCGCCGAGTTCGATGTCTGCTTTCAGCATGACCGAGTCGTACCCCTGGATGAGGGGGTAGAGAAACTCGTGGATGCCGATCGGCTGCTCGGAGCCGTATCTCTTTTTAAAATCGTCCCGCTCCAGCATTCTCGCCACGGTATGTTTCGCCGCTATGCGGATCATCTCATCCACCTTCATGGAGCCGAACCAGTCGTTGTTGAAAACAACGGTCGTCTTTTCGGGATCGAGTATCTTGAAGGCTTGCTCCTTGTAGGTCTCGGCATTGGCGAGCACGTCTTCCCGCGTCATCTGTTTTCGCGTCTCCGACTTGCCCGTCGGATCGCCGATCATGGCGGTAAAGTCGCCGATGAGGAAGATCACCTCATGGCCGAGGTCCTGAAACTGCTTCATCTTGTGCATGAGCACAGTGTGGCCGAGGTGGATGTCGGGCGCCGTCGGGTCGAACCCGGCCTTGACTTTAAGCGGCAGTCCATCTTTCAGAGACCGCTCCAGCTTCCCCTTGAGAGCCCCTTCGGGGAGGATATCCTGGACTCCCCGGCTGATGATCTCCAACTGTTCGTCTACCGGTTTAAATTTCATAGTTCCCTTTTCACCCGCTTAATGGATCGGCTCGTTCCCTTTTCTGCATCGATATCGACAATGGCTCCCTGGAGTTCGACGCCCCCCTTTGCAGGCTCGAAACTTCTCGGCAAACCGGTAAGAAACCGCGTCAACGGACCTTCGGCCTTCATGCCGATCACCGAATCGGTCCCCCCCGTCATCCCCACGTCCGTAATATAGGCCGTCCTTTTCGATAAGATTCGTTCGTCAGACGTCTGAACATGGGTGTGAGTACCGATCACGGCGCTCACCCGCCCGTCCAGGAAAAGTCCCATGGCATTCTTTTCGGAGGTCGCCTCGGCATGAAAATCGACGAGAACCGCCGCCGACTCTTTCTTCGCCTCTTCCACCTCTTCATCGAGATAACGGAAGGGGCAGTCGAGCCCGTGCATGAAGACGCGGCCCGAGGCGTTGATTACCGAGAGCGTCTCTCCCGCTGCCGACTTTATGAGCCGCCTTCCGAGCCCAGGGCTTCCGGGCGGATAATTACCGGGCCGGATGATAGGAGCGCCGCTTTCGAGATAATCGACGATTTCCTTTTTGTCCCAGATATGATTGCCCGTGGAGATGAGGTTGACCCCCATGTCGAAAAGCTCATCGGCCACCTTCGGTATGATCCCGAAGCCGCCCGCTGCATTTTCACCGTTAGCGATAACGAGGTCAATCGTCTCCTCGACGATCAGGCGGGGAAGAAGTTCCCTTACGGCCCGTCTCCCGGCCTTTCCAATAATATCGCCGATAAAAAGCACCTTCATCGGTTTTACCTGGCATACTCGACGGCCCGGGTCTCACGGATAACGTGCACCTTGATCTGGCCGGGATAGGTCATCTCCTGCTCCACCTTCTTGGAAATCTCTTTCGCAAGAACGATCATCTCTGCATCGGACACCTTGTCCTGCTCCACCATGATCCTAAGCTCCCGGCCCGCTTGGATGGCAAAGGTCTTTTCAATACCGTCGAAAGAGGTGGCGATCCGTTCGAGATCTTCCAGCCGTTTCACATAGGTTTCCAGCATCTCGCGCCTCACTCCCGGCCTCGCCGCCGAGAGGGCGTCAGCCGCCGCCACAAGACAGGCGAGGACAGTCTCCGGCTTCTCCTCTTCGTGGTGAGCGGCAATGGCATGAACCACGCTGGGCGATTCGCCGTACTTCTTGGCAAGCTCCGCGCCGATGAGGGCATGGGAACCCTCCACTTCGTGATCGACGGCCTTGCCGAGGTCGTGAAGGAGCCCGGCGCGCCGCGCCTGTTTCTGGTTGATGCCGAGTTCCGCCGCCATGATGCCGCAGAGGAAGGCGACTTCCAGCGAGTGCTGGAGAACATTCTGGGCGAAGCTCGTCCGGTATTTCAGCCGACCGAGCGTCATTACAAGTTCCTGGTTAATGCCGTGGACGCCCACATCAAAGGTGGCCTGTTCACCCGCCTCCTTGATGGTGGCATCCACTTCCTGTTCGGCCTTTTTCACCACCTCTTCGATCCTGCCGGGGTGAATCCTGCCGTCGGCCATCAGCTTTTCGAGGGCAATCCTCGCCACCTGTCGCCGGACGGGATTGAAGCCCGAAAGGATGACCGCATCGGGCGTATCATCGACAATGAGGTCGATGCCTGTGGCCGCCTCGAGGGCCCGGATATTTCTCCCTTCGCGCCCGATAATCCGCCCCTTCATGTCGTCGCTCGGCAAAGTGACCACGGTAACCGTCCGTTCTGCAACATACTCGCCGGCATATCTCTGGATCGCCGTGCTGATTATATGCTTCGCTTTTTTCTCGGCAGACTCCTTTGCCTCGTCTTCGATATCTTTTATCATCTTGGCGGCGTCGTGTCTCGCCTCGCTCTCCATCTGGGCAACCAACTCCTTCTTCGCCTCCTCTGCACTCAGATTGGCAACCTTTTCCAACTGCTTCCTATGTTCTCCAACTAAGTGGCGGTATTCCTCTTCCTGTTCCTTTGTCTTGTCTGTAAGTTCGTGCAGTTCCCGCTCTCTTTCAACGAGGTCGGACTCCTTCTTATCCATACCATCGCTCTTCTTTTCGAGATTTTCCTCTTTCTGCATCAGTCTGTTTTCCAGCTTTTGCAGGTCTTTTCTCCGTTCTTTGCTCTCTTTTTCGAACTGGTTTTTGGTCTGGTAGAGAAGGTCCTTCGCCTGAAGTTCGGCATCCTTCTTTATACTTTCAGCCTCTTTTCCCGCATCCTTCCTAATCTTTTGGGCCTCGTTTTCAGCCGCGTTAACGCCCGACTCCGCCGTCTTTTTTCTCATGATAAAACCGACGGCAATGCCGATTATAAGCGCAGCAACCGATCCGAGAACCAGCATCAATGAATTATTCACCTCTGTTCCTCCTGCTATATTTTTTCATGGCTTACATCTGATCAATCTTTCTTCCGTCACGATCCACCCGACACGTGCGTCATGCCGTTCAGCCGGGACCGTTTCAATCACCTGGAATTCATAGGCGAGAGCCACCATCTTCTCCCGCCCGATATTTTCCAGCGCCTTGTCGTAACACCCTTTCCCCATGCCGAGGCGGTTGCCCGCCATGTCGTAGGCAACTCCCGGCAATACAAAAAGGTCTATTTCTTTTACGTCCAATTCCTTCCCACTCCCTTCCGCCGGCTCCCTGAAACCGTCCCTGTTGACCTCCAACGTATCGGTCGAACAGACGGGCAGGAAACTGAGAGTATAACCGGGCCGGTTAATTCTCGGCAAGGCGAGAAGCTTCTCCCCTTTTAGCACATCTTCGAGAATCATTCCCGTTTCGACTTCCCCCTTGAAATCGCAATAGACGGCAACAGACGCCGCCTCTCGGTAAAGGGCCGATTCGAGAAATTTCCTCTGAATAGCGCAGCTTTTGGCAGCGGCCCTTTCCGCATCGAAGGAAAGGCGCTCCTTAAGCAGACTTTTTCTTAAGGTCTCTTTTTCCACAGGACTTAAATGGGTGGGAGAAAATCAGGCGGGGTTGATCGACTAGGCGGTCCCAGAGTGGGACCATAATCTGAAAAAAGAGGATGTACCTATAAAAAAGCCCGGCAACGGCTCAAAAAGTTACGTTGTCTGCGAGACATCTCCGCTGACAAACATCGCAATTTCAAGTCTTTCCGAACTCTTTATCATTTCCATTTAAAGCACACCATTTTCTTACTCTACACTGCATTCACGCAGATACAAACCAGATTTTTCCTGTCTTTCTTTTAAACCCCATCGCCACGATTGAAGCTCCCCCACTCATGCCGTGTGGTGAAATAGAATCTGAACCTATTCGTAAATAGGTGGGCGCTATATAACTGCCTTTGACTATTCTTTCAAGAAGAACATGCCAGCCGCAATCAGGGACAACTCCCATTCAATTCGTGTTGGCTCAGGATTATTGACCATCACGGACACAGCAGGGGAGCCGCAAAAAACTTTCTCCTCTATTAGAGTTCCTTATTTTACTTCCAAGACATCGAGCATCCGGGTTGTGGAGGCATCCACCTCTTCTTCCAGCTTGCTCAAGCTGTCTTTAATTCTTACATTTTCGTCGGCCATCTGAAAGGCGGCATACAAGAGCAGCCTTTGTGTATCTGCCGACCCGCTCGTCTTCCGAATTTCCTCTATCCGCTCTTCGAGGCTGGCCGCCACTTTCCTGACGGCCTCCTCACCCACCTGGCTTTTTACCAAGATGTTCTGGCCGAGGATGGTGACGCTAACAGGTTCCGTCGATTTACTGCCGTCAGTTTCCGACATCACCCAACACCTCAATGAGGGAATCTATCCTCTTCTTCGCCGCGTCCCTGCCCTTTGAAAGCCTCTTGTTCTCTTCTTTCAGGCCATCCAGGTCGGTACGAAGTCGCTCCCTCTCAGTCTCAACTTTGAGACATCTTTTCTTGTAAAGAGTCAGTGCTTCTTCGAGCTTTTTTAGCTTTTCAAGAGCCATATTCCTATGAATTAAGAATAGAACTCTGTGGATTAAATGTCAAGGGGAAATTTGGGGTTTTAGCTCTGATTTAAAAGCGACAAAGAGGAGGGAAACGGTTTGATTTTCGAGCAGGATAAAAGGGCTATATTAACCACGGATGGACACGGATTTTCACGGATCAAGCTATCTCCTGTCATTCCGCACTAGATGCGGAATTCAGGGGTTTTATTCCAATCATTATCCGGGCATGGCAGGCCATGCCCCTACATCAAACATAATTATAGGGGCGCACTCATGGGTGCGCCCTTATTTCATTCATGAGGGCAGACACGCGGATTTGCCCCTACTTTTCTTCATCGCCCTTCAGGTCACGAAGCAGCCGTTCGAAGGCTTTTTGATAGCTTTCGTGGTCTTTCCATTTTGTGAAGTAGCCTATGTGGCGGCTCCGCCGGATGTCCGCCGCCCAGCCTGCCTTTGTTTTCATCACAGCGTCATCGAGCCGAATCGGGAAGAGCACAGGCTCGCCCGTCTCCTGCTCCTTTTCGAAGGCCGTCTCCACCTCCTTTTCCACCCACGCGCTGTTGATTGAATCTTCAGATACTATGAGCAGCAGTTTGTCGTGCAGTCTTATCTTGTGGTCGATTTCCACGCGGAATTTGTCGCCTGTTTTCAGGTCTTCCGGCGCAAACCAGCAGCGGACGCCCTTGTTTTGCAGGTCAGCGTAGAGCCGCTCGGCGAAGGCTTGGTCTTTGGTGGAGTAGCTGATGAAGCAGGAGTAGTATTCGATGGCGTCGCCTGTGAGGGAGGGCAGGTAGTCGATCAGTCTGTCTGGTAGGCCGCAGCCTCGGAGGAAGCTGAGGGGGAGGTTTGGAGATTTTTCGAGGGTGCGGAAGTCGATTATACAGGGACCAGTAAAATAACATTTATCAAGGTTTTTGGCATTACTCAAGTCAACATCGGCAAATATAGTTTCAAATAACCTAACATCAGAGAAGCACGTCATAGAAAGATTTGTGTCATTAAATTTTGTTGCAAACAAGGATGAAAAGTTGAGTTTTGCAGAATTTAGATTAGCTGAACTCAAATTTGCTCCACTTAAGTTTGATTCACTGAAATTTGAGTTCCCAAGGTTTGTTGCTATGAAAGTTGTCTCAAATAAGCTTGCACCTTGCAAATCAGCCCCCCTTAAGTCAGCATCGCTAAGATCAGACCCTTTTAATGTGGCTTGTTGCAAATTTGCATTGCGAAGGTCCACATCACATAGGTTTAGATCGCATAGCTCTGCTCTGCTACCTCCTTCGCCACCGGGCTCTAACCATTTCTCATGTTCAGCGAGTATTTTCTTGAGTTCTTCTTCGCTTATTTTTCTTAACGTCATTACGCATCCCTGTTTTAAAAGCTGGATCCCGCATCAAGTGCGGAATGACATGTTGTGTAGGGGCAACCCTCGTGGTTGCCCTTCTTTTGGGCGGCCACAAGGGACCGCCCCTACGGGTCAGCAGAAATGGGGGGAAAGGAAAGAGGGAGAGCAGGATTGTAGTAACCCCTCCCAGCCTCCCCTTACCCCAAGGGGAGGGGCTAAAGTCCCCCCTCTTAAGATAAGAGGGGGTTAGGGGGCGTTATGAATAGTAAGGAG
>CBDVDA010000049.1:0-22583 GCA_965372635.1 uncultured bacterium | reverse complement strand
GACAGCGATCTGGGATGCTGTGTCAGAACCGTTCCCCGGGCCGTTGTACCTTGCAACCCACTGCTGGGCGCCTGTTCCATCATATTTAATGGTTGCGTAGTCATTACTTGTTCCGCTTCCGGGGCCATAACCCGTTATGTAGGCATTGCCGCTGGCATCCAGATCGATAGAGGTTGGGTAATCATGACTGTTAGCCGGTCCGTTATACCTCGATACCCACTGCTGAACGCCGCTTTGGTTATATTTCACGGTAGCATAATCATATCTGGACCCCGATCCGTAGCTATGCCCGGTGGCATAGACATTGCCGTTCCCATCAACGGCCACTGACGTTGCACTATCTATATTTCCTCCAGGGCCGTTATATCTTGCAACCCACTGTTGAGTGCCGTTTGTATCATATTTAATGATTCCAAAATCTTTTCCGGAATTGCGGCCGTGAGTTCCTCCTCCGATGTTGCCAACAACATAGACATTTCCATTTGAATCGGTCGTTATATCACTTGTAGAGTCGTCACCGTGCTGCGGAGCATCGTAGATCTGTTTCCAGAGGATGGCCCCGTTGCTGGGATCATATTTAAATGTCACCCAGTCATAGCCCGATGTCCGCCAGGGAAAACCGGGGGTTTCGTACTGTTTCCTGCGGCCTGACTGACCAGTGACGTAGACATAACCATCGTCGTCTACAGCAACGCTGCTTCCGTAATTTCCGCAATGATAGCCGTCATCTCTTGCGACCCATTGCTGAATACCATTGGCATCATATTTGACAGTAGCATATCCGTATCCCCCCCAGCCGAACCAGCACCAATTGGGGCTTGAACTGTATCCAGTCACATATACATTCCCGTCCTTGTCTACAGCGATATCACGCGCCACATCGGCATACCCCTTTGGGTTTCCAGGACCGTCATACCTGGCCTCCCACAACGTGTTGCCCGATGAATCGTATTTAATGGTTAGATAGTCTGTACCTCTTGACCCGACTGAATAACCTGTAACATAGACATTACCCTCTGCATCGGTGACTGTTTTTGATGCCCTGTCTGCCCCGTTGACCGGTCCGTTATAGTTTTCAATCCAATCGACCGATGGTCCGGCGGGGGGGGCGATCGAGTAGTCAACCCTGAAATCGTAAAGAAGTCCAACCCCGGAACCTCCTTCGTCATAACAGATAAATTCTACGATATTTTTGCCGGGCTTGAGATGTGGAAGATTCTCCAATTTGCCCCACCAGGATTCTGTCCATTTCTGTCCATAATGAGTAGACGTTTTATCGCCCAGGTAGTTACCGTTTATATATATCTTCATGAAGTTGTCGATGAATAAATAGGCGTAGGCTTCAATGTTTACGGCATCTTCAGGAATATTAATTTCCATCTTGAATGTCTGCCAGCCGCCTCCACCCCAATTGAAGCTGTTGGACCATATATAGTTTCGTTCATTCGGATAACCGGCAGGCATGGAGTTCCTCCATCCAGAATGTTCCCCAATGGAGCGTACAGTCTCCCACATACTGGTTTCCGTGTCCCGGTATTCGGCAACATAATTAGGCCATGAAGTACCACGGCGAGGATTTGCCGGTTCATTTCCTGTCCAGGCATAGGTCGGATTAACCCCGCTTCGGACGCGAAGTGACTCCGCAAAGGCCTGCAGACTGAATATCTGCAATAATAGCAATATTAGAAATAGTTTAAGATATATTGTTCCCTGCTTCATGATCTATTCCTCCTTTTTTATAATGCTTTAATTCGCTTTTTATATGGGCAGCTTACAATTAAGAAAATTTTATCCGAATATATGGTCTCTGTCTAGTAAGAGAACCGAACATTTATCTTCAATTTTCCGACATTTGTGCTGTTTTTTTTGAGCAACAGGGTAATGACTCCTTTTTTTACTCATTTTGGAATTCTCAAACTAAAAAAGGCCCTCCACTTATGGAGGGCCTTAACTTTAGGAACAGATATAAATCTGAACTATTATTGCTTGCTGCTATGAGGCAGAAAAATTATCTGTTTACCATGTTATTTCTTGCCTTTACTCTTGCCCTTTTTCTTACCCTTACCCCTACTCTTGGGAACAGATACCTCAGCACTTGCCGAAGAACTGTTACCACTATCGTCAACGGCGGTATAGAGTATGGTGTATATCCTGCCATTGCCTTCCCCTGCCCTACTTCTTTCGGCACGGAGTGAAACCTTCCCTTTCTTTATGACTATGTCGTTGACAGTATTACCGTCACCCTTTCCATTATCCGGCTCGTTGCTGGTGGCATAAACCGAGTTGACAGAGGGGTTGGCATCACAGGTATCTGTTGCCGTAATAGTAGAACTGATATCCCGGTACTTATGATTCGGCGGCCAGAGTACGGTTGGGCTTACCGAAAGCTCTACCGTCGGTGGCGTGGTGTCCTGAACGGTAACGGTAACAGTGGCCGGGGCCGAATCAACTGTTCCGTCGTTAACGACGAGCGTAATCTCTGATTCGCCGAGAGGCAGCGTTACTGACGGGTTAACGCCGATGGCTTCACCGAAAGGACCGCTCCAGGTATAGGTGAGCGGATCGTTATTCGGGTCGGAAGAACCCGAACCATCGAGGGTAACCGCCGCGCCGTCAGGACCGGCACATTCGATAATCTGGTCGTCTCCGGCGTCGGCAACAGGAGGTTGGTTCTGGGAATATTTGATTGTAAGGTAGTCTATACCTGAGGCTCCACCGTGGCTTTGACCGGTGACAAAAACATTACCTGCTGCATCCAGTGCAAGCGAACCTCCGGAATCATCCCCATTTCCCGTACCATTATATCTCTCTGCCCAGGCTTGAGCGCCATTAGTGTCATACTTAATGGTTGCAAAGTCCTGACCCGTTCCGCTACCGTAACTTCCTCCCGTTATATAGGAGTTGCCATTCGAATCGACAGCGATCTGGGATGCTGTGTCAGAACCATTCCCGGGGCCGTTATACCTTGCAACCCACTGCTGGGCGCCATTTGAATCATATTTAATCGTTGCGTAGTCGTTGTCCGTTCCGCTGCCTGAACTATACCCAGTTATATAGACATTACCGTTGGCATCCAAAGCGATAGACCTCGGGTAATCTGTACCATTGTTATATCTCGATACCCATTGTTGGACACCGCTCTGGTTGTATTTCACAGTGGCATAATCGTAGCCCGATCCTGAACCGTAGCTATGCCCGGTGGCATACACATTGCCGTTTCCGTCAACAGTAACGGCGTTTAATCTATCTGCATAGTTTCCCGGACCATTGTACTGAGCTACCCATAGCTGAGTGCCATTTGCGTCATACTTGACGATTCCAAAGTCGCTATACCTTAAATAGTTACTATGTGTGTATCCGCCTATGGTACCAACGACGTAGACATTCCCGTTTGAATCAATCGTTAAATCATTAGGATGGTCATCACCATGCCGCGGATGATCGTAGATTCGTTTCCAGATGATGGCTCCGTTGCTGGGATCATATTTAAATGTCACCCAGTCATAACCCGATGTCCAGTAAGGAAATCCAGGGGTTTCGCCCTGCTTTCTCCTGGCCGACGTACCGGCAATATAGACATAACCATCGTCATCTAAGGCAATGGTGACTGCCAGGTTCTGGCAACTATACCCGTCATCCCTTTTGACCCACTGCTCAATGCCGCTGGCGTCATATTTTACGGTAGCCATTCCCCATCCACTTGAACACCTGCCTGTACTTCTGCTGTATCCTGTGACATAAACATTTCCGCTCTTGTCTACAGCGATATCCCGCGCATGATCGTCGTATCCGGGGCCGGCATACCTGGCCTCCCACATTGTGTTGCCCGATGGGTCATATTTAATGGTGAGGTAGTCGGTACCTCTCGACCCTGCAGATGAACCTGTCACATAGACATTGCCATCGGCATCGGCATCGGTGACGGTTTTTGATGCCCTGTCTGTACCGTTAACCGGTCCATTATAATCCTCTGCCCAGTCTACCGTTATTGCGGCGGCATTGCCTGCAATCAGTAAAAGTAATGCTGCAAACAAACTGGTGGTCCTGCGTTGATGCTTCTTCATTTACTTACCTCCTGTTTTTTTATTAGTTTGATTGATTTATGTTTTTGGGCAGCTATTAAGTTAGACCATTTTATCTGGATACTATTGTCTGTGTCTAGTAAGAAAACCGAACATTTTCCTTTAAATTTCCGACTTTTTGTCTTTTTTAAACTGGAGAAACACCCTTTAGGATTCGGATGCTACCCTTTCATCCGTCTGAATTTTCCCGGACTCACTCCGGCAATCTCCCGGAAGAGGACATAAAAGTAGTTTTCATTTTGGAACCCCACTGTTTCAGCGATTTCAGCTATTGTTATAGAACTGTTCGCCAGGATCTCCTTCGCTCTTTCAACTCTTAACCTCCCTATGTATTGAGGAATGGTCAGCCCGCATTCCTTTTTGAATATTCTGCCAAGATAATCAGGGTTTACCTTGACCGCATCCAGTATATTGCGCTTGCCTATAGGGCGGAAAAAGTTGTCATGGATAAAATAAAGGGCCTTTTGAACATGCTTGCTCATTAAAAGAATGTTACGGGGCAGTTCTGCTTTAAGGGTGTTGCCCGGAAGGAGAGATGCTCTCGACGACAGATCATTTTTTACCTTTGAAATTATTGATTGAGAAGTGAAGGGTTTTTTGAACAAGCCATTAATGCCGACCTTTACACACCATTCCAATCCGTCTAACGTCGTGCAGTCTGTTGTAATATAAATAGGGATTTGGAGATCA
This sequence comes from uncultured bacterium, assembly GCA_965372635.1. GTDB lineage: Bacteria > Desulfobacterota > JADFVX01 > JADFVX01 > JADFVX01 > CBDVDA01. The sequence continues at coordinate 17,811 of CBDVDA010000049.1, read as the reverse complement.
TATTGCCTTATTTGCTCTATCACATGGCAGCAGGTTGATTTAGAACCGGTGAAATCTCTAATTACAAAATGCACGTTATTTTCTTTGAAAGCAATCAGGCCTTCTATATTGTCCGCAACATAGACAACTTCGAAAGCTCTTTCCAGTAAAGGAATACAGGCCTCGGTCTTTCGTTCTTCCTCCGATATAAGAAGAAGTTTCATTCTATCTGTTTTGCCTGCTTTTAACATTCACAAATACTATGTTGTTCTTCGTTAGTAGTATTTATTCTTTCGTGTCTTTGCAGAATGTCACTGGAGGTCGGCACCTTTAGCCAGAAGCTTCCTTCAGAGAGCTAGTTTTTTTCTAATGTTCCTATCCTTATCCGGGTATATGGGTATACCCTAGCATATTATTTTGTAAAATTCGCGGCAGATATTGCTCTTTTTGCGACAGATATTGCTCTTTTTGCATTTTTTTTGCTGTTTTGGAGGAAATGGGGGTGGAGGAGGGTAGCAGAAAGGGGGTAGTACTTTACATCTGAAAAATGTAGTTTGAACTCTGGTTCGAGAGTTGTGATCGTGGAGACTGAAAGATGGTTCACCCACCCTCCCCAATCGACGGGGAGTAAAATCACTCTTGTCTCTTTTTTTTGGGGGGGGTGTTTAAAGCTTCAGGAGTAATCAGAAATGATAGGCCAGCCCGGCTTTCACTTCGAAGCCGTTGCCGTCGATAGCAGGGTCCAACTCTCCGTCGGTGGAGCCCGCTTTTGCATCGTCGTATTCTACGAGTTTCAGTGTGAGTGCAGTATCGAAAGATAGTTTTTGCGTAAAGTGATAATCGACGCCACCTCCGAGGTTGAGCCCTGCTCCCGAAAGTTCCGCAGTAGTGACTCCGTTTGCGCCTCTATTCATTTCCAGGTGATGAGCGGACACCCCACCACGAAGATAGGGGCGCATTTTGCTCTCGTCTCCACCGAAGCTGTATTTCATATCTATAGAGAGTTCATTATGCTCAACGTCGAGAGGAAACCCGATCCAGGCGGCATCGTGTTTCGTGCTGGTCAGGCCGAGTTCGAATGAAAAGTTTGTAGGGAGTGCATAGCCGATGCGCAGGCCTAATCCGTTGCCTGGGTCGATGTCCGGGATTAAGATTGTATCTGTTCCTGAGACATATGTGTTTGTTCCGTCAAAATCCCCATCAATGACTGTATGAACGTAATCAACGCCGATATACCAGCCTTCCGCCGCCACCGCCGGCGAAGATGCCAACATCAAAAGTCCTGCTGTAATGCAAATTGCTCTAACCAGTTTTCCCATGGCACCCTCCTTTTCAAAATTTGATTTTTTGTGTGCGCGAGGAGGTGCTATTCTCCTTTGGCCCAGGTATGCTTGCCGAATTTCCTGTATCCGAGAACGTTGTAGAACCGGGCGTCGGAATCGGTATCGATGGGGGCGATGCTCCCTTTTATAAGTGGTTCCAGCTTTTCAGCAAGCACATGCCCGCCGCCGCCTGTGATAATCATGGTGTCAATATCCCACTCATCCAGCCAGAGCCGGTCTATTTCATTTGCCACCCTGGCGGCGAGTTGGCCGAAAACCTGCTCCGTCATCTCCCGGATGTCGTACTCTTCGCCCCGGATTTTAATGGCGCCGCTATCCACGGCATCGAAGAGTCGGTAGAGTTCCACGTTGACGCCGCTCTTTTCCCGGAGTTTTGTGGCAATGAGGTTGAAGGCACGGGAGATGCCCGAATCGGTGGTGCGGCTGCCCCGTTCGGAATAGTGCATCTTGTCCGAAACCGAGTAGTCTGACGTCCTGAAGCCAATATCGATGATGCCGAATTTTTCCCGGATGGGCCGCTTGTCGCGTAGTTCCCCCCGGTCGTTGAGCATAAGGTTGAATAAAGATCCCCATGGCTGAAAGAGGACGCAGATCTTATTGATGTTCACAATCTTCTCCTCGGCATTGCCCTCTGCATCACGAATGATAACGGTGTGTTCACCCATGAGGGTGTCGATGAGTTGTTTTTTGTGGTTCGCATAAAAACCGACAGGCAGGCCGGTTACAAGGTTAACGGGGAGCCTGCTCTTAACCAGCTTTGCTGCGGCCGCGAGGGCTAGAATTTTCACGTGCTGGCCGACGAACTGTGTCTGGTCGAGAGTGAAGAGCCGCTCGCTGCTCTGGCGGACGGCCATCTCGCCTAAAAAATACTCAACGCCGTTGATCTCAACATGGAGGTGCTCCATTTCGCCCCTCTCGTCATACATGCCGTCGCTGGACTGGATATCGATCGCTTCGCCGATGACGGACTTGAAGATGACCGAATTCTCGCCGGTGGTCGCCTTGGTAAAACCGAACCCCATGTCAATGCCGAGTATTTCCATAAAAACCCCCTCTATAAAAAATATGGTCCTATCATACTGGATGACGAACGGTTAATCAACCATCTGCCGTGGCAAATGTTAGCAACATGTAAACTGTCCTGAATTGTAACATGTGAATTGTCCGGTTTATGATTGTCTCCATAAAGGAGGCTCCATGAGACGAACGGAACTATTACAGGAGGTCAGAAGGCTGCGATTTGAAGAGATTTCAGGGATTTGGAACAAGCGGGATATAATACAGGAAGAGGCTGCTCGCATGCTGGGCGTGAGTGATTGAACATTCAGACGTTATATTGATCGTTATGAAGAGGATGGCCGTGAAGGTTGAAAGGATAAGCGTACTTTACTATCTCCATTTTTAACGAACAACGGAGTTTAGCAGATGAATGTTACAGTTATATTACAATCGCGTTAAATCTTGATTACATCGGGGATTAAATGAGGCAATAAAAATGCGCCAACATCAGGAAAACCTGACAATGGCGCATTGTAAAGCGACTTGAAATATTACTTTGAGAGCCCTTAGATGATAACGTTCAGGACATCGTTCATAAAAATAATGGTCACGACATCGTTCACTTATTGTTTCGAAACTTTATTTCTTGCGATGCCGTGACCAAAAGTTTGTCCTTTATCTAAGCTTGTAACTATATTTTTCAATAGTTTAAGTGGTATTCATGATAGAACAGTAAGTGGTTACTCGATTGTCAAAAATCATTTGTGAACGATGTCCTGAATGTTGTCACTTAGAATTTAAACTTCACACCGACAAGAACCTCGTCCTTATCGTCCACACCGGCGCCGTCGTAAGAAACGGTCTCCCACTCAACGGTCATAAAGGCCTTCTCGCTCACATAGTATGAAACACCGACGGCAGTCCGGTCCTCTTCGCTGCCATCGTTGTCCACATCATTGTCGCTCATCTCATGACGCGCCTTCAAGAGCCACTTGCCGATCTTGTAATCAGCACCCACCTGTATCACATCGAGGTCGGCGTCTTTCACATGCCCCTCGTCGGAGAAAGTGGTATATTCAGCGTGAATACCGAGACTGCCCGCCTTGAATTTACCGGCAACGCTTGTCCGGTTTTCATCTTCCTCACCGACGGCAGCTTCATCCTTACCAATTTGCGCATGGGAGGCCTGAATGGAAAGATTCTCAACCAGCTTGTCCGCCTTGATTCTGACGACATAGCTGTCTGTCAGGGACGTATCGGGCTTTGTGTATGAACCTCCACTGTCACTTGAATTATCATAGGAAGGAGCTCTTTCAAAAAAAGCAAGATCGAAAGACCCGATACCCTCTACCTTATAGACACCATGAAGGCCCCAAACCTTTTTGACTTCAAAACCGTGCGTCCTGGAACTGAGAAGGAATTTTTCATAGTCCTGTCCAAAACCCATTTCGCCTTTACCAAAAACAAGGTCAAGCGGCATATCTGCAACATTTTTGAAGATGACCTGCGCCTCTTCAATATATTTATGACTGTCTTTTTCTTTACCGTTCTCCATGTCGGCGCCATCGAGTTTGATATGCGTCACAACATCATCGGCAATCTCTTTTTTAAACTTGATGTAAAGTTCTTCCGCCTTGAGCTCGTCATCCCCCTTGCTGGCATACTTGTCGCTGCTGTGCCTGTAGTGGATTTCCACCGAACCGCTGATTTTGACATCACCATCCGCCATTACAGGCGAAGCCATGCAAAAAATCATTCCTGCTGCAATCAATACTTTCTTCATCATTCTCTTCTCCTTGATATTTTTGAACCTAGAGTAACAGAGAACTGTTACAGGATTATGACGGGAATGTTAAGATTTTGTTACAGATTTCAGTCCTCCTCGCACCAAACCTTGCAGGGTCCGCTGCTCCCCGGCTTTGTAAAAAGCGCCGTCGTACAGAGTCCGTAGGCACTCCCCTCAATGAATTCCACCTCGTCCCCCCTTTTAAAACCGGGGCATTTCTTCGACGCCTCAAACTTGCGATTATTGATCTCGAAGCTCGTCTCACCGGAGACATGCTGAATTTTGTAAGTCTTCGACTTTTTTCCTCCGAAGAGATTTGTCCCACCCTTTTCCGGGTTTAGCGCGCTTTCCCCTGCGGCATCAGTCGTTGACGGCGTTTGATCGTCCCTTTTTTTGGCGTTGAATTCGGTAAGCCACCGGTTAAGCGCCTCCACCTCTTCTGGGGAAAGCTTATCCAACCCCGCCGCTTTGTACTCGTGGTGGGTCATCAAATCGGCAATGTCGAGCGACTCCCCGGCGAAGGAAGTTAGGGGGGAAAGAAGTATAAAAATAAAGACCATCTTTTTCATGAGGAAACCATATTCTTAGTGTTTTTAGGGACCTATTTTACTTTATTAACGTGAAGAGTCAATCAAAGAGTCTCTCCACCGTATGGATGAGGGTACGGCAGACCTGCGCCATAAACTCCGGAGAGAGGGTGTCTGACGTATCATCACGCGTGTGATAGTTGGGATTTCGCATCATGGCTGTATCGGTAATCATGACGGCGGGATAGCCCGTGTCCCAGAACGGAACGTGGTCGCTGAGACGCGTGGGGGGAAGGAGGTACCCCTTCATGAGCGCAGTATGGCTGAAAACCGTGAGGGACGGTTCTATTTCCTTCGCCCTTTGTACAAAGCTCTCCATCAGGGGGGTAGCCTTTTTATTTCCCACGAGAGCGATGAAATCCCCCGTCGTCGGTGCATTCAGAAGTGGCGGTACCCGCTGGCTCCCCGGTGCTTTGTTCACATACCCCACCGATTCTAGGTTGAAAACGGCCCGGTAGCGGTCTCCCCTCTTTTTCGCTTCTGCTGCAAAGTGCCTGCTGCCGTAAAGAAAGTTCCCGCTCGTCGCCTGCGGCTCTTCGAGGGAAAAGGCGACGAATGTCAGCCCTTCCCTCGGTCCGAGTTGCCTCGCCGCCTCGATCATAACGGCCACACCGGATGCATTGTCATCGGCGCCGGGGCTTCCGGCAACGGCGTCGTAGTGCGCGCAGATGAGAACTGTCTCTATTTTGGAGTCCCCTTCGGTAGATCCGGCTATTATGTTCCGGTAGGTCTTTCCGTTGAATGAGAAGGGATCGGAAGAAAGGCTGAAACCAATCTCTCCGAAAGTTTGTTCGATATATTTTGCCGCCTCTTCGAGCCGCTCCGGGTGATAAACACCGTCTCTCGGTCCTTCAAGATGCCTGACGGTTTCAATAATACGCTCTTTCAAAGAGTCTCCCAGGATAAAAGCAAAGGATCTGTTGACCTAAAAACCTCGGTTGCCCACAGAGGAATACGGACATTCCTGAATTGTCTTTAGTCCGTGAAAGTCGCTTAGAAGCGCCTACTTTTGGCCGTGGCAAACGCTTTTTTAGGATTAATGTTTGAGCGACCAGGCGATCCGTTGCAACGTCTGAACGAGGAAGGACTGGAGAAAGGCGATGGCGAGGATGACGATGATGGGTGAAAAATCGATGCCGCCCGTATGGAACGGTATCCAGCGGCGCACCCGGTAAAGGACCGGCTCCGTGCTTTTGTAGAGGAACTGGACGATCGGGTTGTGGGGATCGGGGTTAACCCAGGAGATGACCGCCCGCCCGATGATGATCCACATGTAAAGCTGGAGCACCATGCTGACAACCATGGCGAGCGCATTGAGGAAATTGCCGAGAATAAACATGGCCTATTAAATAGCCGATTTGCCCCAAAGAGTCAATACTATTCTACGGGAGAAGGGCCGTCGGCAACGATCTTACACTTGAGACTTCGCTGCCTTGGGCCGTCGAACTCACAAAAATAAACCGACTGCCACGTACCGAGATCAAGAGCCCCTTTTTCGATGATGATCGTCTCCGAGTTGCCGAGGAGTGACGCCTTGATATGGGCGTCCGAATTCCCCTCCATATGTGTGTAATCGCCTGTGCGGGGGACGAGCTTGTTCAAATAAACGAGCATGTCCCGCTTGACGGCGGGGTCGGCCCCTTCGTTGATGGTAATAGCCGCCGTCGTGTGGGGTACGTAGAGGAAACAACTCCCCTCCTCGACACCCGACGAAGAGACAACCCGCTGCACCTCACTGGTAATGTCGATAAACTCCTCACGCGACGTACTTTTAATCGTAATGTTTTCTATCATATTTTTATTCTAACCTCCTGTCATTCCGATGAAAAATAGATATTGCCATAATAGGCCACCGCTTTGCCACCGCCGTTATCGGTGTCGGTCATGATGGCGACGGCATCAGCCTTTTTTATGTCGCCGCCGAAGAGGCGCTTGAAATCCTCTCTCACATTGCGCTTCTCCCTTACCCATCGGCCGAGCTTTTCATCACCCGACTCGACGGCCGTCATGATCGCATTGGAGGTGAAGGCGTTCGGCCAGACTGTGCCGACGGGCTGAGAGCTCGACCAGACGTAGTTGAGCGCCCTCGTCTTCCAGAAGAGAAGGCCGCCTGAAAAGACAACGTAAACCCTTGCCGGATAATCGTCCCCCTCCTTCGTCCGTTCGTCCAAACCCGGCAGTATATTCTCCACCCGCCAGGACCAGTTGAGCCAGGGGGTCTTTTCGAGATCGACGGTGACCTTTTTAAAAAGGCCCGATGCTCCTTTTTCGCTCAATGCCCTAAATGCGCCCTGCCCGCCCACTTCGGCGGATTCATACTTCGTCTTGCCCGAAAAAACCTTCTCTTTAAAACCGGAAAGGTCACCGATTTCGAAATTCGCGATCTCCACCCTGTCCGCATGGGCTATAGTTGAAATGAGAAGGAAGGCTACAATAATTAGATACCGATTCATGATACCCCAATTCTATCAAATTGAATCGGGACTGCACAGCGTTATTGAAAAGTTGGACACTTTTATGCTATCATGAACGGCTTCAATCGGAACAGATATCGACTCAAGGCCCTTGCGCACAACATCATGACGCCCGTAAAACCAAGTGTTAAAACCATCACCATCAAGACCCTCCTCACGGTCATCCTGAGCGCCGCTCTCATCATGACCATAGTTATCGGGCTCAGCTTCAGAACCCTTTCCCACAACATTGTTAAGAACCACGTGCTTACCCTCTCCGAACTGGTCAAGGCCGGGCTCACCTCCCACATGAAGGCCGACATCATGGACAAACGGGACTATTTCCTCGAAGAGATCCAGTCCATACACGACATACAGAGCATGAAAATCCTCCGTTCCGAGGAGATCAACAAACAGTTCGGCCCCGGCAGCCGTTTTGAGGGAAAGGTTGACGACGTTGCAAAAAAAGTCTTTAAATCGGGAGAACCGGCCTACATCTTAAATGAGTTCGCCCTGAATCCCCGCATCCGCGCCGTCATCCCTTTCGTAGCGACAAAAGAGGGGGCGCTAAGCTGTATAACCTGCCACCAGGTAGTAGAAGGTACCGTACTCGGCGCCGTCGATATCGAGGTTGACCTGTCGGGATACCGGAATACGGCGCTCACCGTCATGCTCGGCATCGCCGTCCTCTCTGCCATCTTCGTCATCCTCATCATCACCAACACCTTCCGCACAGTCCAGATTTACGTCAAGGCCCCCCTCGAAAGCCTGGTGGAGAACGCAAAAAAGGCCTACCACGGTCGCACCCCGCTCGTGGAGGATGATTTTCAGAGCCTGGAATTTCAGAACGTGGCGAGAGAGATCAACCTTTTCAATGACGACATCGCAAGAAACCAGAAACTGATGGAAGAGAAGAACCTCCAACTCGCCGCTCTCAATGACGAAATCGAAGACACCCTGAAAGAAACGGTCTTCACCATGGGCATCATCGAGGAAAAGAAATCGAAAGAGACAAAAAACCATACGCGGCGTGTCACCGAGTATTGCAGGCTTCTCGCTCAAAAACTCGGGCTTTCCGACGAGGAAGTGGAGGTCATTGCGGCAGCAGCCCCTCTCCACGACATAGGGAAGATCGGCATATCGGATTACATCCTTCTCAAGGACGGGAAACTGACCGAGGAGGAGCACCAGGTCATGAAGAACCATACGAAGATCGGCTATTCCATGCTCGTCCACTCCAAACGGGACATCCTGCAAGCCGCCGCCATCATCGCCCATCAGCACCATGAAAAGTGGGACGGTACGGGCTACCCGCAGGCGCTGAAAAGTGAAAAAATCCATATCTACGGCAGGATCGCCGCAATCGCCGACGTCTTCGATGCACTGGCGTCCAAACGTTCCTACAAAGCCCCCTGGTCCATAGAGGCGATCACCGTTCTATTTAAGGCGGAAAGAGGAAAACACTTCGACCCCACGCTCTTGGACCTCTTCCTTGGAAATCTCGACGAATTCACCGAGATTCTGGAGGAATACAGCTAGCGTTCTCCTCTCCCACCGTGCATCAAATTTCTTGACATAACAGCCAATTATGTATATTTTTGTCCCATCTCATGGGATTTAAAGGGGACAGACGATGGGAACTATTCTCGTTATAGACGACGATGAACTTATCAGGGAAATGATCCGCGATATCCTGTCTGATGCGGGATACAGAGTCATCACTGCGGCAAAGCAGTCCGAAGGATTTGACATCCTGAACAGCGAAACTGTCGAAGCCGTTCTGCTCGACATCGAAATGCCCGAAGGTTCTGGGATCGATATAATCCCCGACATCCTGAAAATAAACAACGATATCTCCGTAATCATCGTTACCGCCCACGCCTCCCTCGATACGGCCATCACAGCCATCCGGGAAGGCGCCTACGATTACATCAAAAAGCCTCTCAACGAAGATAAGTTGCTGAGTACTCTGGAAAGAGCGCTGGAGCGATACAGGCTGCGCCACGAAAACAGCGCCCTCATTACCGACCTTAAAAAACGGGTGGCCGAACTCGAACTCTTCGAAGAAGTGGCCACCTCCATCTCATCTACACTCAATCTCGACAGACTGCTCGAAAAAATAATGAAAATCACGAAGTCGACTATCGGTGTCGAGGCCTGTTCTATCCTGCTTCGAGATGGAGAGATGGGGGACCTCAAATTCACCCTCGTCCTCGGTGAAAAAGCCGATATGCTGAAGGATATCAGGATAAAACCGGGGCAGGGAATCGCGGGGTGGGTACTTGAAAAGGGTATTCCCACCATCATCAATGATGTACAGAGTGACCCGCGGTTTTTCAAAACGCCCGACGAAAAGACAGGGTTCCATACAAAATCGATGATCGCGGCGCCGCTCATCGACAAGCACGAGATCATCGGCGTCATCCAGGTAATCAACAAATCAAACGGCGAGGATTTTGACGAAAGGGACAAGGCGACCCTGCTTACCATGTCGGGTCAGATGGCGGTAGCGCTGAAAAACGCCCAACTCGTAGGCGACCTGGATGAACTTTATCTCGGAACGGTCCGTTCCCTCTCTTCCGCCATCGACGCCAAATCCCCCTGGACGGCAGGTCATTCGGAAAGAGTGACTAAATATGCCCTTCTCATCGGCAAAAAAATGGGGCTCTCTTCAAAGGAGTTAAAAGACCTGGAGATCGCGGCTATCCTCCACGACATAGGCAAAATCGGTACGGACGAGCAAATTCTCGACAAGCCGGGGAAACTGACGAAGGAAGAATATGATATCGTCAAAAGACATCCCGCCCGGGGCGTAGAGATGCTCAGCCATATCAACCAGCTCACCTATCTGGCGCCCGCCGTCAAGCACCACCATGAACATTTCGACGGGACGAGCTATCCCGACCAGTTGAAGGGAGAAGCGATCCCGATATTCGCACGGATCATTTCGGCGGCAGACACCTACGACGCCATGCGGGCCGACAGGCCCTACCGGAAGGGACGTTCCATGGATTTCATCATCGATGAGTTCAAGCGTACCTCGGGAACGCAGTTCGACCCTGTTATTGTAGAATCGATGCTAGCCACGTTCTAAAGTTTGCACATAAAAAGAGGGGGCTCAGTGAGCCCCCTCTTTTTATCATATCAAAAATTAATCGCTACAGTTTGTGGCACTGCACGCAGTACATCGTCTCCGGCATGAGCATGAGCTTCGTCACTTCAATCGGCTTATCGCACTCAATGCATATCCCGTAGTCGGGGGCATCCACCCGCTTCTCCGCCACGTCCAGCTTCGATATCTTCTGTAGTCCATCCCGGATATTCGCTTCACAGGTCCGCTTGTAGTTTATCGCTTCACTCCTCGTCTCCCGGTCGAGATCGTCAACCGGAGGGATCTGGCGGACAGAAAATTCGAGGGCGGAAATATTCTCCCTCAATGCCTCTATCTTGGCTTCAATTTTCTGCCGGATGCTTTTTCTCTCATCTTCAGTCATGCTTATTTTTATACCACACTTTCTCCTTTTTTAAAACCCGCAAACTAAGATCATTTATCCAGAAGAAATCATTCCCTTCCATTTTCGGCAAATTCCTTGCCGTCTATGTTATTCTACTGAAAAAATGGAACTGCATATCATCTATCAAGACAACCACCTCCTGGTGGTTCGGAAACCAGCGGGAATAGCGGTGCAGCGGGACAATTCGGGCGATGAGTCGCTTCTCGACCTGGCAAAGACCTGGCTGAAGGTTGAGTCCGGCAAACAGGGAAACGTTTACCTCGGACTCGTCCACCGCCTCGACAGGCCTGTTTCGGGCGTTATCGTCTTTGCAAAAACATCGAAGGCAGCGGCGCGCCTCTCGGAGCAGTTCAGGGAAAGAGAGGTCAAAAAGGTTTACCACGCCCTCGCCGAGGGGATCGTCCCGGAAGAAGGAACGCTGGAGGACAATATTACCCGGAAAGGGGCGACGAGCCGAATCGCCGAGGGGGATGAAGGGCAACCGGCAAGGCTCCATTTCAAAAGACTCGGGCATGAGAAAAACATCTCCCTCGTGGAGATCGATCTCTCCACGGGGCGGCATCACCAGATCCGCCTTCAGTTTGCTCATAGGGGACACCCCCTCCTCGGAGATTTCAGGTACGGGTCGAAAATCGTCTTCGGTGACCGATGCGTCGCCCTGCATGCAAGCTCACTCACCCTTACACACCCGACCCTCAAGGAAGAAATGGCCTTCGAGGCCAAGCCCGATGTCTTCTGGAAAGAATTCTACCCCCTCCCCTAACGCCTTCTTTTCTATTGAACTAGAACATTTATTGGAGTAGACTTTAACTAGGGTGGGTTTTCTTCATCCCACCAGTCTTTAACCATTAAGGACTTTGCCATGTCGGATAAAACCATTCTTCTGGTAGACGATGACGAGCATATCGACAAGATGATCGCCTGCCTCTTCGAGCACAAGGGGCTTCGCCTGAAAGTTGCAAAATCGGGAATGGAGGGGTTAAAAATTCTAAAAACCCTGAAACCGGGGGCCATAATCCTGGATCTGATGATGCCGGGGATGAACGGTTTCGAATTCTGCGAGCGGGTTAAAGGAGAGAGTGAAACAAAAGACATCCCCATCATTATCCTCTCCGCCTACCCAACGGAAGAGAATAAAGAACGTGCCCTTTCATTAGGCGCAAGAAACTTTATTGAAAAGCCATTCCAAAACCAAGATTTGATCAGCAAGACAATTGCCATACTGAACGGCACGTAAACAATCCATCCCCTCTTCCCCCATTTCAGACATCAACATTAACGAAGGGCAGGCCGAGCCGCTGTCTTTTATTCTCTCCTTTAAAAAACCTGTCCTTTCTTTTCGGAACGTCTCCCCACGTCCCTTCGTGCTGGACTTAGCGTCTCGTTTCCATGTAAAGCTTGCCGAACCGCTTCGACAGGGCGTCCACGGCTGTAAGGACGTTTCTCTAGTCGCCCCTGCAAGGCAGGTGGTGTCAAAAAAGAGGACTATATAGGGGGGCCAGGGCGGATCATACTGCGTTTGAAGGGGCGTACTCGGAAATGACCTGTAAGAGGGCCGCCTTTCTGACCGGTTTACCGAGGTGGGCCGTGCACCCTGCGGCAAGGCATTTGTCGGCCTCCTCCTTGAAAGCGTGGGCGGTGAGGGCAATGACCGGCGTCGGGTCGAGTCCCTTTGATTTTTCATACTCACGGATCGCCTCCGTGGCGGCGAGACCGTCCATAACGGGCATCTGGATATCCATAAGAACGAGGTTGTAATTCCCTTTTTTGAATTTCTCCACCCCCTCCTCGCCGTTTTCAGCCATATCCAGTTTACAGCCCGTGCCTTTCAGCATGATCTTAAGAAGGAGCCGGATATCCTCGGCGTCTTCCACTACAAGCAAATTCAAAGAGAGATGCTCAGCCCCCGAGGGCTTCAGTATGGAGTCTTCTCTTTCTCTTTCTTCTTTTCCCACTTCCTTCAGGGGAATGTGAAAGGAAAAACGGCTCCCCTTTCCGGGCGTGCTTTCAACAAACAGTTCACCGCCCATCAGTTCGATAATACTCTTTGAAATTGTAAGACCGAGACCGGTACCGGAATGCCTTCGTGTAAAGGAGGCGTCGGCCTGTGAGAAGGGTTCAAAGATATGCTCCATCATGGCAGAGTCGATGCCGACGCCCGTATCGATTACGGAGAAACGAAGGGTAGACTTTTTATCCTTCACTGCCTCCAGGTCTAAAGTGATTTCTCCTTTTTCGGTAAACTTGACGGCGTTTCCAAGCAGGTTAACGAGAACCTGCCTTATACGGATCACATCTCCAGATACAGTTTCGGGCACCTCGCCCGATATGTGGCAGTCGAGTTTGAGGCCTTTCTTTTTGGCCGACGCTTCAAAGAGTTTCAATGTCTCTTTTTTCAGTTGAACGGGGCTAAAGGGTTTCTCTTCTATTTCAAAACGGCCTGCTTCTATCTTGGAGAGATCGAGAATATCGCTGACAATATCGAGCAGGTTGTCGCCCGCCTTTTTTAGAATATCGACAGAGTATTTTTGGTCTTTCGTCAGCTCGGTTTCTGCCAGGACTTCGGTCATCCCGATGATCGACTGCATGGGCGTCCTGATTTCATGGCTCATATTGGCCAGAAACTCGCTTTTTGCCCTGTTCGCCTCCTTCGCCTCCCTCTCCGCCTCGGCAAGGTCGTCCCGCGATGCGGTGGTCTCTTTCAGTTCGTCGATCATCCTATTGTAGGAGATAGCCAGTTGGCCGATTTCGTCGGCAGAGGAGATGTCGATATGGGTGTCGAACTTCCGCTTTCCCGCATCTTTTATATGATCCGAGAGGCTGACGATAGGTTTGGAGAGGCGGTAGCCGAACCAGGCGGCGAGGATGACGAGCATGAGCGTAAAGAAGGCGCTTATAAAGAGGATCTGCTTGGCGGCCTTGGTATGGTTCATCATGACGAGATCGTAGTCTTCACTCACAACGACGGCCCACCCCTCGCCCTCGTTCCCTTCGATGTGGTCTATAGACTTATATTTTCCGCCGAAGCCATATTTTTCCGTCCCTTGAGTAAGCTCAACGGGATAATAAGCGGCCACCCTTTTCACCCCTTTTTCAGTAATGACTTTTGACCCCTCCTCGAAGGCGGCGAGCTTTTTAGTAAGCTTCGCCGTGAGTTTTGTGCTGAGCGGCGGCGCCCCCTCCTCCATGACGATCCGACCGCCGGTGCGCACCAGCTTTATGTCGATTATCCCGCTGTAAGGAAGGTCCCACAAAATCCGGCTGAGGCTCCCCATGATATTGAGGTTCGCCTTCAGTATCCCCGAAATCTCCCCCTCTTCGAAGATGGGAATAACAACGCCCACCACGTATCCCTTGGCGCTCTCGTCGAACCCCCTGTCATCGAAAAAGACCCTTCCCTTTCCGTCGCGGTAAGCCGCCTGCCACCAGTATTTGTGGGCATGGGCATAGGTGGTCAACTTGTTCGTCGTCCCTACCACTGCGCCGTAGCGGTTGGTGAGGAAGATTTCGCCGAACTCGCCGGGGATGCTCTTAGCCTGTTTTCTCAGGTATTCAGCACTCGCGTTGGTCATGAGATTGCTGACGAAGGGATCGTCCGGGTCGGCGGCCATCCATTTTTCATTGAGCCGCCTCATTTTGTCTTTCAACTCACCTTCCGGTACGGCGGCACACTCTTTATTGCTCGCCGAAAGCGCCGCCGAAATAACGTTTGCATTGGAAAGCACCCTCACCATATCGGCCTTCCCAGCGAGGTAGTAATCCACTTGGTGGGCCACCTGCTCGGAAAAGCGCCCAAGCGTCTCGTGGGCGCTCCTTAGCGCCAGACCGCCGCTGTGAACATAAAAAATGGCCGTACTCGCACCGAGGAAGATGAGAGAAAAGAGGAAGAGATAAAGAGATATTTTATATTGAAGTTTCACGAATAACCCCGCCCGTTTGTTTATCACCCTTTTTTAGATAGATCAAATGGAAAAGGGGTTCACATCCATAGGCTACGCCTGCCCTCTTATTTTGTCAAATAATTTGCCGAAGGCAGGGATAACGCCTGGATTAAAGTTGGATTCTCAACCAAGTCTGAAATACAAAAACGGTTGCTTTTTAGCGTAAAAACATGCTATTAAACATATTTAAGGATGTGAGGTTGTTCTTCTCACGGCTCAATCGAATAAATTCATAATTAACTAAAAAAGGATCAAGCTATGCGTCTTGCGCTCATTTTTCTACTGTTGTTCCCAAATATGGCTTTTGCATATTTGGACCCCATTACGGGAAGCGTTTTTCTTCAAGTTATAATCGGTATCGTCACGGGAGCAATTTTTACCGTCAAAATGTGGTGGAAGCATCTGGTCAACATGTTTCGCAAGAAACCTTCTGAAACGCCTCCTTCCGATCAAAAGTAAAAAGCAGCATGTCTATTTCGAAATCTTCATTTCGAGACCCCGATGGTTTTATATTTGAAAATAATGGTAAAATCTTACGGCAAATCAATTCCTCATATGCCTCTCATTATGAACATCTGATCTCCAGCGGACTTTATAAGAAGCTTACTGAAGCCAGGTTACTCCTCCCCCACAAAGAGTTGGACAGCCACTCTTCACCTGCCAAAGAAACTGCCTGGAAAACAATCGAACCGGAACAGATTCGCCAGATATCTTACCCCTATGAGTGGTGCTTTGATATGCTCAAAGACGCCGCCCTTCTGACTCTTAGAATTCAAGAAGAAGCGTTATCTTGCGGTATGAGTTTGAAAGATGCCAGTGCCTACAATGTTCAATTCACAGGAACGAACCCCCGTTTTATAGATACCCTCTCCTTTGAAAAAACAGACAAGAACAACCTGAAGCCATGGGTGGCATACAACCAGTTCTGCCGCCATTTTCTGGCGCCTCTTTACCTGATGAAACATCTGGATTTACGGCTTGATTCGCTTTTAAACAGTTATATCGAAGGCGTCCCTATAGACCTTGCCAGCAAGCTTTTGCCGTTAAAAACCTACTTAAAACCCGGCGCTCTTTTCCATATCCATCTTCATTCGAGAATGATTAAGAAGTATGCCAAAAAGCAGCAAAGCTCCTCAAAACAGGTTAAGACTATAATGAGTTCGCTAAGAGGGATCGTTGACAGTTTAAAATCCAGCGTGAAGCACCTGAAACTCCCTGACAGTGAAACTGAGTGGGGAAACTATTATGAAGGGACAAATTACTCCAAAAAATCTTTTGACGAAAAGAAGAACATTGTAAGTTCATTTTTGGATGTCATTGATGTGAGAGGACATACTGTATTAGATTTAGGAGCAAATAGAGGCGTATTCAGCGAATTGGCGGCTCAAAAAAAATCATATGTTGTATCGGCAGATATTGATCCTGTGGCAGTTGAGAAGAATTATCGGTTTCAGAGAAAAAAGGGATGCCTAAATATCCATCCTTTAAAGCTTGATATTATGAATCCGAGTCCGGCTATTGGCTGGAACAATAGAGAGAGAGAATCCTTTTTGTCGAGATGCCGTCCAAAAGCGACAATGGCATTGGCCTTTATTCACCACCTGGCAATTTCAAATAATTTACCCCTACCAAACATTGCATCCTTTTTTGCGCATTTATCACCTTTCCTAATCATTGAATTTGTTGATAAATCAGATTCTCAGGTTCAAAAATTATTGTCTTCAAGAGAGGATATTTTCCAAAACTATACACGTGAAGAGTTCGAAGGTGTTTTTGGAAAATATTTTCATATCGTTGATAAAAAAAACATTGGAGGAAGCATGAGAACGTTATATTTATTAAAAAGCAAGGATGACATTTAATAAAATGCGACTTATGTCTCTATTGATGCCTCTAATTTACGGCTTTGGCTTGGTTGTAATGCTTCACTTTAATCAATTCAAGAACATTGCCAACGTCAACAACAGGTTCGAATTAAACTGGTCTCACGTTGTTTCTATTCAGTTCATAGTTTTTTTATGGCTACATGTATTTTTGATTTGTCTTTGTTATTGGCTCATTCGGAAAGTAACACCATCTGCAATCAAGCCTTTGTTTATTTGCATTAGCTGGTATCTTTTACTGTACAGCATTTGGGGAATGTTTACACCACCCGTTGACATGTTTACACAGGAAATGATACCAGGCGGGGGCGTCAGAGATAAAAAGGAGATTTTTTTAGGCGTATGGTGGCTATTATCATACCTAAGCCCATTTATGCTCGCTCTTATGTACTCTTGTTTCAAGAAAAATGTCATCTTCGACCTAACAAAGGTTTTAATATGCATCTGGGCTGCCATTGGCTTCACTCTTTCTGTGGGATTATTTTTTTATGAGTCTGCCAGTGATAAAATCCAAGACATCAGATCAACAAGCAAGACCCAAAATCATCATGGAGAAAAACCACCCGTTTTTATTATTCTTTTTGTCAACTGGTCCGGCCCAAGAGTTTTTCGAGGTATCATGAGTAATGAGTTGCCAAACATAAGGACGCTAACCTCTGGCAGTGATTATTTTAAGTATGCTGTTTCACCAGCACCAACAACAGTCCGATCTGTCCCCGGATTGATATTTAACAGACAGGGAACTGTTATAGAAAACAAGAAAAAGGGGCTTTATCAAGATTATGAATTAGGGAAAAATGCCCTAGAGATGGATTCATTCTTTACGTTATTTAAAAAAGAGGGCTATTTTACGGCGGCAAATGGAATTCTCCCATACAACAAAATGATCAGAAAAAACGATTTAGACTTTACGTCATCCCATAGTGAAAGAGGACACAATTTTTATCTGAACTCCATTTATTTTATGGATAATAGTTTGCTTTATGCATCCGACCCTATTCTTCGAAGCATAACGAGAGACATGAGAAGATTTTTTATTAGCTACAAAAATTATAGGAGGGACAAAGAAATGGTTGAAAATATGTACTATGCAATAAGCCACTGGGGTAATTCAACATTTTCCTTTTTTCACCTGATGGTAACCCATGCACCTTTTATTTACAATGAGGATGGAAGTTATTATACTTTTCCTACAGGAAAGTTTCATCCTTTACATGACAAAGCTGGTTCTGAAAATTATGTAAAGGCTTTAAAGTATACTGATTTCATCGTGAGTTATAATCAAAAGTGGTGTTTAAATAGTTGAAAAAAAGCGGCGTATCTGG
>CBDVDA010000048.1:0-22629 GCA_965372635.1 uncultured bacterium | reverse complement strand
GAATTCCAAGTCTACGTTTACAGCTGCTGTTTAAGAACACCTGGACACATCCCAATAACCCCCCTTCCCCCTTGCCACAACCTTCCCCCCTGTCGTAAAATCAGACCTATGTTTCTACTTAACTGAAAAAAGGAGAAGATAAAGATGGAACTTACCGTATACCTGTCGGGGGAAATACACACAGACTGGCGTGAAAAAATAAGGGAAGGGGCTAAGAATAGTGGTCTGGAAATCAACTTCCTTTCCGCCGTTACAGATCACGAGGCGAGCGATGCGGCTGGAGACCACCTGGGAGCCGAGGGTGATAACTTCTGGAGAGACCATAAATCGGCCAAGGTGAACTCCATCAGGACGAAGAGACTGATAGAGAAGAGCGACCTCGTTGTCATAAGGTTCGGTGATAAGTACAAACAGTGGAATGCAGCCTTCGATGCAGGGTACTGCGCTGCACTGGGAACGCCCTACCTTACACTGCATGGCGAGGAGATAGTTCATCCGCTCAAAGAGGTTGATGCTGCCGCTATGGCATGGGCGAGGACGCCCGGGCAGGTAGTGGATATCCTGAAGTACGTTTCCGGGAAGTAGCCTTACCTAAGAAAAGAGGGACAGATTAAATCCCTACCCTCAGCGGCTGTTTTTGTGAGGCCGCTGGTATCAATGACATTACCCGCAAAAAGGAGAAGAATCTGCAATGAAGATCATAGGCGTATCGGCAAGTCCGAGAAAAAACAAGTCCACCCATTTCCTGTTGGAACAATGCCTCGATGAGGTGCGGCTTACGGCTGAGGCATCCGGGAACGACCTCGATGTGGAACTGATCGATCTTGCCCCCTTGAAATTTAACGGCTGCATCTCATGCGACAGATGCAAAAAAAGTATGACATGCAGCCAGCAGGATGATTTCCAGCCGCTCATTCCGAAGCTCGCCGACCCCGAACTTGCAGGGATAATCCTCGCCTCCCCTGTTTATATGGGGAGCATGTCGAGCTAGGCGAAGGCCTTTATCGACAGGACCGTTCTTTTCAGGCGTAACGGCTTCATCTTTAAAAATAAACTGGGCGGCGTGCTGACGGTGGGCGGTTCACGAAACGGGGGGCAGGAACTGACCATCCAGGCCGTTCATGCGGCCATGATGATCCACGACATGATCATTGTAGGTGACGGCGATCACTTCGGCGGCGCTGCCTGGTCGAAGCATCCCGACGGCTACGAAGGCGACACGACAGGTATCGCTACCGCCAGGAATCTCGGCAGAAGGGTTGGCGAGGTCGCCCTCATGATGCAACGCTAGGCCCCCTGGAATAAAAAGGCAACAGTTCTTTTTAAACATGATAGAGCCGGCAGGCATAAAAATATCAACCCTCGTCAGAAAAAATCAAAAAAGATGCATTCATAATTATTTTGACTCCCCCCGTTTGCTGTGATATAAAGTAAGTCCTTGAAATATTTATAATTTAACTGGTTTGGTAGGGCCTTCAAGGGGGCGTGCTTGTGACATATGAAAATCCGGTTCCTACAGTCGATATTATTATCGAAATGAATGAGGGAAAGATCGTTCTCATTAAACGGAAAAACCCGCCCTTTGGCTGGGCGCTTCCCGGCGGATTCGTCGATTACGGTGAATCGCTTGAGTCGGCGGCTCTTCGTGAAGCGAAGGAAGAAACGGGGCTTGATATCAGCTTGAGAGCACAACTCCATACCTATTCAGACCCCGGGCGCGATCCGAGGCAGCATACGATTACCACCGTTTTTGTAGCGACAGGTGAGGGCGAACTCGTTGCTGCTGATGATGCAGAAGAGGTGGTCCTCTTCATAGAGGGCGACCTGCCTGTAGAGGTCGCCTTCGATCACAGAGAGATACTGGAGGATTATTTTAAATGGAAAAAGAAGAATTAAACAGTGAGGAAGGGCAGTCCCTTCTCCGGCTGGCCCGCGAGGCGATTTGCAATCACCTCGACAGGAGGTCAGAAGGGGAGAGGAGCAGCCTGCCCGGCTTGCAGGAAAAACGGGGGCTCTTCGTAACGCTCCACAAAAAGGGCTACCTGGCTGGCTGTATGGGTTGTTTCCGCTCTGAGGATCCGCTCATCGACACGGTGAAAGAGATGGCGCTCTCTGCCGCATTCCGGGACCCCCGGTTCGAATCGGTTATAAAAGAAGACTTGGAGGAGATCGATATCGAGATATCCATCCTTTCTCCCTTGAGAGAGATAAAAGACGTAAACGAAATCAGCGTCGGTACTCATGGGATATACATTACCAAAGGGATGAACAGGGGCGTACTCCTTCCACAGGTGGCGATGGAACAGGGGTGGGACAGGGATACTTTTCTTGCCCATACCTGCCTAAAGGCGGGCCTGCCGGAAGACGGGTGGAAAGAAAGGGCTAAGATAGAAATTTTCTCAGCCCAGATATTCGGGGAGAAAGAAAACGAAACAGGTGAGTAGCCGAATAACGATAGTTTGGTGGCTGGCTGCAATGGCTTTGGTGCTCTCCTTTTCTTCTAATGGTTGGAGCAGGGAGAAGAAAAAAGCGGTGCGAGAGGTAAAACTCTGTGACTTCGAGATCATGGCAGTCATCCCTAGCCGAGGAGCCATATCGGCTCCCGTCACTCTGTATGGCAAGGATTTCACTTCCAAAATGCGACTCATGATTGACGAAAAGCGGTTCCCCTTGAGCATCATAGACGATCGGACCGTCTCATTTGCCATCCCTGCCTTGCCGTCCGGCGATCACACCTTTTATCTGAAAAACGGCAACTCGTGCCAGAGCTCTCCCTTGGTCCTCAAGATCACGGAAAAGAGTCCCGTCATTACCTCCCTCGTCCCCGACAGGTTATACTACTGTACCCCCTCGGAGGACAGGATCGTATCGATGCAGGGCAAAAACTTCTCCGAAGATACGAAGGTGCTTTTCGACAAGATCGTCGTTGGGCGCAAATTCATCGATGAGGGCAGGCTGGAGGTAAAGATTCCCCAGGCCGAGAGCGGGCTCCATTTTATTACCGCCATAAATACCGACGGTACCCTGTCGCTGGCGCAGAATTTCTATATCGAGGGGCGACCGGTAATCTACTCCATCTCGCTCGGCCTGACCTATGATGGACATTACGAGCTGATTGTCGAAGGGGAGAATTTTCTCTGGGGTGCATCGCCTCTCATTAACGGCGAATTGTTGGGGAAAGGGGTGACCTATCAGGGGTGTAACAGGCTTATCTACGACCGCATCCCTGCTGCTAACGCGCCGACTGAGATATCCATTCAGATCGTAAACCCGGACGGCGAGAAGAGCGCCCCTTTTTATCTCTCCGTCCCCTGACCTCGGCCCTTTGACCGGGTTGAAACCGAACAAAAATACAGAAAGAAAAGAGTGAAACTCTATGAAATGTAAGATGTTGATAAATGCGAGGCACGCCGAAGAGTGTCGTGTGGCGTTGCTGGAAAATGGCGTCCTCCAGGAACTGGAGATTGAATATGCCGGCAGGGAAGAGACGAAAGGGAATGTTTACAAAGGGGTTATCGTCAGGGTGGAGCCTTCCATGCAAGCCTGCTTTGTAGATTATGGTGGAAACCGGCACGGGTTTATCCCTTATTCAGAGATTCAATCGACCTATGGTGGGGGAGGGGAGGACAAAGAGGCCGGAGGAAGGGAGAGACTGCGGCCTGAGAGGGATCTCAAGCCGGGGAAGGAACTGCTCGTTCAGATCGTCAAAGAAGAGCGTGACACGAAAGGGGCCTACTTAAGCACCTATATTTCCCTCGCCGGACGATACCTGGTGCTTATGCCCGGTTCGCGGAAGGGAGGCGTTTCGCGGAAGATCGAAGATGAAGGTGAACGGTCGAAATTGAAAGACATCATAGCCGGTCTCGATGTTCCTGAAGATATGGCCCTTATCATTCGGACGGCGGGGATGGGCCGGACCAAGAGCGATCTGAAAAGAGACCTCACCGCTTTGCAGCGTGTCTGGGGGAATATCACCCGTATGGAGAAAACTAAAAAAGCGCCCGCCCTGATTTACCGTGAAGGCGATCTCGTCATCAGGAGCATAAGGGATTATTTCTCTACCGATGTGGGAGAGATTTTGACGGACAACCCGGAGATATACAAAAAGGCGAGAGACTTCATGAAAGTCATCATGCCGAGGTACCAGTCGAGGGTTCGGCTATCTCAGGGGAAAAGCCCTCTTTTCGTCGAGCATAACCTGGAGAACCAGATCGAGGCGATCTACAGTAACCGGGTTTCTTTGAAGTCGGGAGGGAGTATCGTCATCGATCCCACGGAGGCGCTCGTTTCCATTGACGTTAATTCAGGCCGGTCACGGGGGGAGAAAAATATAGAAGATACCGCCTTTAAGACCAACATGGAAGCGGCGGCAGAGATAGCGCGGCAGTTGAGGCTTAGAGATCTCGGCGGACTTATCGTTATTGATTTTATCGATATGCGGCCAAAGAGTAATATCCAGCAGGTAGAAAAGACCTTAAAGGGCGATCTGAAGAGAGACAAGGCGAGAATCGATGTGGGACGGATATCCAAATTCGGTCTTCTCGAAATGTCCCGGCAGAGAATCAGGAGTTCTCTCATCGAACGGGGATTTGTCGCCTGCCCGCACTGCGGGGGGAGCGGTTATATAAAGTCCGAAAAGAGCAACGCCGTTTTCCTGCTTAGGAAAATCCACGAAGCAGCCCTCGATCCCACTGTGGAGAAGGTCGATCTTCTCCTCCCTGTGGAGGTGGCCAACGATATGCATAACCGGAAGAGGGCGGATATTGCCAAAATAGAAAAAGACCACGCAGTCCTCGTGGTAATCACGGGCCAGGCGGGGGTTCCGGTAAACAGTTACAGCATCGAGGTAACGCGTAAAAAGCAGCCGAAGTTTACTCAGCCTGAAAAACATAAGACGGAGGATAAGCCGAAGCTGGAGAGGGGAGATACTCAAGGCAGGCAAAGGAGACGTGGCGGCGGGAAGAAACCCTCTGGCGACAGGCATAGTAGGGACGCTTCTTCAAGAGACGTGCCGCCCGCCGAAGGGGGCAATGTCAATGAGGCTACAGGGGGACAAGAAAAGGAGGAGGACGCCTCAGGCCTCCTCTCACGTATCCGTAAGTCGCTGAAAAAGAAGATCGTTTCTTAAAAGGGGCCAATCCTTCCTGTCGCCGGACGGCGAGCCTACCTCCTTATGATTTTACGACTCCCTTTGCTCCCGCGGGCTCCGGCCTGAATTCTCATGCTCATGGGAACGTTTTCGAGGTGAAACTGGTACCAGAGTTCACCGAAACTTTTCATTTTCATCTTCGCGTTGTTCTGGAGCGCCTTCAGGTTTGAAGCGGTCCTGTCATCGTCCTTGTTTTTCTTGATCGCCCGGTTCAGTACGGCAATCGCCTTATCCCGTTCATTTGTTTTCGCAAGGCAGTAGGCATAGAGGTTCCAGAGGATCGGTTCCTTGGGGCTCGCCTTTACCGCTTTTTCCAAGGTCTTGGTCATATTGGCGTTGTCTTTCTTTCGCATGTATATAACGGCGAGCATCCCCATGGAGACCCAGTTTTTGGCCACGCTTTTCTTGAGGTTGGGGAATGCGGCGTTGAAATCCTTTTTCAGGTACTGGACCGTGCCGATCTGGGCGCGTATCTGGGATTCGATCATGATCACCCACTTGCCGTATTTGAGCCCGCTCTCCATCCCCTTGATGGCGAGATCGAACTTCCCTGTCTGGAGGGTTTTGCTGGCTGATTCCATGATCTCTGTTACTTTGTTCATGATTCGTTTGCTGAGAAGATAGTTGAGAGTCATGAAAACAGCCACTCCGAAGATGGTACTCCATATATACCCGCCGCCTATGGCGAAAAAAAAGACGGCAAAGGTTGCTATTGCAGACCCTATAGAGATTGCGAGGTTTATCATTTTTACTCCTTTTGTCGTGTGTCGTCCGGATTGATATGCTTTTGCCCGGATCGATTCAGCTTTTTATTAAGTGAAGCGCACTAGAGTGCGTTCAAGGCCTTTTCTATTCGGTTTAGGCCCTCTTCGATGTTTTTCATTGAGGTAGCATAGGAAAGCCGGATATGCTCGTCGGCGCCGAAGGCGTCGCCGGGGACGACAGCCACCTTCGCTTCTTCCATGAGGTAGCGGGTCAGGTCAACAGAACCCCTGATTGTCTCTCCTTTACAGGTTTTTCCGAAATAACCGGATACTCTGGGGAAGACATAAAAGGCCCCCTGCGGGTTAAAACAGGAGACTCCCGGGAGGGCGTTCAATCTTTCTACAATGTAGTTTCTCCGTTTCTCGAAATGCGCCTTCATTTCAGCCACCGAATCCTGCGGGCCGCTCAGTGCTTCAACGGCGGCGGCCTGGGATATGGAGGCTGGATTGGAGGTGCTTTGCCCCTGTATGTTGTCCATCGCCTTTATGATCTCGGGCCTGCCCGCCGTATAGCCGATGCGCCAGCCCGGCATGGAGTAGCTCTTCGAGACGCCGTTCGAGATGAGGGTCAGGTTTCTTATCTCTTCGCCGAGGGAGGCGATGCTGACGCACTCGAAATCGTCGTAGGTAGTCATGTTGTATATCTCGTCGGAAATAACCAGGATATTATTGTTGACGGTGATTTCGGCCAGCGCTTTCAATTCTTCTTTGGAATAGGCCGCGCCAGTCGGGTTGGACGGGGAGTTGATGACCACGATCTTTGTCTTCGGGGTGATCGCATCTTCAAGTTGGTCCGGCGTCATCTTGAAAGCCGCTTCTTCCGGGCAGTCGATAACAATGGGCGTGCCGTCTGCCAGGAGGACCATGTCGGGGTAAGAAACCCAGTAAGGCGCGGGGATAATCACTTCATCGCCGGGGTTAATGACCGCCTGGAAAATGTTGTAGAGGCTGTGTTTGCCGCCGCAGGAGACGATAACGTTTTCACGCTTGTAGCCGAGCCCCGTATTCCTTTTCAGCGAGTCGATGACGGCGTCCTTCAGCTCGTTCGTTCCTCCCACGGCAGTATACTTGGTGAAGCCAGCCTTGATGGCGTTGATGGCTGCCTTCTTGATGTTGTCCGGCGTATCGAAATCCGGTTCTCCGGCGCCGAAACCGATGAGGTCAATCCCTTGAGCCTTCATCGCCTTGGCCTGTGCGGTGATCGCCAGGGTGACGGAGGGTTTTATCTTTTTGGCTCTTTCAGATAGAAATGACATGCAGATTGTTTCCTATTTGAATTTATTGATAAGCGCTTCGTTCACGGCGGGTGGAACGAAGCATTCCACGCTGCCGCCGAGACGTGATATCTCCCTCACAAACCGGGAACTGAGATAGGTGAACTGCTCACCGGTCATCATGAAGATTGTCTCGAATTTGGAGGCGAGTTTCCTGTTCATGGAGGCCATCTGGAATTCGTATTCGAAATCCGAGATCGCCCTAAGCCCCCGCAAAATCACATGGGCGTGATGTTTTTCCAGGTAATTTATCAGCAGGCCGTCGAAGCTTTCCACGGTCACTCTCGGTATTTCTGCCGTCGATTGACAGATCAACTCGACCCGCTCTTCGATACTGAAAAGGGTAGTCTTTGTGGAGCTTTTCGCCACGGCGACGATGATCTCATCGAAGACGCCTGCACCTCGTTTGATCAGATCGAGATGGCCCCGTGTAACAGGATCGAAGGTGCCGGGGTAGACGGCTATTTTTTTCAATGTTTCTCCCTTTCAGAAAAAAAGCTTAACGAGGTGTCGCCGTACTTTCTTGAATCGTACTTGAAAAACCGCCCGTATTTTTCTTCCAGTTCTTCCCGCCTGCTATGTTCCACAATAATGAGTGCACCCGTTGAGATTGAGCTGTCGCCGAGCAGTTTCATTGTCATGCCGGGCAGCCCCCTCCCGTAAGGAGGATCGAGAAATATGATATTAAACGATGCATCTCTTGCCTCAATCTCGGCAATTGCCCGGAGCACGTCTCTCGATATAATCTCCGCTTTATCTGTGATGCCGCAGTGTTCCAGGTTTTTCCTGAGCAGCTCGATGGCCTTTCGATCATTTTCAACGAAAAGAGCGGCGCTTGCTCCCTGGCTTAAAGCTTCTATCCCGATATTGCCCGTGCCGGCATAGAGGTCGAGTACCTTTATCCCTTCTTTGATCTGGCTGACGATGATGTTGAAGAGGGCCTCTTTGACCCTGTCGGAGGTGGGCCTGATCTTTTGTCCCTTGAATGCACTCAGTCTTTTGCCCTTAAAAGCACCTCCGATGATTCTCAAATATCTCGTCTCTACAGAAAGGATTTTCTAGAAAAAATAAGCTTTTTGAATGCAGAAAAATAGCATAAACTGGGCGTGTCAGTCAAGGAATAGCTATTTGTCGGGCGATTTCGAAGATGAACATGACGCCCTGCCTGTTTTGTTGACGGCCCGATATCCCAACAGATAATATTGCTGTTGACTTACCGGCTCGTAATGCCCTAAATTAACACTTCTGTCATGGCTGGAATAGAAAGAAATAAACCGATTGGAATCTTCGATTCCGGTATCGGTGGGCTGACTGTCCTAAAGAGCGTCATCCATCTCCTCCCCGGAGAGGAGACGATCTATCTCGGCGATACGGCAAGGGTCCCCTACGGGACGAAATCGGCCGGGACGGTTACGCAGTATGCCCTGGAAATTGGCGATTTTCTCTGCGGTATGGATGTTAAGGCGATTGTCGTCGCTTGCAATACGGCTTCTGCCGTAGCGTTGCCCCAGTTGGAGGAGCGGTTTTCGCTTCCTGTTGTGGGGATGATTGAGCCGGCAGCGGCGAGAGCAGTCGAAGTTACACGAAGTGGTCGGATAGGGGTGGTCGGGACGGAAGGGACCATTAGAAGCGGCGCCTATGAGAAGAGACTGAAAAATCTCGACTCGGACCTCGAGGTGATAAGCAGGGCGTGCCCGCTCTTTGTGCCCCTTGCCGAGGAGGGTTGGGTAAAGAACGATGTGGCACGATTGGCCGCCCGGAAATATCTGGATGAGATCATTTCCAAAGACGTTGATACACTGATTCTCGGATGCACTCATTATCCTCTGCTTAGTGAAACGATCCGGGAAACTGTCGGTGAAAGGGTTTCCCTCATCGAATCGGGTGATGAGGCGGCGCTGGCGCTAAAGATGTTGCTGGAAAAGATGGGTGAACCTGTCGCGTCTGCGGCTCCTTCGAGACGGTATTTTGTGACTGATACGCCGGAGAGATTCCTGCGCCTGGGCCGGCAGTTCCTTGGGGAGAATGTGACTGAGGTCGGTCACGTCGATCTTCCGAGAGTATCGTAAAGTCCGATTGCTATAGGCAAATGGGCCGCCTGAGGTTGATTCGTATGAGTGATGTCCTCCTGAATTCTGTTGACAATATTTTGAACATTTTCTATGATTGAAATCGAGCGGGCGTAATTCAGTGGTAGAATGTCAGCTTCCCAAGCTGAACGTCGTCGGTTCGATCCCGATCGCCCGCTCCAGTTAAACCAAATTCCTTTATAATATAGAAAGATTGGATTGAAATGATGACAATGGCGAAGTGCCCCAATTGCGGTCTGTCTGTGTCACTGAAGGGAAATGACTGGCGGCCTTTTTGCAGCGAAAGGTGCAAAATGCTCGACCTTGGCGCCTGGGCTGAGGGGCGCTATGCTATCCCCGGCGAAGAGGTTGATCCCGAATCTGAGTTGGACGGGGATGAAATGTCAGACGAAAGAGTTCTGCACTAAGCCTCATCCGTTAATCGTTCACTTACCCACCTGTCAATTATTTCAGCTGTCGTTTCCGACAAATCGATGAACTTTAGACCCATGCCGGGTTCGTAGAGGGCCTCTGATATGAAGTTTCTTGCCCATATGACTTCTGCCGAACAGGTGATCATTGTCTCGCTTTTCGGTAGCGTGAATTCAATCTTGAATGTAGCTCCCCTCTCTTTTGGTGAGATGGTCTGGATGAAGAGACCTACCTTGCTGATATTCTTTGCATAGCCGAAGAAAACCTTCCCTTCATACTCGCCTTTAACCTGGGTTACGAGGATGGGAACCCGTAAGTTTTTTCGCTTGTTTTCACTCTCTTTGGCTGATTTCATGTCTTTGCCTTCCCTTCGGATCGGACTTCAATTGTAAAATTCAACATTGTGAAAGTCAACCTCTTTTGATAGGGAGGAGATACTCTTTTCACGAAAGATTTTGAAGGAATCCAAATAGGGGATGGCTCGGCGCTATCGCGCTGGTCTCTTTCTCCTGTTGATGATCATAGAGGTCAATACAAAGAAAGTGAGGAAAAAAGTAAGCCGGAACGCGTCGAGTGTTAACCATGCTGTGGCAATGACCGGCAGCAGCAGGATGCGGGCCAGGGTTTTCAGCCATCCATTTTCTCTGATCAATTGAGCAATGGGAGGGCTGTGGCGGTAATAGCTCTTGACGAACCATCGTCCCGGGTCATTGGTGAGAAGGAAGCGGTCGCGGAAATGCCGCAATATCATTACTTGGGGATCGCTGTAAAAGCCGAAGGCCGCCGTGGCGATGAAGCAGCCGCCGCCATCGCCTCCCGAAACGCCTCCGGCAGGAGTGTCATTGTCTTTGAACTCCATTAGGGGGAGCGTCGGTGCAACACAGTCGATACAGGCCTCGTAGGCGTAGGGTACGCCCTCGGGATAGCTGCTGTACGGGGTTTGATCTCTTTCCGACGGCGTGACGCCTGTCGATGACAGGACGGATGGGACGAGGTATATCGTGGAATAGGTGGAATAGCTCGTGACCTTCAGAGTTCCACTTTGAGTGCTCGGATCGAGAGGGATGTCAATCGATGAGTAGGCGGCTCCGGTGAAGAGGACGATTTTCGCCCCCCACTCGATTGTCCGGCCGTTAAAATATTCATCCCCGTCGAAGGCGAGTGTCAGGTCGGTTCCGCCAGCAGGGGTGAATTGGATGTAATTTGATCCGAGGTAGTCTGGATCGGAGGGTGGCAGGTCGAGGCTGTTTTGTGACAGGGGATAGGTGTTGTGCGTACTCCTTATTTTCATGCTGCCGTAGTTAGAACCTTCCGCATAATCCATGGAGAGGTTTTTTACAGTAAAATCCTGGTAGGCATTTGACAGAGATGTAGAACGGCCAACAAAAAAAGTACTCAATCCACTCACTGAACTCGCCCCTTGAACGGTGATACAGTTATCCCAGACCGATTTGATGGCCGTCGTTCCCCCCTGGTATTCGGAAAGGTATTTGGCAAAGATCACATCGCCATATTCGTGGTCTCCATTGTTGTGCAGAAGGGAAACGTTCGGGTAGAAGGGCCAGTTGGTTCCCGTCTTAATGTAGTTATAGTAATCGTTGGTATCGTCGAAAACAGCGTCTTCCATCCATGTTGAGGATGCTTCCATCCACCAGGCGTCTTCCCAGTAGTCGATGGTAAAATGGACGGTATGAAAGAATTCATGGGCGGCAGTCACCTTCATAGCGCCGACGACCCATCCTCCAGAGTCGGTATTTGGATGGGGCCAACCGTTATAATAGTTGTTAACCACCATAAAGGGAATGCCTGAATCAATATAGGTGTCTGTATAGCCATAGAGGTTGTCGGCGATGGGGAAGGTGTCGCCATCTGTGCCGCCGATATATACGTCTACGAGATAGTCGTTTGATTCGAGGGGGGGGGCGTAATCCATGGCGACTACTATGTCGGCCCAGCTTTTTTCAAGATAGACTCCCCACTCTTCTACAATGTCGGGGATGCCGTTGAAAGGATCGTCCGTCAGGTCAAGGGTGTTGACGTCGTCCCCCCACTCAATGTTGAAGTTGGTTGTTGAATAATTATTTAGCATAAGGTGAATGCCGTCGAGTACCACCTTCCGTCCCCCTGAAATAGCTGTCGTCTCTGCCGTTGATTTGAAGGCTGTTTTGCCAACGGGCCTCCCCTTTTTTTTGAAAAGATAGGGTGAGAGTTCCTCCTTTGTTTCGGGCGATAGAGAGTCCCAATCTCTTTTGATCTCCCTGAGTAGAGTTGTGGCATGTTTGACGGATTTCGTTTTCGTTTCGTCAGTAATAAATCTTGCGGGAAGACGTTTCCGGTCTAAAATGGCCCATGCCCTGTGGCGTGTGGCTTCGTCTCGGGATATCTCTCCTTTTCTCTCGGCGGCATTGATGAGGCCAAATGTTTCAAGTGGCGGCTTCCCGTAAGCTTGAGGCGGAATGACGAGCGTTGCCAGCAGGAGTGCAAGGATCGGAGCTTTAATAGAGATCATCGTTTCTGTTTGCCCTTTGCAGGAAAAAGATAGGGTCTTATCTCCTCCTTGGTCTCTTTAGTTAGAGTGCTGAAATGTTTTTTTATATCCCTCAAAGTGAGGGTTGCACCTTTAATCGGGCAGGGACTCTTATACTTGCCCGGCAGTTTATTTTGGTCGAAGATTGCATAGGTTTTGTAGCGAAATGCTTCATCCCGGTTGATTCTGCCTTTATGCAGGTCTTTGTCAATAAGTTGGATACAGTTCGCACAATTATTTTTGGTAGTTTCAGGATTGGTGTCTTTTTTGTGGAAATTGCAACTCGATATGAGGCAGCAAAACGTTGTGATAATGAAGAATGACGATAGATGTGATTGGAATCTAAGTAGCATGGGTAGTCCTTACAAGAGTTAATATAACACAAACTGAGATGTGGGAGATAGAGGCCTGCCGCAAGGGGAAGGAGAGAGAAAAAAGGTTAGCTGCCAGTGTGACCGAAGCCGCCTTCGCCGCGTTTTGTCTCTTCCAGGTCCAAGACCTCCTCCCATCCGATGCGGGAGACGGCATGGACCACCATCTGGGCGATACGGTCTCCCCGGCTGATAGTGAAGGCGCTATTTCCGAGATTGATGAGGATCACCTTGATTTCGCCGCGATAGTCGGCGTCGATGGTGCCGGGCGAATTGACGAGCGATATGCCGTGCTTTATGGCAAGACCGCTCCGGGGACGAATCTGCGCTTCATAGCCGTCGGGGAGGGCGATGGCTATCCCGGTAGGGACAAGGAAACGGTCCATCGGTTTGACTATGATTTCTTCATCGATATGGGCGTAAAGGTCCATTCCTGCCGAGTGTTCCGTCATGTAGGAGGGGAGGGGGACGTCGTCGCCCTGGCGTACTCTTTTTATATGGACTTTTAACATGATTTCATTTTACCGTTTATCCCAAATAATGCGTGAAATTGTAGGGTCCGTTCCCCGAACGGGCCGATAGGGGCATCGCCCCCTACATTTTAGCGACTTCATTTTACCGTAAAAAATAGTATCCTAAAAAAACATTTGCCACGGATTCACCCCGTTAGACAAAGACCCTCGGTCTAACGGGGCTGACTAAATTCTACTGCCCGGAGAATTGCCTGAGTGATCGTTCAGGCGGCCCTCGATTTCATCGCCTCCGCCTGGAAGTGCGCCGTCAGCGTATTCATGATCTCGTCGAAATCGCCCTCCATCACCTGCTCTAGCCGGTGAAGGGTGAGGCCGATACGGTGGTCTGTGACTCGATTTTGCGGAAAATTGTAGGTGCGGATCTTTTCGCTTCTGTCGCCGCTTCCTATCTGGCTCTTCCGCTCCTTCGACAATTCCGCTTCCTGTTCCTCCACTTTCATCGCCAGCAGTCGTGATTTAAGGACGGTGAGAGCCTTCGCTTTGTTCTTGTGCTGCGATTTCTCGTCCTGGCAGGTGACGACCAGCCCCGTCGGGAGGTGCGTCATGCGGATGGCGGAGTCTGTCGTGTTCACGCTCTGCCCGCCCGGGCCGGAAGAACGGAATACATCGACCTTCAGGTCGTTTGGGTTGATGTCTAATTCTACGTCGTCCGCTTCCGGCATGATGGCCACGGTAACGGCCGACGTATGAATCCGCCCCTGCGCCTCTGTTTTCGGCACACGCTGGACCCTGTGAACGCCGCTTTCGTATTTGAGTCTGCTGAAGACCTTCGATCCGGAGATGGTGACGATAATTTCTTTGAACCCGCCTGCATCGGCGAGGCTTTCACTGATAAGCTCCGTTTTCCATCGCCGTGTTTCGGCATAGCGCGAATAGGCCCGGAAGAGATCGGCGGCAAAGAGTGCGGCTTCTTCTCCACCGGTTCCCGCACGAATCTCCAGGATCACGTTTTTTTCGTCTCTCGGATCTTTCGGGATCAGGAGAAGTTGAAGCTCACTTTCGAGGGCGTCCCGTTTTCCTTCAAGGCGGCGAATCTCTTCCTTCGCCATGTCGCGAAGGTCGGCGTCGTCGTCGTCCAGAAGTTCCCTGTTCCCTTCCAGTTCGGAGATGATATTTTTGTATGTTTCATAGGATTCGATGATGGGTGAAAGATCGCTGTGCTCCCGCGCATACTTCTGGAAATCGGCCTGTTTAGAGATCACCTCGGGGCGTCCAAGCAGGTCTGTGAGTTCATCAAAACGATGTTTGACTTCGTCCAGTTTTTTAAATATTCCCGTATCTTTCATTGTTTCTCTATTTTAAACTCTTGGAGACTTCGGGTTGGCGAATGATTAAAAACTATGGGATATGGGTTTCAATAACTGTCTAGGGCGAGGTGTCGCTCGAACTTCAGACCAGCTCTTTAAACTTCTTTCTTATCTCTTCTGGCTGTCCGCAGGTCATGTCGCCTTCTGTACATTTTCCACGGATGCATCCTGGCCCGGACTTTTCGAAGATGACGGGGAGGACGGGTGTCGCGACTTTAAGCATCTCGCAGGCCATCTCCCGGATTTCCCACTGCGCCCGTTCGCAGCAACGGAGCGTGAAGAAATGGATCAGTTCCCGTGCGTTCATGGTGACGATGATTTTTGTGGCCGCCGCATTCGGGAGGAGATAACGGGCATCCTCGGCAGGGATTCCGCTTTCCGTAAGTTTTCCATAGATGGCATGTAGGTTTTTTACCGCTTGTTCAAATTTATCTTTCAAGGCGGCATCGGCGTTGATCGAGTGGGGGGTTACATACTCGAAATCATCGCCTACCTTCACATATCGCTGGCTTTGCTGGGAATAGGAGGCGAGTCGATGGCGCACGAGTTGATGGGACGTTGCCCTTGATATCCCTTCGATGCCGAAGGTAAAGCTGGCGTGTTCCAACACCGAATGGTGCCCCATGCCAATGATTTTTTTGAGAAAGGCCGTCTGGTCCGATTCATCGACACGCTTTCCGAGCTCTCCTATATTACTCGGAGAATAGCAGAGCTTGGCCGCCATGGCGATGGTTTTTTCGGGTTCCGGTGTATGGGTAAGAAGGTAAACCCTCAAGGAACTCTCCTAAGAGTTTTATGAAAAGGGGGGAGACAAATGTCTCCCCCCTTAAAGTTTACAGGCAGGTTCTACTTTACGGCCGTTTTACCGTATTTCCGGTTAAATCGCTCTACGCGACCTTCGGTGTCCATGATTTTCTGATTGCCCGTATAGAAGGGGTGGCAGGCCGAGCAGATTTCGATCGACATCTCAGGCTTGCTTGCCCTCGTCTCGATGACATTTCCGCAAGAACATTTGATCTTTGCGTCATAATATTCGGGGTGGATATCTTTTTTCTTCACCTTCTTCTCCTAAACTTTAAATTCTGGTTATAGTACCAGTTGGGGCTGTTTTTTTCAATCTAAATCTATTTTGGCAGGCTTTTTAAAATAATGTCTCTCTTCATTGCCAACAGTAATGTTTCCATCTATAGCCAATCCACAAAGCCCTTCAGCCTGCGGCTTCTGCTCGGATGCCTCAGTTTTCTGAGCGCTTTTGCTTCGATCTGCCTGATCCTTTCCCGTGTGACGTGAAAGTGCTGGCCCACCTCTTCCAGGGTGTGGTCTGTCTTTTTCTGTATGCCGAAGCGCATTTTGAGTACCTCTTCCTCCCGGGGGGTCAGTGTTGAAAGCACATTTCTCGTCTGGTCTTGCAGGTCGAACTTGATAGTCGCTTCCACAGGGGAAACGACGCTCTTGTCTTCGATAAAATCACCGAGATGACTGTCTTCTTCCTCTCCGATGGGTGTTTCAAGTGAGATCGGCTCCTTGGCAATTTTCAGCACCTTTCTGACTTTGTCTACGGGGAGTTCCATCTTTAGGGCAATTTCCTCGGGGACAGGTTCGCGCCCCTTTTCCTGAACGAGGTGTCTCGATGTTCGTATCAGCTTGTTGATTGTTTCGATCATGTGGACCGGTATGCGGATGGTTCTCGCCTGGTCGGCGATGGCGCGCGTAATCGCCTGCCTGATCCACCATGTAGCGTAGGTGCTGAACTTGTAGCCCCGCTTGTATTCGAACTTGTCTACCGCTTTCATGAGGCCGATATTCCCTTCCTGTATGAGGTCGAGAAATTGAAGCCCCCGGTTGGTGTACTTTTTCGCAATACTGACGACGAGCCTGAGGTTCGCCTCAACGAGTTCCTTCTTCGCCCGTCGTGCGATTATCTCGCCTCTAACAAGCGCCTTTCGGCTGATTACGAGTTCGCTAAGCGTGTTGCCACACTCTTTTTCGAAGGATTTTAATTCCCTCTTCAGGGCCGCAGCCTCTTTAGTTAAGCGGGAACTCTCCCCGGAAGAGACCCCTTTTTTTACGCTTGCCCTGGTGCATTCATCGATTTTCTTCTGAAGGGTTTTTCCTATTTTTACACCCTCTTTCAGGTTTGCCGCCAGGAATTCAAAGACTTTGTCCTGCAAATTCAGGTCTCTCAATGTCTTTGCTATACTCCGGTGTTTATTGACGAGCTTTTTCTTGAGTTCGGATTCTTTCTCGCCCTTGGCGGATTTGACCTGTGTGCCAAGTTTCTGGTGCTCTGTATACAATCTCTGTAGCTTTTCGAGTGTTTTGATCGTTTTTTTGAGGAGAGGGGATTCCTCTGCTACTTCAGCTTCTGCGTCGTTTGCTTCTTCTTCTTCGCTAAGCCCTTTGGCGATGTCTTTAACCTTGATCTCACTTTCTCTCAACTGCTCCGTAAAGTTTAATATCTCCCGGATCGCAAAATCGGAGTTGCACATGACGCTGATGATCTCGTTTTGCCCCTTTTCAATCCGCTTGGCGATCTCGATTTCCCCTTCACGTGTTAATAGTGAAACGGAACCCATCTCTCGAAGGTAGAGCCTGACAGGGTCATTCGCTTTTCCAAGCGCGCCCGGTTCGTAGGTTTGTGTTTCCTCTTCCTCGTCATCGGAGACTTCATCCTTCCGGAGGGGCGCTTTTTGTTCCTCGTCAACGACTTCTATCTCCATTTCACCGAACATGGTCATTACATCATCGATCTGGTCTTCATCGACGATGTCGGGCGGCAGCATGTCGTTCACATCGTCATAGGTGAGAAACCCCTTCTCCTTGCCCATGGTGATAAGCGCTGCTACTTCCTTCGGCTTGCCGTTGTTATCCATTCATTTCCTCCTGCGATATAGACTGGGCACCTTTGCGTGCCTTCAGAATCTTCTGCTTTTCCTTGTAAAGAACTGAAACCCTTTCCTGATCATTTCTGCTTTGGGCTTCCTTGATCTCTCTGCTGACTCTTTTTTCCTCTTCTTTGCGGTGGCTTTCCCTGATGTGCCTATCGCTGTCTCTGAAATAAGTCATTGTAGAGCATTCTGCATAAGCTTCATCCTTTATTGCAAGCTTTGAGATGAGCGACGAGAGTTCTTCATCACCTATGGACTGCATAAGAGACGAAAGGTCTATGTCCCCCCCCGCAGGGTAAAGCTCAATTATCTTCTCCCCTATTTGCTTCAGAGATGCATCTCTGAAATAGTTGAACAGGTCTGTTGAACAAACTGAACTTAGCACTTCTTCGTCTAAGAGCATGAGTTTCACAATACTTTCTTCGGCTGACCGTTCTCTGTTTTCACCTTGTGATGGTTGCCTCTTTTTCTCTTTTACGGGAGTCTTTCTTTCTCGTCGTGGCTTGCTTCCGAGCGCTTCTAGTATAAGCCGCTCGTCTACGTCCGTTGTTTCGGCCACCTTTTTGACGGTGAGCGCCCGTTCAAGATTGTCTTCTATCCCTTTGATAAAGGGGGCAACGTTTCTTATTATCTCCGTCTTGTCGGCGGGACTGAGGCGAGGACGTTTTGCCAGTTCTTTTTCGATGACAAAATCTATCCCTGTGGGCGCCTCCTTAAGGAGAAGGCTAAGTTGCTCCTCCCCTTTTTTATTTACAAAGCTGTCGGGATCGTCGCCGTCGGGCAGAACCAGCACGAAGGGGGAGAGCCCGGCCGACGTCAAAATCTCTACGCTGCGAAGGGCCGCCTTCTGCCCTGCCTGGTCGCCGTCGAAAAGGACGATAACCCGTTTGCAAAAACGTTTGAGGAGTTGCGCCTGATCCGTTGTCAGGGCCGTTCCGAGCGTTGCCGCTACATTTCTGATTCCGGCCCGGTAAAGAGCGATCAGGTCCATGTAGCCCTCGACGAGAATCGCTTCGCCGCCTGATCGTATCTCCTCTTTCGTCTTGTCCAGCCCGTAAAGGACTTTCCCTTTCCGGTAGATGTCCGATTCGGGGGAGTTGACGTATTTCGGCAGGTCGTCTGTAAGCGTCCTGCCGCCGAAAGCGATCACGTTCCCACGTATATCGCTGATGGGGAAGAGGAGTCTCTCCCTGAACCTGTCGTAGTGGCCTCCCTGCTTGTTTGGCAGGATGAGGCCGCTCTTTTCGGCGGCCTGTCGGTGTTCCTTTTTCTCCAGGCTGTCTGTCAGTGCAGACCACCCCTTGCCGCCGAAGCCGAGTTGCCATGCCTTTGCGAGAGCGTTGTCTATCCCCCTCGATTTCAGGTAGGATCTCGCGTGTTCCCCATCTCCCGATTTCATCAGGAATTTATGATAAAGAGCGGCTGCTTCTTTATGCAGCGAAAGAAACTGATTCTTGTCAGTTTCTCTTTTCCTGGCGGCTTCGTCGTTGAAGTTCTCTCCCTTTTTCGGGAGTTCGACGCCCGCCTTCTCTGCCAACTCTTCCACGGCTTCGGGAAAGCTTTTCCCTTCCATCCGCATGATGAAGGAAAAAACGTTGCCGCCTGTCCCGCAGCCAAAACAGTGGAAAATCTCTTTCTCTTCATTCACCGTAAAAGAAGGCGTTTTCTCAGAGTGAAAGGGGCATAGACCGATATGGTTCCTGCCTGTCTTTTTGAGAGACAGGTACTGGGAAACCAGATCGACTATGCTGGTTCTCTCCCTGATTTCGCCGATTTTCTCATCCGGTATGAAGTGGGACAATGTAGGGCAGTCTCAAATAAGTTCCCGTTTTGCCGACTGGTAGCCAGCCGTATCAATGTAAATCCTTAGACAACTCTGATGCTTCTAAGTTCCCTTCGGATATAATGATTTATCCGCCGCTTAACTTGAAAGAAGTTTTTTGACCATTTCGTTGACCACTTTTCCGTCGGCCCTGCCGGTGGTCTTTGGCACGACGGTCTTCATCACCTTCCCCATGTCCGCCATGGACGATGCTCCGGAATCTTCGATGGCGCTTCGGATAATCTTTTCCAGCTCATCCTCGCCCAGTTCTTCCGGCATATAGTCTTTGAGAATGGCGATTTCCTGTTCCTCTTTATCTGCAAGATCGTCCCTGCCGCCTTTGCGGTAGAGTTCGATCGATTCTTTTCTCTGTTTGATCTGCGTGCCGAGGAGGGAAATGATCTCTTTGTCGTCGAGGTCGTCCTTCTTTTCGATCTCCCTGTTTTTGATGGATGAAATGATCATTCTCAGCGTATCGAGACGAAGTTGATCCCTCGACTTCATCGCTTCTTTCATTTCTGTAGTCATTTTTTCTTTAAGACTCATTTACGCACACTCCCTGAAAAAGACGAATATTGAAATATATATCATATATTTAGAAGAAGTCAACCAAATAATTATTGAGGCCGCGAAAAGGACGGATTTGAGGCTTGATGGTTCCGCTGTTTTGCCTCTGTTCTTTGTGGACCATAGGGATCATTTTGGTTTTTTCCCCCGTCTTTTCCGTCCTCTATCGACCCACTCCCGGTAGCAGTCAATCTTTCCGATCATGCCCCTTAGTATTTGCACGTCTCTTGAATCGAGGCTCGCTCTCGAAAAGATATTCCTGATGGTCATCATGATGTGCCCCGGGTTTTCCGGGTTCAGGTAGCCGATCTGCCTGAATAGCGTTTCCATATGCCCGTACATCTGTTCCGTCTCTTCGGAAGTGGCGAGTTTGACCGGTTCCTCCTCTTCCTCTGTGTAGAGTGCCTCGTCTGACGCTTTGAAAATTTCGTAGCAGGTGAGGAGCACCGCTTGGGCGAGGTTGAGCGACGGGTTGAGGGTTGACGTGGGGATAGTGACGAGGAGGTCGCAGAGGGCCACTTCTTCATTAGTGAGGCCCGTCCTCTCGGTGCCGAAAAGGAGGGCGACCCGGTTTTCCTTCGTTACGGTCGAGAGGCGCTCCGCCAGTTCGGTGGGGGTGACGATGTTTTGCCTGTATTTTCCCGTTCTGCATGTCAATCCGACGACGAAGCCCGCATCGGTGAGCGCCTCTTCTACGGTCGTATAGACCTTTGCATCCAGGAGGGTATCGTTGCAGCCCGACGCCATCTGTCTCGCCTCATCGCTCTGATGTTCACAGGGGTTGACGAGGACCAATTCTTTCAGCCCCATGTTGTTCATCGCCCGCGCTGTAGAGCCTATGTTAATAGGTCCCCTTGGGTGGGAAAGGATGACATAGATGTTGCTCAGTGTTATGCTGTTTTTTTCGGTCATTTATGCTAGCTCTTTGTCCGAATTAATTTTTTCTGCCACATTGGTTGAGGTGGGTCGATATTGAAAAAAGGGACGGCAAAATGCCGTCCCTTTCATTGAACTGTTTGTGTGACCACCCTTTGGAACGGGGCGAAAGCCCCTATTCGTTGATTACGTTGAGTGTAACGTTGACGGTCACGTCCCTGTGCAGTTTCACGGGGATGATGTATTCGCCGAGTTTCTTCAGCGGTTTGTCGAGGTGTATCTTCTTCTTGTCGATGGTGAAGCCTTCCGCCGTGAGGGCATGCTCGATGTCCATGTTGGTGACGGCGCCGAAGAGCTTGTCCTCTTCTCCCGCTTTCCTGACGATGGTGAGGACGGTCTGCTTCAGTCTCTCGCCTTTTTCGTCCGCTTCTGAGCGGAGCTTTGCAACGGCGTGCTCGGCGATCAGTTTTGCATGTTCTGCCGCTTTTACGTTTCTCGAATCGGCAATAACCGCCTTCGCCTGCGGGAGCAGGTAGTTCCGGGCGTAGCCACTTTTTACATTGACCACTTCACCTGCCGAACCGAGGCTGTCCACGTCTTCTTTCAATATTACGTTCATTAATGCCATGTTGAACCTCCTTCGTTGAATCCTTCTTGCCGCAAATTTAGCGGTCCGTTAACGTTTAGTTTTACATTCCCTGTTCTTTTGGGGCGGAGAGCCGTCTGAAATCGGCCCAGAGATCGAAAAGTCCCATAATGGCCACAAGCACCCCGAGGTACCAGATGATAAAGAGATAACCCATTCCTTTTAAAGGCCCGGAAAGCTTTTTCTTCCTGAAGTAGAAGGAGATGATCGCCATCCCCTGGAAGAAATAAATAACAAAGAGCAAAAGGAGGACGCTTATGCCTGCAACTTGCAAAGTACCGGAACCTGCAATCAGCATGACTCCTCCAGCGACGACGCCCCAGACGAGCTTTTCAGGCGCTTTCCATTTCGAAAGGTCGCCGAAGGGCGACGGCATTTCCTTGTTCCTCATGAGCATTGTGAGGAGAAGGATGTTCAGCCAGAGGGTGGCCATAATGCTGATGGCGATGAGCGCGTGATGGATGCGGGCCATGAATTCGATGACCGTCGGCGCGAGCTTCTCGACCTCTTTTAGCGCTTCTTTGTCCCCGCCTTCCTTTTTCTGG
Source organism: uncultured bacterium (assembly GCA_965372635.1). Lineage (GTDB taxonomy): Bacteria > Desulfobacterota > JADFVX01 > JADFVX01 > JADFVX01 > CBDVDA01. The sequence continues at coordinate 859 of CBDVDA010000048.1, read as the reverse complement.
AAGGTGATGGACTGGGTTACCATTTTCTCAAAGAACTGACTTACTGCCTCTTCCGAGGTGACGCCCTTATCTGATGCTACCACCGAAAGGGTTAACAGGGCTGCTGCCAGCGTGGCCGTTACGGCGATGGTGAAGCCCTTCTCGATACTGAAGCCCCTCTTGATCGCCTCGGAGATCAAAATCCCCGGAAGGGCGAACTGCACGAGATAACTGACGCCAGAGCCGAAGCCTGTCAGGCTGTTGGCTATAAAGAGAATGATGGGCAGGGAAAATCCGGCCCATCGTCCCATCCTGATGTGGCAAAAAATCTGCGGCAGTGGGGTCAGGATGCTGAAGAGCAGTGAGTTGAACAGGAAAAAGGAGAGAGCCCCATTCATGACGTACGCGGCGGCTACCCCTTTTATGAGACCGCGTCTCTTTTCTGCCGACACTCCGCTTGCCTTTTTTTATACGTGCTCAGCGCAGAGCGGCAGCAGCGCCAGATTTCTCGCCCGCTTGATGGCCGTGGCGACCTTTCTCTGGTGCGGTGCGCATGCGCCCGAGATTCTCCTCGGTACGATCTTGCCTCTTTCGGTGATAAATTGCCTGAGCGCTGCAGAGTCCCGGTAATCTATCTTGATCTTCTTGTCGGCGCAGAATCGGCAGAACTTCTTTCTTGAATAAAACTTCCGTCTGCCGCCGGGGCCGCCGGGGCCGCCGGGTCTCCCGCCAGGCCTTCCTCCCGCGCCGGGTCTCCCCTGGTAGGGTCTGCTTTGATAGGGCCTGCTTTGCGTTCCGGTCGTGGGCCGGGATGTCGATGTGGTCGTTGAACCGGTTGTTGAACCGGTTGTTGAACCGGTTGTTGAACCGGTTGTTGAAC
>CBDVDA010000047.1:0-22758 GCA_965372635.1 uncultured bacterium | reverse complement strand
GCTCCCCGGCAGATAGCCGAAGAGTTCTTCCGTGATAAAGGGCATGATGGGATGAAGCAGTTTATAGCTGTTTCCGAGGAGATGAAGCAAAACGGCCTCGGCGGCGTCTCTTCTTTTGTCGCCCTCCTTCCCGTAGAGGGCGCCCTTGATCATCTCCACATACCAGTCGCAGAGTTCATGCCAGACGAAATGGTAAAGCGCTCCGGCGGCATCGTTATAACGATAGGCGTCGAAATGTCCGGTCACCTCCGAAACTGTCCGGTTCATCCGCGAGAGAATCCACTGGTCTGCAAGCGATCTCTCGCTAACGTCCGGCAGACGGTCCCAGTGAGATGCACTCTCCACGTTCATCAGTGCAAAACGCGACGCATTCCAGAGCTTGTTTACGAAATTCCGGTACCCTTCGATCCGATCTTCCGAGAGCTTGATGTCCCTCCCCTGCGCGGCAAAAGCAGCGAGGGTAAAGCGAAAGGCGTCCGTTCCGTACCTGTCGATCATATCGAGAGGATCGATCACGTTCCCTTTCGATTTGCTCATCTTCTGGCCCGATGAGTCCCGCACCAGGGCATGTATATAGACCTCCCGGAAAGGAACTTCACCCATGAATTTAAGCCCCATCATCATCATTCGGGCAACCCAGAAAAAGAGGATATCGAAACCGGTAACGAGGACGGAGGTGGGGTAGAAGAGTTTAATTTCCTTCGTCTCGTCGGGCCACCCCATGGTGGTGAAGGGCCAGAGGGCCGAAGAAAACCAGGTATCGAGCACATCCTCATCCTGCCTGAGTTCTGCGCTGTTACAAGAGGGACATTTCTCCGGCGTCTCCTTCGAAACGATCATCTCGCCACACTCGCAGTACCAAGCTGGGATGCGATGCCCCCACCAGATCTGCCTCGAGATACACCAGTCCTTGATGTTCTCCATCCAGTCGAAATAGGTCTTCTCCCACTGGGACGGGATGATCCGCGTTTTTCCCTCTCTCACGGCGGCCATGGCAGGTTCGGCGAGCGACTTGACCTTCACAAACCACTGCTTCGAAATCCTCGGCTCTACCTTCGTCCGGCAGCGGTAGCAATGTCCCACGCTGTGGAGATGGTCTTCGATCTTTACAAGCAGCCCCTTCTCTTTCAGGTCTTCCACGACGGCATCCCTGCAATCGCTCCGGTCCATGCCACTATATGCACCGCCGAGTTCGTTGATCCGCCCCTCGCCATCCATGACGGAAATAACTTCAAGGGAATGGCGGACGCCGATCTCGAAGTCATTGAAGTCGTGGCCCGGCGTAATCTTGAGCACCCCCGTTCCGAACTTGACGTCCACATGTGAGTCGGCAATCACAGGAATTGTGCGGTCCGTGAGCGGCAGGCTCACCTCGGAACCGATGAATCCTTTAAACCGCTCGTCCTCGGGGTTAACGGCCACCGCCGTGTCTCCGAGCATCGTCTCGGGCCGCGTCGTAGCCACCACCAGTTCACCAGCACCGTCTTTCAGCGGGTATTTGATATGATAGAGATGTCCATTTTCCTCTTCGTGCTCCACTTCGAGATCGGAAAGCGCCGTCTGGCATCTCGGACACCAGTTGATAATGTAATCCCCCTTATAGATAAGCCCCTCATCATGGAGCTTTACAAAAACCTCTCTCACGGCCCGGGAAAGGCCCTCGTCCATGGTAAAACGCTCCCGGTCCCAATCGCAGGAGGCCCCGAGACGTTTGAGCTGGTTGACGATCACTCCGCCCGACTCTTCCTTCCACTCCCAGACACGCTGGACAAAGAGATCCCGTCCAAGGTCTTTCCTGTTTATCTTCTCCAGGGCGAGCTGCTTTTCCACCACGTTCTGGGTGGCGATACCGGCGTGGTCCATACCGGGGAGCCAGAGAACGTTATACCCCTGCATCCGTTTGAACCGCGCCATAACATCCTGGAGGGTGTTATTCAAAGCGTGCCCCATATGGAGGGAACCGGTCACATTCGGCGGAGGGATAACAATGGAATAGGGAGCCTTATCGCTCTCTTCATCGCCCCGGAAGTAGCCTTTATCGGTCCAGTTTTGATACCACTTTGCTTCCACCTTTTCGGGTTCGTATGTCTTGTTCAGTTCTCTCTTGATCGTCTTCTCTTCCATCTGTCCTTCCCGGCCATTTAAATTGAAAAAGGGAGATTATACACGATAATCTCCCTTTCGTACAACGGCATTACCTATTTTTCAAAAGAAGCGTTATGCGCCTTTCAGTTTCTTTATCTCCTCTTTGATAAGCGTCTCGGCAAGTTCAGGAACCACTTCCCAAGCGATCTTCTCGATGATTTCTCTTGCCACCTTTGAGACAACCGTTTCCATCTCTGCCTCCGACAATCCACCTGTAGTGGGTGCAGCCTGTGGCTGGGCAGGAGGCTCAACCGGCGGTGGCGCCGCCTCGACGGGCGCTGGCGACTCTACCGGAGCTTCGGCTACCGGGGCAGGCGTCGGCTCCGGTGCAACTGCAACCGGAGGCGCCTCAACAACAACAGGAGCGGGTTCAGTCTCTTCTCCAAAATCAAAAACATCTTCTTCCACCGCAGCGGGAGCTTCAACGGCAACCTCTTCCTCTCCCTCCAAATCCATATCTCCCCAGAGTTCCTCATCGGAGGACGCAGATGATTCTTCCACCGTTTCCGGTTCCGCAACGGAACTCGCCGCGTCATCAGCCATTTCACCGAGATCCCCGAAGTCATCATCCCCCCAGACATCGTCCTCTGCGGCAGGGGTTGCGGGTGTTGCTGCGGCAGGTGCAGGCGTTTCTTCAGCCACCATTTCCTCCGACATATCCCAAACATCGTCTGTTGCTGCTGGTGGAGCAGCAGCAGGGACAGCAGCGGGTGGCGCGACCGGAACCTCGGGAGCGGGCGGCGACGATGAAACGGTCGCAGCTTCCGCAGCCGGGGCGGCAGGCGCTTTCGCAAGCTGCTCCCTCACTTTTTCAAGAAGCGCCTGTGATTCAAAAGGCTTTGTAATCTGGTCGTCTGCACCGGACTCTTTGCTTTTCGCCTCGTCGAAGGGCTCGAAGGTGCCCGCAAGGAGAACGACGGGAACATCGGCCAGACCGGGATCGGACTTGATCTCTTTGCATACTTCGTAGCCGTCCTTACCCGGCATGACAACGTCGGCAAGAACCAGATCGGGCTTAATCTCTTTTGCCTTTGTAACGGCGTCGGTGCCGTTATCAACAACGGTAAGCTCTATATCCTCATTCGCAAACGTTATGCCCACTACTTTTTGAATCGTAATGCTATCATCTGCGAGAAGAATTTTCTTTGGCATTTACAACCTCCGGTTAAAAAAATTATTGGAAGACGCTCCAGAATGGACGATAAATATCAACTATCCTGGTTACAATCTCTCAGCATTCCACCCATATCGACGACATTTACTTCCTTTCCACCCCACTCCACCAGCTTTTCCACACCGGCCAGTTCCGGTTCCCTGTCAATTTCCTTCCCTTCACCAAGGTCGGCAACGGAATAAACACTTCCAACAAGAACACCCACCTCGTCGTCATCTATTTGCTCGACAGCAACGAGGTTTTCCTCTGCCTCGCCTTTTTTTTTCAGACCCAGCGCCTCCCTGAGGTTAAAAATCGGGATCGCCCTCTCCTCGAAACGCATCAGCCCGGCATAGTTCTTTTTCGCCAAGGGTACACTGTAAATTGTCTCTGCATTCACAACACGTCTGATGGCGTCCATCTCCAACGCAAAATACCGCTGCACCAATTGAAATACGAGATATTTCCCGCCACTCTCAGGAGAAAAGGTCAATCTTCATCACTCCCGGCGGCATCCATACAATCGAAAAAATTGCTGTCGAAAAGGTTTTCCAAGTTTATCAGTAAAATAAAATCTCCATCCTTATCGAAAACGGCAGAATAGAGCCCTTTTTTCTCCATCATTCTCTCAGGGAAGGGTAATAGGCCCTTTTTCGTCCCCGAGACACAAATGACAGCGTCAACAGGAAAAGCAACCGTCCGTCCATTTATCCTGACGACCAGTATGACGCCGGATCGTTTGTTAACGTTGGCAACCTTCAAGGATTGTCCGATGTTGAGCAAGGGCACATGGTCGTCCCTAAAATCGATAGTGCCGAGAGCCCCCTCAAAGGCAGACGTTGATGATGTCACCATCAACCCTTCCGTCACCTCAACCAGTTCCTTGACTTCTATTGCAAACCTGCATTCAGCTAGAGAAAAAACCAGCACTAGGTCTTCGATTGAAGGCATCGTTACCCTTATCTCTCTCGGGGCATAATCCCCTGCGAGCACGCTACTAAATTATTGAATTCGTGTCAAGTTATTTCGAACTCCAGAGGCTACTCAACAAGCCACAGGAATAAGCTGAAAAAAAAGCCTCCCTAAAAAAGGGAGGCCTCTTTGTTATTGGCGGGGCCGACGGGACTCGAACCCGCGCCCTCCGGCGTGACAGGCCGGCGTTATAACCAACTTAACTACGGCCCCTTTTAGCCACGAGTCGAGAATCGAAACCATTTCATCCAACTCTCAAAACCCGAGGGTACATCTTTTGCTGTCTGGTAGGCGGAACAGGGTTCGAACCTGTGACCCTCGGCTTGTAAGGCCGATGCTCTCCCAACTGAGCTATCCGCCCAAAATCACAACCTGAATCAGGGTGCTAATTTAATTAACAGCGTCCTTAAGGGCCTTTCCAGCCTTGAACTTCGGAACGTTACATGCCTTGATGTTTATCTCAGCGCCCGTTTGAGGGTTTCTTCCTTTTCTGGCAGCCCTCTTGGAAACGTCAAAGGTCCCGAATCCAACCAGGCTGACCTTGTCTCCCTTCTTCAAAGCGGTTGTTACTCCATCAATAACCGCCTTAAGCGCCTTTTCCGCCGCAGATTTTGAAATATCGGCTCCTGATGCAATCTGATCTACCAAATCCCCTTTCGTCACAACAACACCTCCTATATATTATTTTATTTATTCATAAACTAAGCACTTACGGGCCGTAAATCTATCAACTTAATCAAGCACTGTCAAGAAAAAATTCGTTCCTCTTCAAAATATATTTTATGCGGAAAATCACCGGGAAAACAGGCTCAGTGCGTAACAACGAATTCCTCTCCCTTTTCCTTATAGATTTCTTTGTCTTCATCAACAGTTACAACGCTCTCATCCATCAAGACAGCCTCTTTTACAACCTCGTCCATATGGGCGACAGTCAGGATCTCGACAACCCTCAAAATCTTCTCCGGCACATCCTTTATGTCCTTTTTGTTCTCCAACGGGATAAGTACCTTTTTGATGCCGCCTCGATGGGCCGCCAGCAATTTTTCCTTCAATCCGCCAATGGGAAGAATCCTTCCTCTCAGTGTAATCTCACCCGTCATTGCCAAGTCTCCCCTGACGAGCCTCCTCGTCAGGGCGGAGATGATCGCCGTCGCCATCGTAATCCCCGCAGAAGGCCCGTCCTTCGGGATTGCGCCTTCGGGAACGTGAATGTGGAGATCTATCTTCTGGTAAAAGTCCCTTTCCAGACCAAGCCCTTCGGCCCGCGATCTGACGTAACTCATGGCCGCCTGGGCCGATTCTTTCATCACGTCCCCCAGTTTTCCCGTCACTAGCAGACTTCCCTTCCCCGGCACTACGGTAACCTCCGTAATCAGCATTTCTCCACCCGTCTCCGTCCAGGCGAGCCCGTTGGCTATGCCGATGGCATCGGCCTCCTCCTTCATGCCGTACCGGAACTTTTCCACGCCGAGATAGGGGGAAATCTGGCTCGCTGTCACCTTTACCCTGCACGCCTCGCCCTCCTGCACGACCTTTCGCGCAATCTTCCGGCAGACAGATGCGATCTCCCGCTCAAGGCTCCGTACACCCGCCTCCTTCGTATAGTACCTGATTATCTTAAGGAGGGCGCCTTCCGAAAAGTGAACATTCTCCTCATGCAGACCGTGCTGCCGGACCTGTTTCGGCACGAGGTAAGTTATGGCAATCTGTAACTTCTCCAGTTCCGTATAGCCCGACAGTTTGATAATTTCCAGCCTGTCGAGAAGAGGCCCCGGAATATTAAACTGGTTATTCGCCGTCGCAAGAAACATGACGTTGGAGAGGTCGTAATCAAGATCGAGAAAATGATCGTTAAAGGCATGGTTTTGCTCCGGATCGAGCACTTCGAGGAGTGCCGATGACGGGTCCCCCCTGAAGTCGGTACTCATCTTGTCGATCTCATCGAGGAGGAACACAGGGTTATTGGAACCCGCCTTCTTCAGGGACTGGATGATCTTCCCCGGAAGGGCGCCGATGTAGGTCCTCCTGTGCCCCCGGATCTCCGCCTCGTCGCGAACCCCGCCAAGCGACTGTTTGACGAACTTCCGCCCCGTCGCCCTGGCAATCGACTTGGCAAGGGACGTCTTCCCCACTCCGGGAGGGCCGACGAGGCACAGGATAGGGCTTTTCATCTTCTTCGCCAATTTCTTCACCGCCAGGTACTCGACGATCCGCTCCTTGATCTTCTCGAGCGCGTAGTGGTCCTCTTCGAGAATCTGCTCCGCCTCGTCCAGATCGACCTTCTCTTCCGTCGTCTCGAACCAGGGAAGGGAGAAAATCCAGTCCACGTAGTTCCTGACAACCGTCGCCTCTGCCGACATGGGAGACATCATCTTCAGTTTCTTTATTTCTTTTGAGACCCTCTCTTTGGCCTCTTTCGAAAGTTTTTTCTTCTCCGCCTGCTCCTCAAGCTCTTTAATCTCAGTCTTGAGTTCGTCCTTCTCTCCAAGCTCCTTCTGGATCGCCTTCATCTGCTCGTTTAAGTAATATTCCTTCTGGGTCTTCTCCATCTGGCGTTTGACCCTGCCTTTGATCTTCTTTTCAACCTGGAGCACCTCCACCTCCCCCTGCATGAAGGAATAAACCCGTTCCAGCCGCTCGGTCGGTTTAATAACCTCCAAAACCCCCTGTTTGTCTTCGATTTTCAGATTGAGGTGAGAAGCGACCGTATCGGCAAGACGGGAAGGCTCTTCAATGGAGTTCACAGAGACGAGCATCTCCGGGGGAATTCGTTTATTCAGTTTCACATAGGCTTCGAAGGACGAAACGACGCTCCTCATTAGCGCGTCCAGTTCGAGTGTATCGTCCTCGGTTTCATCTACCTCATCGACCGTTACAAGGAAACAGTCCTCCATAACGAGATCGCCAATAAGGGCTCGTTTTTTTCCCTCCACAAGCACCTTCACCGTACCATCAGGCAGACGAAGAAGCTGAATAACCGCTCCCAGCGTGCCGACGGAATAGAGGTCCTCTGCCGTGGGGTCGTTGATACGGGCATCCTTCTGGGTGACGAGCATAATGTCTTTTCCCTGGTTCATGGCCCTTTCCAGCGCCTTGATGGACATTTCCCTTCCCACGAAGAGGGGGACCACCATATGGGGGAAAACAACGATATCCCTGAGCGGAAGCAGCGGGAGAGCTTGCCCTTCCGGCCCTGTTTCCCGCCCTCCTATTTTATCATCATCATGAAGAGACATTAATTATCCTTCAGCCTGAAGTTTTTCTCTCTTCTTCTCTGCATAAACCATGATCGGTTCGCCCTCTCCGAGGATGACATCTTCATTAATCACCACCTCCGCCACGTTATCCTGAGAGGGGATTTCATACATGAGATCGAGCATCACATTTTCGAGGATTGCCCGAAGACCCCGTGCGCCCGCCTTCCGTTTCATCGCCTCCCGTGCGATCATAACGAGTGCGCCGTCGGTGAGCTTCAGTTTTACGTCCTCCAGTTCGAAAAGCTTCTGGTATTGTTTGATAATCGCATTTTTCGGTTTCGTCAATATATCGACGAGCGCCGCCTCATCCAGTTCATGGAAGGTGGCGATCACAGGCAGCCTGCCGATAAATTCAGGAATAAGGCCGTATTTTATCAAGTCTTCGGGGAGGACAACGGAAAGCAGTTCACCGAGGTTCTTTTCCTCTTTCGTCTCTATTTCTGCACCGAAGCCGATCCCCTTTTTTCCTATCCGCCGGGAGATGACATCCTCGATCCCCATGAAGGCGCCGCCGCAAATGAAGAGGATATTACTCGTATCTACCTGGAGGAATTCCTGGTGGGGATGCTTCCGCCCTCCCTTAGGCGGCACGCTGGCCACCGTCCCCTCGATCAGTTTGAGGAGCGCTTGCTGAACCCCTTCACCCGAGACGTCACGGGTAATGGAGGGGTTGTCCGACTTCCGCGACACCTTGTCGATCTCGTCTATGTAGACGATCCCCTTGGAGGCCTGCTCAACGTCATAGTCAGCCGCCTGGAGAAGGCTTAAGATAATATTTTCCACATCTTCGCCCACGTAGCCTGCCTCGGTGAGGGTAGTCGCATCGGCGATGGTGAAAGGGACGTTCAGTATTTTAGCGAGCGTTTGGGCGATCAACGTCTTTCCCGAACCGGTCGGACCGAGGAGGAGGATATTGCTCTTTTGTATCTCGATCCCTCCCATTTCGACGGTGGAATTGATCCGCTTGTAGTGGTTGTGTACCGCCACGGAAAGGACCTTCTTCGCCCGTTCCTGGCCCACCACATGCTGGTGAAGCGTTTCGTAGATCTCCTTCGGTTTGGGCACCGACGTACTGAGGGTCGCCTTTTCCTCTTGCTCGCTCTCTTCGGTCATAATATCGTTGCAGAGTTCGATGCACTCGTCGCAGATATAGACCGTCGGTCCGGCGATCAATTTTTTCACATCTTCCTGCTTCTTGCCGCAGAAAGAACAGACAAGATTAGTTGTCATCCCCTTATCCTCCACGTGTTCGCCCTATGGTTTAACGATGTGTATCTGTTCGTTTTTATCGATTACGTGATCCACGATCCCGTATTTCTTCGCCTGTTCGCTCGACATATAAAAATCCCTGTCCGTATCGGCAACGATCCGTTTCATATCCTGGCCGGTATGCTTCACCAGGATGCCGTTTAACATATCCCGCATGCGCAGGATCTCTTTCGCCTGGATATCGATGTCCGTCGCCTGCCCCTGGGCGCCGCCGAGAGGCTGATGGATGAGTATCCTCGAATTGGGCAGAGAATAGCGCTTACCCACCTCCCCCGCAGCGAGGAGAAGGGCCGCCATTGATGCGGCCTGGCCGACACAAACGGTGGAAACCTTGGGACGGATATACTGCATGGTATCGTAAATGGCAAGTCCCGCCGTCACCACACCGCCGGGCGAGTTAATGTAAAGGTAGATGTCCTTTTCCGGGTCTTCCGACTCTAAAAAAAGAAGCTGTGCCACCACCAGGTTCGCCACCATATCATCGACTCCCGTCCCCACAAATACGATACGGTCCTTCAGCAGCCTCGAAAAAATATCGTAGGCGCGCTCCCCCCGGCTCGTCTGTTCTACAACCATTGGAACTAGATTCATATAAAAAGCTCCTTCAAAAAGTACGTCGCTATATTAGTGTTTTGGAAAGGGGTGAAGCCCCTATTTTTCCTCTATTTTAGCTTTGCTTTCCAGAAAAGCAAGGATTTTATTGTCACGAAGGGTCGGCTTGAGGTAAGTCTCTTTTTCCTCGAAATACTTTCTCACCTGATCGACAGTTTGACCACTCTGCTTCGCGAGCACCTCGAAATAAGCCGTTACGTCGTCGTCACTCACCTCGATCTTTTCCTTTGCAGCAATCTCTTCGAGAAGGAGGGCCGTACGCACCCTTTTTTCGGCCGTCTTCCTCGTCTCAGCGGACATGGTTTTTAGACTCTTCTCCACCTCTTCGGGCGGCATGCCGTACTGCGCCATCTGCTGCCGCGTCTCCTCCATGCGGTACTCGGCCTCTTTCTCCACCATCGTCTCCGGCACTTCGAAGGGATTTTCCGCAAGGACAGCGTCGATCAACGCCTGCTGGAGTTCCTTTCTCGCACTCTCCTCCTTGACCGCGCAGATATCTGCTTCGATCTTCGCCTTCAGTTGATCGAGTGTCTCGTAATCCCCATTGTCCCGGGCGAAATCATCGTCCATGTCCGGGTATTCGGGCCGCTTGATCTCCTTCACGTGAACCTTGAAAAGGGCCTCTTTACCAGCCAGTTTGTCAGCATGGTAATCATCGGGGAAACGCACCTTCAACTCCCCTTTCTGCCCTTTAGTAAAACCGATCAACTCCTCTTCGAAGCCGGGGATAAACTGGCCCGCCCCAATCTCCAGCGTGGCATCCTTGCCAAAACCGCCTTCAAGCGCTTCGCCGTCGATAAACCCCTCGAAATCGAAGGTGATCTCATCCCCCATTTCGATCCCTCCCGACCCGACGGAACTGAAAGTGGCTACTTTCTTTCGGAGAACTTGCAGTTCCTTCTCGACCTCTTCGGCAGTGGCACTCACCTTCGCCTTGGTAACTTTAACACCCTCATACCCCTTCGGCTCGATCACCGGCTTCACGTCCACGGAAAAGGAGAAGGCAAAATCTTCGCCCTCTTTAATGGCTTCTCCACTGTACTCAGGGTAAGAAACAGGCTTGATCCCTTCCCCTTCGAGCGCTCTCGGATAACTCTCTTTCACGATGTCTTCCAGCACCTCGCCGAGCACCTGCCCTTTAAACTTTTTCTCCAGAATATGGCGGGGAACCTTGCCCGGCCTGAAGCCTTTGACTTTGGCCTGCCTTTTCAGCCGGTTGAAAGCGAGGTCGATCTTCTCCCCCACCATCTCTTTCGGCATGACGATATTGATCTTCTTTCTTACACTGCTTACGTCTTCTACTTCGAATTTCATCTAAAGCTCCGCTTTCCTTTTACGTGTCTGATACAGTTTTTTAACTGGTGCGAAGGGGGGGACTCGAACCCCCACAGGTTGCCCCGCCAGATCCTAAGTCTGGTGCGTCTGCCAATTCCGCCACCCTCGCAAAAATATAGGGAGGATTCCCTCCCTCGGTTCGTTGGAATATGGGGTAAAAGATGTTTCGACCTGTGGCCGGTCCAATCTTCACCGCAACTTTTGGATAATAGCAGAAAAAAGCGCTGAAAGTCAATAGATTCGGCGGGTGAGACAAGCTTATCATGGTACGGCAAGTTATATTTCGGTGCATCCTCATGCCAAAGCCTCCCCCCTCTTTTCGAGGGAAAGGAACGGATGGGGATAGGTTTCTTATATTTTAGGTGAGAGACAAGCCAAAACATCTAAAGCGTTAAACAAATAGGGTGGGCACGTCTTTTGTGCTCACGACAAATAAATCTTTTGTTCCTCCGTTACTCAGCTACATTTGCACTACATATTCATATATCTTTTGAAATAAGATTCCTAAAATGCTCATCATCAAGGGAAGTAACACCATAGAAAAGAATTTGGCAATAGTACCTATATCAAAAGGCCATACAGGTAAAGCATCCATATATCGTTTGTAACTGCTGAGAACATTGATATGTGAATGCTCCGAAACGTCGAACTCTCCCTTTTCAATACAAAAGCTCATGCGCCGCAAATGAGCGTCAAGTTCATGTGATACCTGCAACTGAAATTTATCTTTGGCCTTCCGCATCACATTGTGTGCAGGAAGTAGTGGCAAGAAAAATAATAACGGTGCTACCAAAATATATCCGAGAACAACTAAAACAGGCCCAATTGATTGGATTAATTCCCAAAGCGACCCCAAACGATAGTATGCAGAACCGGCATAAATGCCAATCATCAAGCCTAACAAGGCAAGAAGAAACCCAATCCACAACACAAACTTGCTCATAGGCCAAAGCCCACAAATGCGATCTGGATGCATGTACTTGAGTTCGATCCTAAATCGATCTTTTTCCGTAAACACCTTACGCATAGCCCAAAATGTCACAAAAATTGTATATGTTAGGTGTAATAACACATATATTCCAACAGTGGAAACGATGATCCAATACCAAGAGGCTACAGTTAAAACTCCAGGCTCAACATGGGTCCAGTCAGAGAAGTCTTGCCTTAATTTCACTATAACCCAACCAATATCAATGATTATTAAAAATATAATTAGTACTAGGTTCACTATCCACGACTGATAATATTTTTGAAGATTTGTAAAAAATGATCCCTGTTCATTTGATATCACCAACACACCCGAACTTATGAGGTTCCAGAACATGACAGGTATTTGCTTGTAAACTACAACAGCAACTCCTGCTGCTATTGGATATAAAAAAGGTATACTCGTCATATGTGCCATCCATGGGATGCTAAACAAAGCGTTGGGGAAATTTTGAGTTGGCCAAAGTGTTCCTTGCCATGCATTCAACAATATGTTGAACAGAGATATGGTTACAAAGGCAACTACAATAACTCCTTTAACACCTATGTGCAATCGGTTTAGCAGAAAGGCTAAGACTATATTCCCCTGATAAGGGAACAACACCTTTTTAAAAGCCATCTCTTCCATTTCATAGCTATCTTCCATGGACTTACTCCTTTAACATACTAACTTGCAAGCAAGTGAAATATTTCAAAACAAAAAAGCCCGTCACAGCTAATCGCTGTTTCGGGCTGCCAAATTCCTTTTCCCCTTTTGTCCACCATCAAATCCCCCTACCTTCGGCTTCCCCTCTATGAGCCGTTGGCTCAGAGCCATAGGCCTTTTCTAAAGGGGGAGGTTAAATGTTCTGCAAATGAAACTACCCGATTGACCTTTGAAAATCAAGGACTTTTCGTTAGGGAGGGAGGGAGAATTAAGAGGTTGAGTGGACTTGCTTAAACGTAGAGAATAATCAATGCCGCAACGGCACAGAGAACACCTACCAATACGATAGTTGTAAATAAATTCTTCTGCATTTTACGCTTTTCAGGCTAATGGCCTGATTTCTCTCCCGATTGCATGCTTTGCCCTTCGAAGAAAAATCCGCCTTTGTTCATAGCTTAAGCCTGATCTTCTTGTTTTTGAGCGGATGATCCCCCTTCACAGGATAGAGACGATGAAACAATCGCTCATTTTTTAACTCTTTGGCAATATCTATTGCATATTTCTTATCAACTTCCGGCTTGAAGGGCGTATCTTTATGTCCATGGCAACGGGTACATACTGTCTCGTCTATGGTAGCATAGAGTTGGCCCCTTTCAATCACTTCATCTTTTGTAAAGTCCAGCGGTTTGGTCTTGTGCATTATTCGATAGTCACTCCCTGCACCGTGACACATTTCACACCCGACGCCAGACAAAGGCTTGGTGGACTCAATATCCCTGAACCCGCCTTCCTTCTTATACCCTACGACATGGCATCTGACACACTTTTCATCACGCGAGTAATCCTTGTTCGGATCGAGCCTCGCTTTCTTCTTTGCTCCCTTCTTCACACCGGCCTTGAGCAGCCCGAAGGCTTTCCCGTGTTTGCTTCTTTTCCAGTCGGAAAGTTCCAGACGGTGACAGCCGCAACCTCCCGAACCGACATAGGGGTGTTCGGCATGGGAGGTTTCTGTGAAGAGTGTGAGGTTAAGGGCTAAAGAAAAAACGAGCAAACAAGCGAGATTTGTCATGGGCAAAGCCTCTTTTTTATGCCTTCAAAGAAAGTAACCGGAGCTTATTATCTTTACTTCTAACGACAAAATCAATGACTTAAACCTGCTATTTCAATCTGAAAATCCAGCCATTATAATGTCTACTATGAATCCGGAGATGAGCGAAGAAACCTTAAAAAGAACGACAAAATGCTGGTATGACTTTTCCTGTTTATCCGGCAAAAACAGTCACATTTGCTGGGTTGAACCTCATCAAAATCGCCCGGCGCTCGGACTGTTACTCAGATGCCTGTCCGACAAAGACTGTGGCTATAAAACCTTATTTAAGGATTGTTACCTTTGTGCATGCCCTGTCAGAAAAGAGCTGCATAATCTCCACGACATCTGATTACCTTCTTCACCTTCATTTTCCGACCCGAAACGTCTTCAGGTTTAATCATTGCCCGTAGCAATGGCGACCGCTTCACCTTTGGAATTAACATGCATTTTCTTATAGATATGCCTTATGTGATTGTTGACGGTGTGAACGCTGACAGACAAGGTATCCGCAATGCCTTTATATGAACCCCCTTTAACAAGCTCATCGAGAACGGCTAACTCTCTATCTGTAAGGTTGAATTTTTCTGCACGATGACTCTCTTTTCTCATCTCCAGGGATTTAAAGTAAGAGAGAACCTTCCTGGCAATTTTGCCTGTCAAAAATGCCCCCCCACGCATAACCTCTTCAATGGCTTCAATGAGGTCTTCCTTGCGTGATGCCTTCAGGACATATCCGGTAGCTCCAACCTTTATCGCTTCCATAATGGAGTCGTCATCTTCCATGACCGACTGGATGATGACTTCGATTGATGGATACTTTTCTTTTATCAGCTTTGTTAAATCAATCCCCGACATGCCGGGGAGACAAATATCCATGAGGATAATTTGGGGAGGGACTTTTAGCTGTGGAATTTTTTCAAGTGCATCTTCAGCCGTATTGAAGATTGACAACACCCGCATTTGAGAATCTATTAAATAATCTCTCAGCAAGGTTGCGACCAGATTATTGTCTTCTACTATTACGATGTCATACATTTTGAATGAATTTGATTTTATGCTTCAATTAGCATGATTCCATATTAAAAGCTATTTGGCAATAGCAAGTTTAAGTCATAGAAGTTCGCTTGTTTTACTGACAATGAAATATTGAATGGGAAAAAATTCTGCGGCGGCTAGCGAACAACGGTTGGCGTAAAATGTTTGTATCCTCTCCCCGCCCTCTCCGTCCCTTCCCCTTGAAAAAGAGAGAGAATTGATCAGCAGACAGAGGAGGGCGCTACAGCGATAAAGTCTTTCACCTTGCTAACAAGCGCCTTTGATGAAAAGGGCTTTTTAATGCTCATGCAATTGCCTTCGGTAAAACGCTTGCAATCTTCGCACTGCACACTCATGGGCGTGAGAAAGATACGGGACGTTTCGTCAATTCCCTTCGCCGCCAGCAGGGCGTTGCAGAGGTTCGGGTTTGTTTCCTGGCTTAAAGGAACATCGTAGATCACCACCTCATGGCTTAAAGAGCCGCCCCTCTCCTGATCGAGAGCGCCGGAAAGTGAATCAACACATTCCGTCTCCAACCCCTGGCTGATACAGAGGCAATAGAGAAGATTACCATAGCTCTTATTTTCAGAAACGACCAACACCTTCTTATTTTTTTCTGCACTCATTTTTTGCCCTCTCTTCATCTTTTATGATTGATAGCAGTCATTATGTCAGCCACCATTATCCCCGTCAACTGCCCAGGTGGGCAGTTTTCACGTTGAAACAAGAGAGTTAAGAGCCATTATTAGCGCAAAAAGGGCCGTCCCAAAACGGACGGCCCTTCAGAATCAATTTCCTTAAAAAAGTTTCTACGGCAGATAAATCGAAATAACGCGGAGAAGATTATGCCGCATGGAGTTGGTGGTATGAATTCTTCAGACCGTTGCTCATTTCCAGGAACCGGACACCCAGACCGGAGCGTGCATCCCTGCCAAATTGATCGCCATCCGACATTAGCCACGTAACGATCCCTTTACTTTTCGATATCTTCCCATCATCGTTTATCACGAGGGAAAGCACCGTTCCCAAGGAAAAGGTTTTGGAAGTCATGATAAAAATACCCGTCGCCGACAGGTCGTTTGCATAGCCGAGACAGCCGGGAGAGTCGGAAGGCCCGAAAATCACCTTTCTCCTGTAAGTAACTCTTTCGCTTTCTCTTTGCCCTGTCATAAAAACTCCCTTTGTTGCGTTTCCGTGCAGATTACTTTTTCTTGGCGCAAAGTTCATCACTTGCCGAAAGAGCAGAGCATACACGATTTCGCCCCGTCCTCTTGGCAACGTAGAGATAATCGTCCGCCTTTTCCATCAACGCCGTTGGAGTTATACCGTCATCCGGGTAGGTAGCCACCCCGCCGCTGATGGTAATTTTCCGGTTCGGGAATTTATGCTTCTCCACTTCCCGGACAATCCTGTTTGCAAATTCTGTGGCGGCGTTCCTGTCCAGTTCCGGCGCAATAATGCAAAACTCCTCGCCGCCGAAACGCCCAACAATGTCGGTAACGCGAGATACATCCTTGAAAATTCCGGCCACGCCTTTCAGAACCTTGTTTCCTTCCATGTGGCCGAACTTGTCGTTATAAGGCTTGAATTTGTCTATATCGAGCATGATGACGGAGAATTTGCTTTTGTGCCTCTCCGCCCGGTTATGCTCCTTCTGTAGTTGTTCCATTACATGCCGGTGGTTGTAGAGGTTGGTCAGTCCGTCAATAATACTAAGCATCCGCATATCTTCGATGGACTTCACCCGCTCGATGGTCATGGCGGCATAGACGGAGATAATAGAGAATATGGAGATGTCCTCTGCCCTTACCAGACGCTTTTTGAAATCATTCACATAGAGAATCCCCACGATCTTTCCTTCCGCAACAAGCGGCGTCGCAAGGAGAGAACAGACGCCCTCTTTCAACAGGCGGGTACTGACGTAGTCCGCCTCCTTCAGATCGGGGATAAAGAGCGGTCCCGAGGAGTTAAAGACCTTGCTCGTGAGCCCTCCCTTTCGGAGGCTCCAGCGGTCGTTCTGCGTAAGCGCCTTGCTTAAACCCTTGCTCGCCACAAGGCGCATCTCTTCATTTTTCTCGTCATAGATCACCAGGGAACCGGCAGGCATGTTCAGCAGTTTTGTGGCGTAATCCACGACAGCATACCCGGCGTCCTTCATGCTGTCTATATTTTCGATAATCAGGCCGAGATGATAGAGCGCCTCGTGCTCGCGGAGCACCTTCTTTTTGTCCTCGGTCCGTTTCCGCCGTTCGTCGGCCAACTGCCACATAAGCATGGCGGAGATGCCGCCCATCACTTCCGTGTCGTCGTCTTTCAGCTTCTCGATTTCCGCTCGCACCTTTTTTGAACCGGTGAGATTGATAATCACGTCCAGCTTCTGCTTGAAAAGTTTGTGAAAGTCATTTACGACGGGAACATTCAGTTCATTTGCAACGGAGAGTCCTGAGGCCTTAGGATCTTTTTCGACAACGCAGGCGATGTTAAGGGAAGGGTTTTCCTTTAAAATCTCCATGATGGCAGCCCCCCCCTTGCCGCACCCGACGATTCCCACTTGGACCGCTTTTTTCCTTTTTGAGCCACTCTCGCCGTTAAGCGGGTTCAGTATCCCTTGGCCGATGGCCTGGCTCACCGCCTGTGTCCGGCTGGAAACGTCGAGCTTTTTCATGATGTTCGACAGGTGGTATTTGACGGCCCACTTCGACTTGCCGATAATAATGGCAATCTCGGCGTTGCTCTTCCCTTCCTGAACCCAGCGAAGGATCTCCATCTCCGTAGCAGAAAATTTCACATCATCCATATCTGTCTCTCCTCCATACTCAGAAGAGGTTAATTGCAAGAGCTGTTCCTTTTTACCCGCTTCTCCCCTATCCTCCAGCATAAATCACCCATCAAAGAAATTATTTCCGGTAAAAATACCCTTTCCCCTCTTGTATGTCTACTGCCCACCTGGACAGTTTTTGTAAAAATTTGGCGCATCTTGCTCGACAAAGGTCATTTGACGTGACAATGAAAGGTCTTGTGAAATCTTTTCATAGCGGGGAAGAACTGTCCGAACGTTAAAAAGGAAAAGGGCCTGCGAAGAAATCGCAAACCCTTTATTTCCTGACGAAACGAACCGAGGATCAAATACCGGCCACTCTATGAGGCGGCCAGAAGAAGACCCGCCGGAATATTTAAATGGGGTGAGTGACGGGTCTTGAACCCGCGACCTCAGGAGCCACAATCCTGTGCTCTACCGACTGAGCTACACTCACCATAAAAACTCTCCTCCATCGTACACCCTGAGGAGAGGCCAAAATGCGTGACTGAAAAGAGGTTATTTTTAACACAAGATGACCCTGTTGTCAACAGGTTGTGCGGCCCGCAGCCCTAAAACTTGAGCAGGGAGAAGGTCTCGTGGGGGAGCAATTTCTCGCGGCCCTTCAGGAATTCAAGCTCCGTCATGAAGGCGCACTCCACGATCTCGCCGCCCATTTTTTCGACCAGTTCGATAACGGCCATTACCGTCCCCCCCGTGGCAAGCAGGTCATCGGCAATGAGGATCTTCTGCCCCTTCTTGATGGCGTCCTGATGGATGTGAAGTTCATCGGTACCATACTCCAGTTCGTAGGAAGCGCTGTAGGTCTTGTAGGGGAGCTTCCCCGGCTTCCTCACCAGTATAACCCCCTTGCCGAGCTTGTAGGCGAGGGCCGAACCCATAATAAACCCCCTCGCCTCCACGCCGAGAACGAGGTCGATTTCCTTGTCGATATAGCGGTGCGCCATGAGGTCCACCACCCGCTGAAAGGATTTGGCGTCGCTTAGCAGGGTCGTAATGTCCTTGAAGACGATCCCCTCTTTAGGGAAATCGGGCACATCCCTGATGATATTCTTTAACTGTTCCATGATAGTCCTCCGGATTATTTTTATTTTAGAAAGAGGAGGGGGTCCCTCGCCTTTTTTCCGTCCCTGATCTCGAAATGAAGGGCAGGCGTGCTGCTCCGGCCACTGTTCCCCACCAGTGCAATCACATCGCCCGCCTTGACGAATTCCCCTTTTTTCACGGTATTTTTGCTGTTATGGGCATAGACGGTAGAGTAGGTCCCCTCATGTTTGATGATTACCAGGTTGCCATACCCCTTGATCTCACTGCCGCTGTAGATGACCCGCCCTGCCGCCGCTGCGGCCACAGGAGCGCCAATATCGGCGCCGAGATCGATGCCGTCATGGAGTTCGCCGTTCCGGCTGCCGAATTTGGAGACCACGCCTCCTTTGAGGGGCCAGATAAAGACCCCCTTCTTCGGCGGGAGCATCGGTTTCTTCCTTTTAACTCTCTTTGAGGGACGTGACTTTTTGGTCGTCGGCTTAAGAGAAGAAGGAGACGAAGTTTCCGACGGGGCGGAGTATCTCCCCGCCTTGGCGCTCACCTGCCGCTCCGCTCCCGGAATATAGAGGGCGTCCCCCATCTCCACGGCCGACCGGTCTTTAACGTTGTTCAAACGAGCCACCGTTTCGGGGCGCACGCCGTAGGCGGAGCAGATGCTTTCGAAGGTTTCGCCCGGCCCGACCCGATGGTAGATACCGTATCCCGAACCGCAGGCGGCGAAAAACAGTAAAACAGCAAAAATGAAAAACAGCTTTTTCAATCTCTTTCCTTCCTCAATGGAGGACCACCTTAATCAGCACGAAGCCACCCACCAGCAAGATCGTAAAAGCGATGGTAAGCAGGCCGAAATAACGGTCGATGAAGCCTTTCATCGGCTTGCCATATTTGTAGATCAGCCCCGCAACGATAAAGAAACGGGCTGCACGGCTAAGGGCAGAGGCCAAAACGAAAACAGGGAAATTGATTTTGAATACCCCCGCTGAAACGGTAATGATCTTATAAGGAATCGGGGTAAAACCTGCTGTAAAGACGAGCCAGAAATTATAAAGTTCGTACTTGCTTTTTATTTTATCAAAGGCATGATGGGAGAAGCCCGGCACATAATCAAAAAAGAAGCCCTGCACCACCTCCCAGAGTCCCCAACCGATTCCATACCCTGCAATACCGCCGAGGACCGATCCCACCGAACATATTAATGCAAAATAAAATGCCTTTGAAGGCATAGATAAAGCGAGTGCAATTAAGAGAACATCGGGAGGCACCGGGAAAAATGAGGACTCTGCAAAGGCGAGAACAAACAGGGCCGGCGCACCGTAAGGGGAGTGGGCCCACTGCAGCACCCAGTCGTAGGTTTTTCTAATCACTAAATTCCGACTCCTTCCATCCCTGTTCCCCGATAAGGGGGACAAACTCGCAAACGCCGAGATCTTCTTCCGTGAAACCTTCTCCCTGTTTTACATAGCGCATGAGGCGCTGCCGCCCTTCGGCCCCGATGGGGAGCACCAGCTTCCCGCCATCTTTCAGTTGATCGAGCAGTTCTTCGGGCGCTTTCGGCGCCGCCGCCGCCGAAAGGACGGCATCGAAGGGGGCCTTGTCACGCCACCCGAGCGAACCGTCGCCCACCTTGTAAAGCACGTTATAACACTTCAGCGTATGGAGTATCTTCCTCGCCTTTACCCCAATCGATGTAAGCCGTTCCACCGTAAAGACCTCTGCGGCAAGCCGGGAGAGGATGGCCGACTGGTAGCCCGACCCACCCCCCACTTCGAGAACACGCTCCGCCCCGGAAAGGCCCAAAGCCTCCGACATCTTCGCCACAATGTAGGGCCTCGAAATGCTCTGCCCCTCGCCAATAGGAAGGGCATGGTCGCCATAGGCGATGCCGTAAAGGGCCTCTTCCACGAAGAGATGCCTCGGCACCTCGATCATCGCCTCCATCACACGGGCGTCACTCACACCGGCTGGCCGGATATAGGTTTCCACCATCCGGCGCGACGACCGCCTGTGATCGATCACCGCCTCAAAACCTCCAGGGCCTGATCGCTTCCATGGAAGCGAAGTTCGTCAGGTCGAGGTGAAGGGGGGTAACGGAGATATAATTTTCTGAGAGGGCATCGAAGTCGGAATTGTCGATATGCTCGAACCCGAGATCGTCGCCGCCGATCCAGAAATAACGCCGTCCCCTCGGATCGGTCTTCTCCACAACGGCGTCGCCGTAGACCCTCTTCCCCTGCCGGGTAATCTTCCAGCCCGGAATATCTTTTTTCTCAACATTCGGAACGTTTATGTTTAGCAGCGTGTCTTTCGGAAGCCCCTCTTCCATCACACGGGAAACGGCGCGACAGGCGAAGTCCGCCGCCGCGCCAAACTTAAAATCCGATTTCGCGTCGAGCGAGACGGCAACGGAGGGGATGCCGAGGAGCGTCCCTTCCATGGCAGCCGCCACGGTCCCCGAATAGGTAATGTCGTCTCCCATGTTGGCTCCCTTATTGATCCCCGAAACGACCATGTCGGGCCGAACGTCGAGAAGGCCGTTCACGGCGAGGTTGACGCAGTCCGTCGGCGTTCCGTCGATGGCAAAACGGTTTTCACCCATCTCCTCCACACGGAGGGGGTGATAAAGGGTGAGCGAATGCCCTGCGGCGCTCCGCTCCCTGTCGGGGGCGACAACGAAGACCTCGCCAAGGTGTTTTAAGCTATCGGCAAGGGCAACCAGCCCCTCGGAGTGGATGCCGTCGTCGTTGGTAACAAGGATATTCAAGGATTATTCACCCGGTGACTTGAAAGGCAAAAGAGATAGAAAAAATTGGTCGGGGCGAGAGGATTCGAACCTCCGACCACCTGACCCCCAGCCAGGTGCGCTACCAGGCTGCGCTACGCCCCGATTCAACCTGAAAACTTTAAATATTCGACTGGCAATAATAGTACAAATCCCCCTGCAAGTCCATAGTTTTTTTGCCGCTTCTCGGCAGATTACAGCTTCCCCGCTTTAGAAATAGCATCAACGACCTTCTCATGAAGCGGCCCATTCGTTACGAGCACGCCCCGATTATCGATAAGCTTTTTTCCCTTTGTGAAATCGAGCTTTTTGCCGAAGATGTCCGTCACCTTGCCGCCCGCCTCTTCCACTACGAGGAGACCCGCCGCATGGTCCCAGATTTTCTCCCGGTAGTCGGGCATTTTCGGCGACGGCATGCGGATATAGATCTCCGCCTCCCCCCTTGCCACAGCGCCGTACTTGGCCTGCGAATCCATCCTCACCGACGGCTTCTCGATGCCGAGGTTCTCAGCCAGGGCAGACTGTCCTTTATGGTCGGAATGCCCGGCCTCAACACCTTCCGCCATCTTCACCCCGGAAAAATCGGTTACAGACGAGACGGTAAGTCTCTTTTCTTCGCCCCCGTCAAGAGGAGACATAGCCGTCCCCTCGCCCTTTACCGCAGCAAAGACAACGCCTCTCTCCCCTTCACTTTCCGCCAAAAAGGGGAGATTGGGACAGGCGAGCAGGCCCACTTTCACCTCGCCCTCTTCAATAAGCGCGAGGGCCACGGCATACTGGTCCCCCCGGATAAAGCCCTTCGTCCCGTCGATGGGATCGAGGGTCCAGAAGCGTCCCTCGGCAGCCCCCTTCCCCCGGTCTATCCATTGGCAGACCTCTTCGGGCGTTGCACCGGGGATTACCCCGCCCACAAAGTGGGCCAGCTTTTCGAGGAGGTCTCTATTTTCCGGGGCCGAGAGGTCTGAAGCATCCTCCTCCCCCACGATTGCGATGCCAGGGAAGGCATCGCCTATAATCCGGCAGACCACCGCCTGGGCGGCGTAATCGGCCACCGTAACGGGACTTCTATCCCTCTTGACAAGGGTCTCCTCTTCCACCAGTTCGGCCTGTATCTTCCGGCTGAGCAGCCCCGCCTGCCTCACGGCCCGGAAGGCCGTTTCGCGCTCTCTTTCGTATGCCATAGTCTCTCCTCGCTTATCCTAAAAAAGTGTTCTCCGGTTAGGTTTTTGCAGTCTTTATTCCTCCCCTTTCAAGGGGGAGGTTAGGAGGGGGATGGGTGGTTTTTGCACCGCAACTTCCGAGAAAACCCATCCCCACCCCAGCCCTCCCCTTGAAAGGGAGGGAGTTATCAGGGAATGCAATTTTCTAACCGGACAACGCTGAGTTGTTTCAGGTTTCTTGATGGCCGCTTATAATACCCTCCCCTGCCACGCTTTTCAAGCAATCAATCGGGGCTGCCGCCCTTTCTCAGACTCGCCTTCAACACCTCGGCTAGCTCACGCGTCATCCCCTTCACAACGAGGAGTTCTTCGGTAGAAGCTAGTCGGATTTTTTTCAGGCTCCCGAAATGCCTAAGAAGTGCCTTCTTCTTCGCCGGGCCGATGCCGGGGATA
>CBDVDA010000046.1:0-23281 GCA_965372635.1 uncultured bacterium | reverse complement strand
TGGCTCTACCTGTAACCAGTTGAATTTATTCAATTATTAACCGGACACTAGTGAAGATTTACTTATAAGTGATTAAATTCCTAACCGTTTAAATCACTGAATATTCTTATATAAAAAATGCTCCTTACGCATATAAAATTTTCACATCAGATACCCGCCTTTGCTGAGTCCAGCAATTGCGTGCTAGACAGTGCATCCCCCTCTATAAATACAAAAAAACGATTTACTTCTGAAGCAAGTTTAGTCAACCTTTTTGAGGCTCTGCTAAATAACAGAAAAAAACCGTGTACAACTGGCTACTTAAAGGAGTTTGATTGCTCAAACGGAATAGCTGATATTGTATTGTTTGAGAAGCGGAAAGATTGGAAAGCAAATACCATGATTGGCGAAGTTCCGTCGCGTTGGGCTTATGCGCTACACCGAATACCATATAGGCAAACTTTTTCGGTTGAACTATTTGCTGATGCGGCAGGTGTTACAGAAAAGCGCGCCTTGCAGGCATTGAGACAATATGCCGAATTAGATTTTTGTAAAGAAAAAAAGGCTAAAAGGTTATGGACGAAGATTCGGCAACCAATTCCCGTCGTAAACAAAATATATGCTATCGAAGCTAAACTGTACGACTGGAAAAGAGCCTTGTCGCAGGCTTACCGATATTTAGATTATGCAAATCAATCTTGGGTTATCTTAGATCACGGTAGAATTAACCCTGCTCTGGCGAACATCAAGAAGTTTCAACGTTTAAATGTTGGACTGGCATCACTCGCAGGAACAGGACACATTATCACCCACTTTGATCCGTTCCCAGCCTCCCCCAGATCACCGCAAAAAGTTTGGCAAGCAAATTCAGAAATTGCTGCTAGATTCATGACTTTAAATGCTTAGCATAATAATGATTTATTGTGTCTAACCAGTACTGAAGGTGGGTTCCAGCACCATGCTTCTCGAAGTCAAAACGTGCTCTTTCTATACGTTCATATATTTCTAGTGCTATCTTAAAATCCCGTCTCAATTTTTCATACCTTTCTGTAATATTCATGGCACTCAATTCACTAATTTGCTCATAAAAACAAATGAAGTGATGTTTATACAAGTCTGGCTGATTAAATGTTGGTTCAGCTAAAGCGGCAAGCGCCTTTTCGCTATATTCTGTTGGCCGATATATTTCTTCCCATAGTTCAGGCATGTCGCTTTTTATTTGTTTTGCTTGGCCAATTTGAACCCAGTTGTACAGCCCCGGCAAATAGATTCTAGCTTGTGGTCCGCGACGCTCTTCATCAGACACAATAAATTTATCCACAGAAAACATACGTGTATTTTCAAAAGTTCCAAAAGTTAAAGTACTGTCTCCAATTAAACTGTAAATTAGACTTTCGGTGTTTGAATACCCGATGATTAATTGTAAATCAGCATTTCTAAGGTCCACCAGAAAATCTAAATAAGCCGTCAAAAATTCTTTTGAATGAATTTGTTTTCTGTCTCGCTCATGTGCTGCAATCACATAGACACCCTTAATTTCAGGAAAGCTTGTTGCCCAGTTCAATATTTGAGTGCGATACGTCTCGTTTTCAACCATATGAGATGTCAACGGTAACGTTAGAAAAGCATCTTTTTCTATACCCATTTCATTTATTTTTTTCAAAAATGGGTGAACAGTATATATGTCTTGTTTTGATGTATAATCAGGGTCCATCTGGTCAAAATACCTTGCTGGTATGATTATATTTTCAAAACCCTGCTCTATTTGAAAGTCTAAACATTGTTTTGCTGATTCCAGCGCACTCAACGGGAAGTCTTGAGTAGAAAAACCATTAGCAATTGTTTCAGGGAAAAAAGGGTACGTCTTCAATTTGGCTTTCTGTGAGTTTGGCAAATAATATTGAGGATCAAATAAAGCTCTATCCTTGATTGATTGATTTAACTTGTCAATTTGTGAAATAGTGCAATGCACAGGGCTTAAAATTAAACCGTCTCCACAACGATCCTCTTCAAAAGACTCGATATTCCACTTTGTAATATGACCACATTGGTGCAAAACTTTTATGCTCATTAAAGCACCTCCTGGATTTCAAGTAAGTTGTTCATTAATGAATCAACAGTTCTAAACCGTTGGTACGGTTCTTTGGCCATCATTTTCTCTAAAAGCCTCGAAAAAGGTCCAGATGCTTTACCTAACTCTTCTAATGATGGTGGCTCTAAGTGAATCACGTTATGTAATACTTCTGGGCCACTTATTTTAGGTCTTGTAATAAATGGATTAGAGGTTGCGATTAATTCGTAGGCGATAATACCTAATGAGAAGAAATCACTTTTAAATGAAATATTTCTTTTGTCATTTCTTGCTTGTTCTGGACTGGCATATGGGGGCGAACACGGCCCCCATGGTGCAAAGGTTTGCGTTAAACCTGCAGCGCCTTCCTCCCGCATAATTCCTAAATCAATGATCACAACATCCCCATTTTCTTTAATCAATATGTTGTCGGGTTTCAAATCACGGTGTACTATTCGTTTGTCATGTTGCCACAGCATATTCAGTGCAACCACAAATTTAATCAGAAGATCGATGACACTCTTTTCAGTTGAAAATCTATCTTTACAAGCAGATAAAGGTACGGCATCGATACGCTCTTCTATCGTTATAAATAATCTGCTTGAGAATTTTTCTTCAGTATCAGGGTCTTCAGTAAACACGTTGTTATAATGTAGTTTAGGGTAAAAATGAGATTTTAGATTGTTCAATATATCAATCTCTTTTTGCAAGTATGCTATTTGAGTTGGGTTCAACTCTTGGCTTGCCTTTAAAACGACTTTGCTCCATTTAACATATTCAGGATTTGCTGCTTCACCAGAAAAATGACAATAAAAAACGACACGCTGTCCAGAGGGCTTTACCTTTTCCTCAAGAACGAGGCCAGGCAAAAGCTTGGTCAACAAACTATCTAAATTCTCTAGGGTAATATCTACCATAACGCAATTATAACATTCTCCTAATATTATTAAAGTCCTAGACGGAAAAAATTTAACATCTGACTTCTACAAATAAAAAGCCCGCAACCGTTTCGCCGGTTCGGGCTTTTGAAGATTCGCTCAATGTTGATTGGTCCCCCGTCAGAACATCTTTACCAACGGGTCAGGCCCACCCCGACGTTGGCCCCTATTCTATACCCCAAAACCGGCCTTTGTAAATAATTTTAATGCTAATGCATCATCCCGCCCCCGCTATTCATAACAAACCGCATCAAACTCTGTATAAAGGAATTTCTTGCAACGGCATGGCCCGGTTCAGGAATGGCTCTTCTTCTGCGGTACTGGGTACGGTCACTCATATAGTAGGCCATCTCTTCACCAAGCTCCTTTATAAAACCTTTCATTTTTTCCTTACTCGCTTTAAGCTCCAGGAGTTTTTCCGGAATTTTAAAAGCGGGATCGAAGTTCTTTTCATAGATTTCCCAGACAGATTTCAGATCATGCGTGTCGATTTGATAGAGAGACGTGTGACGGTTCATGGGGTCGAGTTTTACCATATTGAGAACGATATCTTCCATCTCGGCCTTCGATACGAAAGCCTCGGAACTGAGCTTATACGCTTTCTTCCAGGCATCGAGGTAATCATGGTCGAGTTCGGCGGCCATTTTAAAATGCCGGAACGCCTCTATCTTCCGCCCCTGTGCCGTTCTCAACTCCCCCAGCAGGAAGTGGACCTGGGGTTTTTCGGGGGAAGTTTGCGACAATTCCGTCAATATTCTTTCTGCAGCGCTCCGGCTTTCTTGGTGCGTAAAGACCCCCTGGCAGCCAAAACAGACGCTCGCCACCCTCCCGAACTGCTCGGGCATTCTCCGGAAGGCGATTTCATAATGTTTCCGCGCCCCTTTGATGTCGCCCATGGCCGAGAGCTTTTCGGCCATCCGCCACTGGATGCAGTAAGCATCGGCAAAGAGATCGGACGCTTCTTCGTAGAGCTTGAGGCTTCTCTTCAGCAGTCCGGCATCGGCAAACTTGTCCCCCTTCTGGGCAATCCTCACGGCCTCGACTACCCCCTTGAAAAAGGCCGCATCTTTCTTATTTCCCTTCAATTTCAATATCTCCCCCAGAACGGCATAACCGCGAACCCGGTTCTCCCCTTTTTGTTTTCCATCCGTCGGATCGATCTTCAGCGCCCGCCTGACCGTTTCTTCAGCCTCATCCAGGTTACCCTCTTCCATTAAAATAACGGCTTTCCAGATGAGGGGGCGTTCTTCGAATCTGTCGCGAAGGTGGAGTTTGTCGAGCCAGTCCTTTAATGAAGGCTCCGGGACGGTAACGAGTTCCATATAGACATCGTCATCTTCGGGATAACCATACAGGTGATTTTTCAATATTTCTACGGCTTCTTTTTCCCGGCCTGCCGTGCGCAATGCCCGTGCCACAATGGGGGTTAACGAACGCTGCTCATCTACAATATTTATGAGATCGGACACCCCCCACCAGGGCGCCTTTTCGAGCAGGGCCAGTACTTCGTCATGCCGCCCGGCTTTATCATAAATGGTCGCCAATTCGATCAGCAGTTCGCGAATTGGCCCGCCACCTCTTAATAACCTCATTGTGACGGACATGCCTGACTTTGATGATTCTTTAACAGCCGATTCCATCGCTTGTATAATGATTTTTTCCGCACCGGCATAATCCTTTTTCTTAAGACGGGAATCGACAAGCTTCTTCAGGGGAGATTTCTTAAAACCCCTATAGTCAATGTTGCCCATCGGCTGATCGAACTCTGCCTTCAGTTTATTGAATTTTTCTTCGCCTTCCTTCATCAGCTTCGGACGTTCCAGGAGATCACCGAGAACAATCATCCGGGAGGCCAGGCCGATCTTTACCGACGCCATGGCAAATTTCGTCTGCGGAGATGCCTTGTCGGCTTTATAGTTAACCAGCTTGCGGAGCAGGGCCGTTGCCTTATCGACCTCATCCATCGCCAGAAGGAGGTCAACCTTCCGCTCCAGTATTCCCAATCTGGAATCGGGGTTCAGCGCCTCTCTTTCAGCGAGCTCCGTAATTACCCTCAGAAGGTCGCCCCCTTTTTTGCCCGCCGATGCGATAACACCGCACTGGTTCCAGAGCGGAAGTTCGGGATGTTTTTTCAGCGTAGCCTTGCAGAATTCTATTAATTCATCTGCATAACGCATCTTTTCAAATGATTGCCAGGTTGCTTTAAAATTGCGCCCCGTGAAATCCGTCGCAGTCATGTCGTCAGCCAGGGTGGTGGCTTCCTTGATACGATTTTCGGAAATCAAGCCGAGGAGGTATTTGATTTTTGCCAGGCGCCTGTCATCGGCGTGCGTTCCATAACTCCTTCGATAACCCGGCGTATTGAGGAAAATATCGGAGCCTTTTTCATCCTTCTTTTTTTCTGGAAAGCGTTTAACCATGATTTCATAGAGTTCCCAGTCACCCGGTTCGGTCACCAGGTTCCAGTGCGGCTCTATCAGTTTATCGGCGTGGGCTTTAATCAAACTCTTGGCAAGCGCCAGGGTTTCACCGCCCGAAGGGACATTCAGGCGGAGGCCGGGGATTCCGAGGGCTTTTACGATAAGTTCCGTTGCCTTCTTTTTATCGCTGAGTGCCAGCAAGTCGGGCATCTGAACCGTAATAGTTCCCGAAGGTCTTTCGGTTGCGAAATCATCAAGGTAGGTATTGAATTTTTCAACAATCGATTTTGTCTTCTTCCCGTCATCCTCAAGGAAATCATCCACCTTCAGGCTATCGAGCAAATAGGTCGCCTCCTGGCGGCCAAGCAACGCATCGGTCTTAAACGCTTCGAGCGACTTTTTAAGGTTCTCCCTGTCTCCGGTCAGATAGTAAACCATTAACCGGAGGCCCGCTTCCTGCAAACCTTTTTTAGATTTTTGCCTGTCGAGCACCTGCTTTTTGAGACGCTTCCACGTATCCGGCGGGGGGACGGCAGAAAGAAGCGCCTCCAGGCCAAATTCCGCCCCGCCCCGCCTGCCGAACCGCATCATCTTCTGAGTTGCAGCCGGGGGAAGGTTCCAAAACCTGTCATACAGTTCAAGCCAGCGGGAAACCGCCTTGCCGGGTTTCATGGAAGATCTGGAAAGTTTAAAGTTTTCTACATCTTTTTGGAGTTTCTCGACGGCTTCGTCTTCGCCGCTTTTGTTTTTTTCTTTTTCGGCGGACAAAATTTTGTCTATCCCCGATATTACCCCCTCCGCTCCTACCAGTTCACCTGCAGATGCCGTGCAGGTGAAACCTGTGACGATTAAACAAAACAACAGGAGAGATAAAACCCCCCATTTGCCTGCCTTCTTTTCCCAATGCATATTATCCTCCTCTCTCAATGTAATAATTGTAATAATTCCGTAGACTGTCAAATTATCATTTTGTTTAAAAAAGCCCGTTCCGGTGTATTACCGGTTCGGGCTTTTGAGTTTTCCGTTAGAGATAAAAGCTCTTTAAAAAGGATTAAACCCACCCCGACGTTGGCCCTTATTCTATACCTCAAAACCAGCCTTTGCAAAGTATTTTAGTAATGAAAGAAAAAAGGAGAGCTGGCAGGATAGGCAAAACCCCTCTCAATTCCTCCTCATCCTTCGACAAACTCAGGACAGGCTTTGTCGAAGGGCTCAGGATGACTCAGGAGAGGAGTGGTGGTGATTCATTTTTCAATTGAACCTTCTGGCTCCAGATTATATACTGCTGCAAAACCAGCATAGGGAGGACAGCCATGGATAATGATAAAGTCAACGTTGCCATTATCGGCCTCGGACGGGTAGGCAGCACCTTCATAGAGAAACTGTATGAATTCGAAAACCGTGGCATCGTGATCGTTGCGGTTATCGAAACCAACACCGATTCACCGGGCCTCCTTTTTGCCCGGCAGAAGGGGATACGAATCTTCAGAGACGTGAGCCAAATTACCGAACTACAGGAAAAAGTTGACGTCATTTTCAACCTGACAGGGAGCTCCGCTGTTGAAAGAGACATGCGGCTCGCCCAGGTCAAACTCAGGAACAACCACACTATCATCGTCTCCCGCGCCATGGCGGCACTTCTTTGGAAGATGATCTCCGAAGAGTCGCTCCCGGCACATACGGCACCGACGGAGTAGGTCTTCCACCACAAGAGCCACAAAAAAAGCCCGCCTTTTCAGGCGGGCTTTTTCAGTTCTAATTGTCAACTAGCTCAAAGGGCGCAGGCCGCCTCTTCTTTGACGCTGAGCAGTCCCGCCTCGACGGCGTCGATTGCCTTCTGGTCGTGCTCGTTTGCCGGGCAACCGCATTTGTGGTCGTCATTTGCCGAATGGAGCCTTGCCTGTTCTACGTGCCACTGCGCTACTTTGAGATGACTGTCAATATTCATGGTTAAAAATTCCTCCCGTATTTTTGGGGATTAAGATGAATAGCCGGAGGAAAGGTTTCAAATTATTTTGGAGTCATTCGTAAAAAAGTTAAAAAAGCTCCCTACCCACTGAGGCACAGAGACACGGAGGTAAACAAATATTAGAAGAGATGAAACAAGATGTTGTTTCTCTGTGACTCCGTGACTCTGTGGTTAATTCAAAAAGAGGGGCTGTCAAACAAGGAAGTTGCCGAGGTGGATATATTTGATAATGGCGTTCTTAGCATCCTCGCCGATCTCGGTAAACTCAATCCCCATCCCCTGCGCTGTGGCGAGAAGCTGGGGGAATTTCTCCTTCGTATCGAAGTTCCAGACGACCCGCCCCTTCACGCTGAGGGTGTCGTGGATATTGCTGATGGAAAAGTCGAGCCTCAGGATGTCATTCGGCGGGAACATCTTTTCCCCCATGATAAAAGCGCCCCCCTGGCTGATGACGTGGATATGGCCCGCATAGTCCACGTCGTTATGAAAATAGCGGATACCTTCGCAAATGGGGGCCCTCGGGTAACGCCGCCCGGCGACGGGGAGGATGCGGGTGATTACTTTCAGCAGGTTTTCCTTGTCAATCGGCTTCTTCACATAGGCTTCGCAGCCGGCAGCACGGCAGAGATCAATGTCCTCTTGCCGATGCGAAGCGGAAATCATAATTACGCTGGTATCCTTTGACGTAGGGGTCTTCTTTATCTCCCTGCAAAGGTCATGGCCTTTCATGTCGGAGAGATTCTGGTCGAGCAGGATGAGGGA
The DNA here is from genome assembly GCA_965372635.1 of uncultured bacterium. Classification (GTDB taxonomy): domain Bacteria; phylum Desulfobacterota; class JADFVX01; order JADFVX01; family JADFVX01; genus CBDVDA01. The sequence goes on along the minus strand of CBDVDA010000046.1, from coordinate 15,142 downwards.
AGGTTTTTCCTTGAGGACCATTTTACGTGCCTCGTCCCCGGTGGTGGCGGTGAGGACCTTGCAGCCGCTCCGGTCGAGGAGCGACTTTAGAAGCATGAGGAAGAATTCCGAATCGTCTACGATTAAAATAGTAACCTGCACCGTTCGTCTCCTTTTCAGTTCCCCCCGGAAGGGATTACTTTTCGTAAATACGCAGGTACTTGTTTACGTACCCGACAATCGTCTTCTTGTCTTCCTGCCTGATCTTCGTAAACCGGAGGCCCATGCTGTTCGCCTTGAACAGAAGCTGGGGGCAGACCTTCTCACCGGAAAAATTCCACTTTACCTCCGCCTCCACCTCGATAGGTTCTGACTCCTTGGCTGAGATATGGAACTTCATCCGAATCGGGGTCTTTGCAGGGAGGGCATGCTCACCGATGATGAAAGCGCCCCCCTCGCCCACCACGAAGAGAAGCCCCTGGTATTCCAGCTTTTTGTAATAATATTTGACCGGCTTGCAGATGGGCGCTCTCGGGAACTGCCTCTCGATGATGGAGATGTATTTCTTGATGGTCTTGAAAAGTTCGACCTTGTCGATGGGGGTGTCGAGAAGGTCTTCGCAATCTTTGCAGCCGGTTTGGTTTCTCTCCCCTTCCCCGTCAGGACCGGTAATGCCAATAATGGGAATATCGCCGAAGCCGGGCGTCTCCTTAATCTGCCGGCAAAGCTCGGTTACTTTCATGTCCGGCAGGCGCTGGCCGACAAAAATGAGGTTGGGCTTGAATTTTTTGAGCTGGTAGAGGGCGTCGGCCCCGTTGGTGACGGTCAGGTTCTCACAGTCCGACCGATCAAGGATCGACTTGACGTCCATGAGTGAAAAGTCGGAACAGAAAGTGATGAGAATCCGGTTCATAGTGCCTCCTCAATAATAAAAAAAGAAAAAAGCTTACATTCTACAAAAAACATTATAAAAAAGGAATACTTAACCCCCCCCCGGGGGTCTTTTAACACCTTGTCAGCCTTTGTTTTGACCCAAAAAGGGTCTGACTTTCCCTCCCTTTAAAACGCAGCCGAGTGAAGCATTTGCATGAGGAAGAAGGTCACAAACTGTCTGAGCGAAGCGAGTTTTTGTGATCGCCTCAGGCGACTGCTGAGCGAGGGAAGCCATCGGCCAAGTTTTTGGGCGGCCTTTCTTTTGCTTCTTATTCTTTGGCCGTCAAAGAAAAGAAGAATTCTTATAGCATAGCCGATTAACTCTGACCCCGTCTAGAGGGCGGAGATTTCCATGGTTAATTGAAAACTAAATGACAATCCGCTTTTTCTTGCAGTACATGCGGATCACGGTGAGCGCCTGGTTGACACGCTGGAGCTTCATGTTCCGCTTCTTCAAAGCCATGACGTCCTCCAGCGGAATCTGCTCCTGCCTAAGCTCGCGGGTGACGATGGTCAGGTTCACGTTGATGACCTTGAGATCGGAGGGGGTATACTTCTTCAGCGTCGCCAGAGTTACGTTCGTATAGCCGACGGCAATGTCCATGGCCAGCTTGTGCGGGTTTCCGCTTATTGCCATAACGGCTCCTTTAGAAACTTAATAAATATAAACTTCTGTCCCCGATTTCACCATTTTGTAAAGCGCTTTTAAATCCTTCCGGGCGACACGGATGCAACCGTGGGTCTCCTTTTTTCCATTAATGTTACCGCTCTCCGTTCCGTGGATGGCGTATCCACGCCCCATTTTAAGGCGGTATTTACCGAGTGCGCCCTTGACGACCCGCTCCTGGATAGAGAGGTTGACCGGCAGAGGCGCCCCCGTTTCCAGCCAGGCCCAGTCTGGCTTGAACCAGACAGGGTTGCGCTCCTTTTTCTCGATCACCATCTTGCCTCGGGGTGTGAGGAAGTTGTAAGGCTTTCCCGTCGATTTCAGGATGGTGCGCCCCTTCCCCGTGGAGACGGTGTACCTTTTCACCGTTTTTGTCCCGATCTTTACGTAGAGCCTGTTTTCAGCGAGGCTGATGACGAGGTAGATCTTGTGGCTGTCAATACTCGCCTTAATATCCTCAAGGATCGTCTTGGCCTTTAAGAATTCTTCACTCGAACTTCGAACCCTTTCAAATTCGGTATCCAGTTCGGTGAGCCGTTTTTCCATCTCCCCTATCTTGCTCTTCGCACCGGTTAACTCCTTTTTCAGGTTAACGTTCCTCTGCGTCAGGCGACCGTTTTCCATTTTCAGATTTTCCAGGCTTTCCGAAAGAGGGAAGAAGAAGGCCGCAGAGGCAACAACAGCGAAAGAGGCGAAGCCGAAACCCACGAGCGCTTTCTTCACTCTTTTGCCCCTTTTCCCCGTTGATTTCTTCGTCACCGGCGGGACTGTTTCCAAAAATTCGGGGGGGATTTCCGTTCCCGGAGATACCGGTTCCGGTGTGGCACTCGCCGCCTCAACCGTTACCTCATCTATTGTCGGGGGATGCGCCCTTTCATCGGAGGGGATGTGGAGATGAAAGGGTGGTTCGTCTTGATTTTGAGAAGGGGCTTGAAATTCCCCCGTGGCATTGACAATCATGGGATGGGAAAAGACAGGTGTCCACTCTTCGCCGTCGGATGATATCAGCTTTTCCGGCAAAAGGCTGCCTGTCTTCAACCGGTACCTGAGCACCCGAAGGGAGACAGGAGGGCCTTTCTCTCCCTTAACCCGCCAGACCCGCGCCGACAGGCCGTGATCCGGCAACTCCGCTTCGGAGAGCGAAAATGTTGTGCCGCACCGGTTGCAATGAAGCACATCAGCCTTCTCTTTATTATAGCTCCCCCGGACGCCGCAGGAGGGACATTCAACGATCATCTTAAAACCCGCCCGTCGGTTTTTTTAACCTTTTCCTGTAATTTAATCACGTTTTACCAAAAATTCCAGCGCCGATGCGGCCACACGGATGAGGTTTCTCTCTCCCACCACAAGGGCCCCTTCCGTCACCTTTTCCCCGTCCACTCCCCGCACGTTGATCACTCCCGTAAGGCACCCCCCTTTTAGTCCCATGGCGGAGGTCATGGTAAAGAGCGTGGCCGCTTCCATCTCGTAGTTGAGAACATTAATGCGGGCAAGCTCCTCTGTGAGACCCTGTAGCCGCCGGAGGATGTAGCCCGAATAAGTGTCGCTTCGCTCTTCGCCGGGATAGAAGGTGTCCGACGAGGCGGTAATGCCGGTGCGGTAATCGATGCCCGCCTTCTCAGCGCCTTCGATAAGGGCCGAAACGACGCCGTGGTCCGCCACGGCGGGATATTCGATGGGGGCGTAATCCTTCGATGCTCCTTCGAGCCGGACGGCGCCTGTTGATATGATCACTTCGCCGATTTTAATGTCGTCCTGTATAGCGCCCGTCGTACCGACGCGAACGAAGGTCTTCACGCCGAGCCGCGCCAACTCCTCCACCCCGATTGCCGTTGAAGGACCGCCGATCCCGCTGGAAGTAACAAGCACCGTTTCCCCCTCCACCTTCGCCAACCAGGTGCAGTACTCCCGGTGCCAGGCGAGTTTTTTCGCTGTACTCCCATAGGTTTCAGCTACCTCTTTGGCAATCGCCTCCACCCGAAAAGGGTCTCCCGGCATGAGAACGATCTTCGCTCCCTCAATGACCGCCTCATCGAGATCGATATGATACATCTTTTTTGTCATACCCGCCCTCTCTCATTTATTGCGGAAAACAGCATACCATAAGGGCTCGCGCGGGTCATCCCTTTTGACATCCCTTCTCCCTGTGCTATAATTAACATTAAGGGTATCTCTATTAATTCTGGGTGAGCAGCTAAGTGAATTAAAAAAGTCAAATTCAAGGCGAAAATTATGGTGAATAGCCGGTTTATTTGCCAAATTTTTAACGCAGAAGTTGGCTTTTTTAAACTCTTGGATGCCATCCATGAATTATTAGAGGCGCCCTTAAGTCAAAAGGTGAAAGGCTAAGGCGTATGAAGGGCAAAAAGGTAAGTGAAAGCCGGGTGGTCCACTCCCACGTCATGCAGCCCCAGGATGCCAACCCCGCAGGGAACGTCCACGGTGGGGTGATCATGAAGCATATCGACAATACGGCGAGCGTCGTAGCCGTCAAACATGCCAGGACCAACGTGGTCACCCTCTCCATCGACCGGCTCGTCTTCCACAATCCCGTCTATGTGGGCGACCTCCTCACCCTCAAGGCGAGTCTCAACCTTGCGGGGAGAACCTCTATGGAAGTGGGCGTGCGGGTGGAGGCGGAAAACCTGCTCACCGAAGAGGTGCGCCACACGGCATCGGCCTTCCTCACCTTCGTCGCCCTCGACGAGGAAGGACTCCCCGTCGGGATACCACCCCTTATCCCGGAAACGGAAGAGGACAGGCAGCGGATAGAGAAGGCGACGGCAAGAAGGGAACAGCGTCTTGTCGAAAAGGAGGCAAGTAGAAAATGAAATACAGCCCACTTTTCCTTATCCTTCTAACCCTCTTTCCCGCCCCCATCCATGCAGAGGAGATCGACTCCTTTTTCAAGACCCGCATGCGGATGGTGGAAAAGGATATCGCAGGCCGGGGAATAAAGGATAAAAAGGTGTTGGACGCCATGCGAACGGTAAAGCGCCATCTCTTCGTGCCGAAGATATCGAGGTTCGTCGCCTATTCAGATCACCCGCTTCCCATCGGGCACGGCCAGACCATCTCCCAGCCCTACATCGTGGGACTCATGTCTGAGAAGCTCGCACTGAAAGGGGGTGAGCGAGTGCTTGAAATTGGAACCGGATCGGCCTACCAGGCGGCGGTTCTCGCCGAGATGGGGATGGAGGTCCGCACCATGGAGATCATCGAAAAGCTGGCCACCTCGGCAAAGACGCGCTTGAAGAAACTCGGTTATAAGGGAGTAAAAGTCAAAGCGGCCGACGGCTACTACGGCTGGGAGGAGGAGGGGCCCTTTGATGCCATCATCGTCACCGCCGCGGCCAACCACATCCCGCCGCCCCTGCTTAAACAGTTGAAAGAAGGCGGCCGCCTCATCATCCCCCTCGGCAGCACCACCTACTACCAGACCCTCACGCTCATCACCAAACGGGGCGGCAAGTCCGAGGTCCAGCATATCTCTGGCGTCGTCTTCGTCCCCATGACCGGCAAGGCGCAAGAGTAAAGCTCGCCGATACCATCTCCTCCCCTGAGGGGGGAGGATCAAGGTAGGGGTGATCTCAGCTAGGCCCCCTCACCCCAACCCTCTCCCACCAGGGGAGAGGGAGTCATGTGATGCCACTTAAAGCGATCTCCCTCTCACCGCTTAAACAAAACCATGGCACCAAAGGCAATCAAATAGCAAACCGCCGCCAGAACAAATAGGCTCGAAAACCCCGCCACCAGAGCTACCATCATGGCCGCCACGGAACTTACAACGGAGAAGCAGCCGTTGATGCACCAGGCGAGGGGAATAAGCCGCTCGTCTCTTTCTGCGAGAAGTGCCATCCCCGTCGGGAAGGGGAACCCCATCACCATACCTAGCGGAAATAGCATTAAAAATACGGTAACATAGCGGCTTGTGAGTGAAAACCCGGCAAGCGTCTCTGACACTGGACCGAGGAGGGGAGCGTAGAGAAGAATCATGAGGGGAAGAATCAAGAGGTAACTAGCTCCCCGCCTTTGAACTAACCGAAGGCTCCCCGCCAACCAACTCCCCATCCCTGTGGCGAGGAGGAGAGAAAAGAGGACGGCCGAAAAGGCGTAGACAGCCTCTCCGAGAAGAGGGATAAGTCGCTGGATGAGTGCGATTTCTAGAAACATGAAGCCGATGCCGATGGCGGCAAAGTAAACCCCTGTAGGCAGCAATGAGACGGAAGCTTCACCTCCTTTTCTAAAGAGAAGGTAGGGGACGAATATCAGCAGGACGCTCGCCAGGACCGACTGGATAAAAATCCAGGGGAGGAGATATCCTCCCTCGATAAGGATTCCCCATTTTCGCCCCACGTTCTCGAAGGTCTCTTTCATTCGGGTGAGCCGAAAGGTCTGCCCGAAGAAGGGGCGCTCGTCCGTGGCGGCGTCCAGATTGAAAAGATAGTTTTCCAGAAAGGTGGGCCTGCTCGCCGGATCGAGCAGGTTTTTAAAAGCCCTGTAATAAAGTGGCTCTTCAAAGCGGTTGAATTGGTTCGCCGCCGACTCTTCCATCCCCGGATACCAGACGGGATCGAAGCCTTCGGCCTCACAAAAGTGGTTCAGCAACCTTACGTCATCCCCCGTTATGACCCCTTTTTTGACGAGCAGGACGAGCACACCCCAGCTTCTGATGGCCATAATCCGCTCACCGGCGGCCTCCACCCCGCTCTGTTTCAGAGCCTCCACAACTGTGGAGAGGAGTTTCAACTCCGTCCTCGGCGGAGGCAGGAGGTAGAGGCTCGATGCCAGATACCCCCCTTCTTTAAGATGGCCGAGATAGTTGGCAATCGCCTCGGCGGTGAGACCGTAGTCCTCCTGTAGCCCCCGTATCCCCGAAGAGCCTGCCCCGAGAGTATCGGTAAGGGGGAGCGTTATCAGGTCGTAGCGGCGGCCAGATAGAGGAAGCAGGTTCCGCGCCGCACCTTTCATGATTCCGAGGTCGCTATAAAGGTTTCCAGAAAAGGGGAGGAACTCCCCCCTCATCGCCTCTATGATGACGCCGCTCCTTTCCGACCCCGTTACCGATTTCGCACCGTTTTCAAGGGCCGAGAGGAGTTCCATCCCGCCCCCAGGATCGACAACGAAGACCTCCGCACCCGGCTTGAGACGGTAGGCAAGCGCCGAGGGGAGGCGGGTTAAAAAAGCGAGGTCGCCCCGCCGGTCGGTCACCGTGGAAAGCCCGCCGCCGTTGATGGTGAAGCCCCTCTGCGCCGGTAGAAGCTTTTCGTAACCAAGACCAATACCGGGTGCAGCACGAACGGCGGGGCTGTCGATGATATCCAATTGTCCCGAAGGGGAGTAGAGCGTTTCCATGAGTTTTCCGCCGGGGAAGTTGAGCGCCGCCGGGAGTGGCTTGTAGGGCGACATCTTAACCCGGAGCGTTCCGTGGATGCCGAACCCGATGATGAGGGTAAGCAGGAAAACCGCTGCCGCAACCGCCTTCCCTTTTGTGGACGCCGGGAAGCCGAAGAGGAGGGACGCGGCAAGCCCAAGGAGCACCGCCGCCCGCACCGCCCCCTCCCCTCCCGTGTGTGAGAGGATAAGCAGGATGAGAAGGCATCCCGTGGCCGCGCCGGTCATATCGGCAAGGTAAATCCGATGGACCCGCTCCGTTCTCCCCCGGATCGCTCCGGCGATGATCATCCCGGCAAAGGCAAAAGGAACGGCGAGGAGAATGTACTGGATAAATATCTTGGCAAACTCGAATCCGCTCCAGGCGGCCCTCACGGGGTCAAAGAGGAAACGGTTGGCCACAATGTAGGCGAGGAGCGCAAAGAGGGAGTAGAGGCTGGAGAGAAGCGACAGGCTGCCCGACAGGTCTTTCCAGCCACCCCGCCCCGCCATGAGAAACGCCCCGCCCGCACCGAGGCCGAGGAGAGCAATACTGATCACCATGAAGGCGAAGTGGTACCCCTGGGCGAGGGAAAAGAGCCGCGTCAACCCGATCTCGTAGGTGAGCGACGCCGTGGAGATAAGATAGATGGAAAAATAAAACCGGAGTGGATGAATCGACCTCATAGGTCAATTATAGAAGATAGGGCGCGGCAGGCAAGTAAAAAGCCTCGGTTATGAAATCAGGAGTTCTTGAAAACCTTCTACTATATTTTATTCTTTTGTCAGATATTTAGGAACGTTATTAATTTCTGGCGACTCGATTGGAATATTATACCCATATCGATCTCTTATTTTTTTTATAAGCTCAAAATACCAAGGTTCAGCTAGTGGGCTAATTATAATTTGATCAATAAAGTTTTCTGGGTCGCAATGTAATGGCTTGCCTTTAATTTTTCTTTTTTTCTTTGATAACAAATTAAATTGATCAAAATCTATAAAGAAGGCGCGGGCTTCTGCTTCATATTCAAATGACTTTCTTTTGTAAAAAATTGAATTATAGCGTGTCAATGATTTGTTTGCTTTTTCGTAATCAATATAGTTTATCGGATATACATCGCCTAAACCTTCTGGTAGGATATCGTGTAATTTACCAACAGTAGTTGTGATTGCAACACCACGGTTTGATTCTGAATAAATTTGCCACATTGCTTCAGATTCGGACTCACTTATGTGCCAACAACACACCAATGACAATTCTGGGATTTTTTTGCTAAGACCATCAAAAAAATTATCGACTGAACCCCATTTCTCTATGATTTTTGACCCAAAAGCTTTTTCAAGTTCATCTTTGTTATAGGTACTGATTATCTTGAGGATCTCTTCGTAAATTTCCTCATCAGAATCAACGTGGAATATTCCTTCAAATGGGTCGTTAAAGTTAGAAGGTGGTTGAAAATAAATTAATCTATCTTCAAAAATAGATATAAGTTTAGGTAAATCCATGTAACGCCAGAGCTTTACTTTTCTATCAAGCTTAAGGGGTACCTTTGGCAACATTTACGACCTCAATTCGTATAAGAACATAACCTTAATTCAACAACTCCTCTAATTAAAACCCCAACACTATCATTTGTCAAATCAATAAAAGGACTTAGATATCCCCCCAGAGGTACTGGAGGATGCTGACGGCGGCGATGCCCGCCGTTTCAGTGCGCAGCAGCCGCTTGCCGAGGGTGATGGGGATAAAACCGGCTTCCTTCGCCCGGTCCACCTCTTCCTCGCTGAACCCCCCTTCGGGGCCGATGAGAAGAATTACCTTCGAGACCTGCCGATCAGCCAGGGAATGTAGCCCCTGGTCCTCCGTCCCCTCCCAGGGGATGAGCTTTAGGCTCTTGCTGTCTGCCGCCAGGTCATCGATAAGAGCCTCAAAACCGACGATCGTCTCAATGGCAGGGGTTTGGTGCCGCCCGCACTGCCTCGACGCCTCAAAGGCAATCTTCTCCCATCGTACTGCCTTTTCCTCCCCTCCCTCGGGCCGAGAGACCGACCGGGAGGAGATAAAAGGAACAAAGCGGCTCACGCCGAGTTCGGTCCCCTTTTGGAGAACGAGGTCCATCTTCTTTCCCTTGGGGAGCGCCTGGCAGAGGATAATCGAAAGGGGTGATTCGCGGTCAGCCATGACCGTTTCTTCAATACACAGCCGGACGGACTTCCCCTTTAATTCCGATATGTTACAGTCATATTCCGTCCCCGTGCCATCAAAGAGGGTGATCCGCTCCCCCTCGCGAAGACGGAGGACCTTGACGATATAGCGAGCGCGCTCATCCCGAAGGATAATCTCGCCCGACTTTCCTGCGGCAACCTCGGACGGTTCTACAGGCACGCGGCAGTTCATTGGCCAATGAGGAGTGCGCTCCACTCCCCCTCCCTGATTTCGTCAACCACTTGTAATCCCTCCTCCTCGTAGGCGGCGATGACGGCAGTAGCCTTTACAGTCAGGATCCCGGAAAGAATCAACTTCCCTTTTGTTTCCAGTCTGTTAGCAAGTGCGGTCTTCATCTCAATCAGGTCTTCGGCGAGGATATTGGCAACGACGATGTCGTATTTTTCTCCAATCTCCTCAATCGGCGTAACCGCCACGGCAACAGTGTCTTCGACACCATTAAGTAAAAGATTCTCATTCGCCACCCTAACCGAATCAACGTGAATATCGATGCCGAAGACTCTGCGCGCTCCGAGCTTCGCCGCAGCGATGGCGAGGATGCCCGACCCGGACCCAACGTCAAGAACAGTTTCTTCCCCTTTGATCACTGAATCGAGGAGCTTCAAACACATGCGGGTGCTCTCGTGGGTGCCGGTGCCGAAGGCCATGCCGGGGTCGATCTCGACAACCACCTCGTCCCCCTTCGGCCTATAGACCTCCCAGCTCGGCCGGATTACCACTCGCTTAGAAACGGCGGTCACCTTGAAAAAATCCCGCCACTTCTGCCAGTCGTTCGGCGTTGTCACCTGCGTCTCCACCTCCCCCACCGTCTCGGTTGGGAAGAGGTCCCGGAGCGACGCCGCGAAGGCTTCGAAGGAGCGAATCGTCTCTACGTTCGTTTCCCGTCCACCCGGCAAATAGCCCCGCAAACGAGGAGTCTTCGCCGGTTCACCCGGCTTTTCGGCAAGCGTATCGGAGACGGTTCCCACCGAGCCAAGCTGTTCCAGTTCCCGCTCCACGGCGGAGAGGAGCGTTTCGGAAAGCGTGACAGACAGCTCCGTCCAGATATCTTCCTTCATCTTAAAACCTCTTTTTTGCCACAGATATACACGGACAAAACCCTATAAAAACTTGCGACCTAAATCCTGCAAGTAAGCTTAACGCAGATTGCAATGAGAAAGTGAAAAGGTATAATTTCCAACAGGTTAACGGCGAAGAAAGCCCAGAAAGGAGATTCACCTTTTCCATCGAAAATAACGCTGAGGACCACGGGCGTGAGCCCGTGGGTGAAAGCGTTTCAGCCGAAGGCTGATGTATGAAGAAAATAGCACAGTCGAGAAAGAAAAAACAGCCGAAAGTAAAAGTAGAGATAACGGGCAAAAGACTCACGATTTATGGAGGGCCTTGCCGACGGCAGCAATGGTGTGGTCGAGTTTATGAAGGAGTGCATGGTCCATATGCGCACGGGAGTGAAAGTTGTTTTTCGTGGAAACAGCGCCTTTTTACCGGAGAGTGGCTGGAGTGGGAGCGAATATAGCTGTCAACTTCCCTGTAGAAGCTGTTCCTGTGAAAAACAGAGGTTGATAAAAAAACCGATGGTCAGGTGCGTCTTAATGCTGAATTTAAAGCATCCTTTGGCATCGAAACAGGATTTACAGCCACTTATTAACGAACATTGCACCAACTCCGGGGATAAAGCAGGCCGGTAGTTGACATGATGTTGATCTGCTGTCAATGAACAGACGTTTTCGATCGACTCTATAGAGGATTGCAGGATTTAGGTGCAAACGGGCCAAAAAGGGCAATTCCTTTTTTAGCGCCTGATGGAATTCTATCCCATCCATGACGGGCATATCGACATCGGAAAGTATGGCCGAGGGTTCTCTCTCTCCTTATTCAACGCCTCTTTTCCGTTAGGAACGCAAATGATCTCAGCATCTTTAGTAATGTAAAATGTAACTCGATTATATGCTTGTACATCTTGACTAAGGTTGGGTCGTCTTCTTCAATGAGAAATGACAGCACGTTCACTTCCTTGGATATTTCTTTTTCTTTAAATGGGAATTTGAATAGCAGAATCATACAAGATGAATTTACCCTATGTATTAGACAGGAAGGCGGTGAGTATTATCAATAGCCAGAGATGAGTATTTTGTGAGTAGGGTTTTTTATTTTCGGACTCTCTTTCATTCAAACAAAAAAGCCCCGTCCGGTGAACGTCCGGACGGGGCCTTTAACTTGTTGGTTATGAGGGCTATTTCTTCTTGTATTTCTTCTTGAAATAGTCCCTGATTTTATCCCGCTGCTTTTCCGTCATGACGCCGCTGATTTCCTTCTTCATTTGGAAATAGGCGATCTTCTTGTCCCCCATTTTTGCAAACAGTTCTCTCACCTTCTTGCCGTAGGCGGCGGCATCGGTGCTGTAATCTCGATGGAGGTCCGAAAGTTCCAGTTCCAGCACGTCGATCTCCGCTTTCAGCATAATCATCTTCTTTTCGTGGCCCGACTTGATTCCCTTTATTTGCTTCACCTGCTTACCTGAAAGGCCAATCTCCTCAGCGATCTTCAGGATGTCGAAGCCGCCTTTTCCGTGGCGATGGTCGCCCTTCTTATAGCGCCACGTGTCGCAGTCATCCCGTTTGTGGTCGCAGTCTTTTTTCTTCAGCATGTCGCACTCTTTCGTGCCGATCTTGTCGCACACCTTGCCGGGTTCCTTACCTCCCATTTCGGCAAATGCAGGCGATCCAAAGACGGCCAGTGAGAGCAACAGCGTTAGTGCAGTGATACTATTTTTTACCATTTCTTCCTCCTTGCAGTTTTATTGTTTTTTAGATGATCGAAAAAGAGAGGGTCCCTTCTTTCCCCATTATAGATTGTTATTGGGCAGGAAAGTTTCAACCTTTGTGAGAATATAGCGCAAACAATTTCCTTTTGCAAATCCTTCTGCCTGCCTTAGAGGTTGCCCGACCGCTGAAAATAGGGTAATATCTCTCGCGTGAAGGTCAACGCAAAAATAAATGAGGCAAAAAAGTGAGAACCGTAGAAGAGGCGCTTGAGATCGTCATGGCCGAGGTTCCCCTTATGGCTGCCGAGAAGATAGCCATTACAGCGGCGGATGGGCGCGTGCTCGCCGGGTCGGTGACGAGTCCGATCTTTCATCCCCCCACAGACAATTCCGCCATGGACGGTTTTGCCGTCCGCTGGGAGGACGTAGAGGGCGCGTCGAAGGAAAAGCCTGTTACGCTGAAGGTGGTAGAGAACATCCGGGCTGGCGATCTCTCCGGGTCCGCCATCGGCACGGGGGAGGCGACGAGCATTATGACCGGCGCACCTATCCCTAAAGGGGCCGATACGGTGATCCGTGTGGAGGATACGAACAAATCGCGGGGTGAAGAGATTGTCATCTACGCCGCCGGTAAGAAGGGGCAAGACATCCGTCTTAAGGGAGAAAACGTTTTGGCAGGCGATCTCGTCTTTGAGCCGGGACTGCTTATCGGCCCTGCCGAAGTGGGTATGCTCGCCCTCATGGGCATGCCGGTCGTTTCCGTCTACAGGCGGCCCACCGTGGCTATCCTCGTTACTGGGGATGAAATCCGCGATCTCGACGACGAACCGGACGAGGAGAAGATTACCAACTCCAACGGCTACGCCCTTGCCGCCCAAGTGAAGGAGGCGGGAGGCATTCCGTTACTCCTCGGTATTGCGAGGGACAGTAAGGACGAATTGAAGGAAAAACTGGCTGCCGCGCTGAAGGCGGACGTAGTGGTCACCTCAGGCGGCGTCTCCATGGGCTACCACGATTACGTGAAGGAGGTGCTCCAGGACCTCGGCGTGGAGATCAAATTCTGGCGGGTCAATATGCGTCCCGGTCACCCGCTCGCCTTTGGGCGGAAGGGGGATGCGCCCGTCTTCGGCCTGCCGGGAAACCCTGTCTCCACAATGGTTTCTTTTGAACAATTCGCGCGTCCCCTTATCCGGGCTATGGCAGGACATCTGAAACCCTACCGTCCCGTGGTGGAGGCGGTCCTGACGGGATCCCTTTCCAGCAAGAAGGGTCGGAAGAATTTCGTGCGGGGGATCATCTCATTCAATAATGGTCGCTATGAAGTTGCCTCCGCCGGAAGCCAGGGGAGCGGCATCCTCCTCTCCATGTCGAGGGCGAACTCACTCATCATCCTCCCCGATTCAGGGGGCGAATTTCCGAAAAATTCCGCTATAAAGGTCCAGCTTCTCGGCAGGCAGGATATGGGGCAGGAGGTGCCCGGTTATTAATCCGCAGTCCCCTGGCAACAGCCCCATCGAGCCCCTTGTTATCCCCCGCTCTAAACACCCCATTTCAAGAAAGCTAATCAGTGAAAATGCACTGAAAGTTCTAAGGCGTCTCCACCGCCACGGCTACACCGTTTATCTCGCTGGCGGCGGGGTGCGCGATCTCCTCCTCGGACGGGAGCCGAAGGATTTCGATGTGGTCACCAATGCCACCCCTGAAGAGGTGAAAAAGGTCTTTAGGAACGCCTTTCTCATTGGACGGCGCTTTCGAATCGCCCATGTCCGCTTCCAGGGGGAGATTATCGAGGTGGCCACCTTCCGGGCACTCCAGCCCCCTGCGGGGGAGGCAACCGAAGAGACGGTTGAGGCGGAACCGGAAGTCGCGCCCGAACCGGTGGCGGAAGAGAACCTTTCAGAAGAGGAGCCGGAAGAAGGCGAAAATAGAAAGGGTCGAAGACCCCGGAGAAGGCCCGAGCTGCCTGTCGAGGGGCGGCTTCAGTCGGATGACGGCCTCATCCTCCGGGATAACGTCTGGGGTTCGCCCGAAGAGGACGCCTTCCGGCGGGACTTTACCGTCAACGCCCTTTTCTACAACATTGCCGATTTCTCCATTATCGATTATGCAGGGGGCCTGAAAGACCTGGAGGCGGGACGGCTCCGCCTCATCGGCGACCCCGAGACCCGCTACCGGGAGGACCCGGTGCGGATGCTAAGAGCGGTGAGATTTGCCGCCAAGCTCGGTTTCACCATCGACGCCGATTCTCTTTCGCCCATCACCTCTCTAAAAGAAGAAATCCTGAAGTCGCACTCGGCGCGGCTCTACGAGGAACTACAGAAACTCTGGATTTCGGAAGAGTCGGAACGGGGCTACCAGTTGATGCGGAGTACAGGCCTCTTCGGCGTCCTCTTTCCCGAGGTGGAGAACTGGCTGAGCGTAGAGGAGGAGACCTACCCCCACACCTTTACGGGGAAGGCGCTCCAGTGGATTGAGGACGAACTGAGGGAGGGGCGGAAGATCACGCCTGCGCTTCTCTTCGCCATCCTGCTGTCCGGCCCCATCATGGCGCGGGCGGAGGAGTTGCAGGAAAAGGCGGGGGGCCGTTTTCCCGTCACCTTCGCGGCGGCAAAGGAGATCGTCGAGCAGGTGCGCGACAGGATATCCCTCCCGAAGCGGGACGTGGAGTCTATCAAGGCGATCCTTTACGGCGAGCAGCGCTTTCCCCAGACGCGGGGGAAGCGGCCTCACACATGGCGGCGGAACCCCAATTTTGGCGACTCCTTCCGGTATTTTTCCATGAAGGCTAAAATCGAGGGCAATGGGGGTGAACTCCTTCAATGGTGGGAAAAGTTTCTCGAAACGGGAGGAGTGGTAGAAAGCGAGAGGGAGAAAAGGTCGGTGAAAAAGAAGAGGCGGCGGAGGTTCAGGAAGCCGCCTTCAGCAGGAGAAAAGAAGTAGCTTTTACCCCGTCCAGCGGGGTTCCATTGCATCCTTCCCTTTAACCTGTAACAAATGGATAATCCTGAAAACGGCAGTAAGACGCAGACAAACGCAGAAAGTACAGATTAAACAAACATTTAGCAGGATAAATGTTCTCACCTAAAGACCTTTAAAAATTTGTTCTTTAAGCTTTCGGGACGCAGTGGCTGGAGGTTGTAATACTCTCACCCCGACTATGTATAACCCTACCATAAAATGTCGTACGCGGGATGGTCTT
>CBDVDA010000045.1:0-23368 GCA_965372635.1 uncultured bacterium | reverse complement strand
GTTGTCAGGTTGTTACCTGCACCATCCTTCATGGTGCCGGAATTCAGTGAGACCGAGCCGCCGAGGGCGATACCGTCGGTGTCTTCCAGACCGGATTCAACGGTGTAACGGAAGACCAGGGCCGTTGTTCCTGAACCACTAAGGTAACTGGCTGTTTTTCCTGTGGCGCCGATAGTCAGTGCCAGTGTGGGCGTGCCACCACTGGTATCGACAGTAACGGCTTCAGAGGTATTAACGGTAAAGTCGAGATTGTTTGTGGCAACATAAGTAGCATTTGAAGGCACCGAAACACTGGAGACCGTTGGCACGATACTATCCACCAATACGGAACCCAGGGCACCCACAGAGTTGAGCGTCGTTGTCAGGTCGTTACCAACACCATCCTTCATAGTGCCGGAATTCAGTGAGACCGAAGCGCCGAGGGCAATACCGTCGGTATCTTCCAGGCCGGATTCAACGGTGTAACGGAAGACCAGGGCCGTTGTTCCTGAACCACTAAGGTAACTGGCTGTTTTTCCTGTGGCGCCGATAGTCAGTGCCAGTGTGGGCGTTCCACCACTGGTATCGACGGTAACGGCTTCAGAGGTATTAACGGTGAAGTCAAGGTTCTCCCCCGTTGTGTAGGTGCTGAATGCGGGAACAGAGACGGATGAAACGACTGGTGACACGTCGTCAGCAACGGTAATCGTAAAGGCCTTTTGAAAAGTGCCGCTCGTGTTGCTGTCGTCGGTCTGTACGCGGACGGAATAGTTGCCAAACATGGAACTGCTGTTATTGGCTCTTAGGTCTGAACCACTGATATTAAAGAACGTATTGTCAGAACTGCCCGTTCCGGCTACGAGACTGTAGGTATGGGTCTCACCCGTATCGGCATCGGTCGTTGTGGCGCTCCCTACGGCGGCGTTGACGCCACCGCTCTGAACAGCGGAAGAACTGTCTAAAGTGATATCGGTGGGCGTATCGTTTACAGAAGTAGAAACAGCCGTCGTTGTTGTATTGTTCGTAGTGACAGTTCCATCATTTACTCCGACTGTAAAGGTCGTTGTTTCCGTGTTACCCACGGCAACCCGGTTATCTGCGGGATCGAACACCAACAGACGAATGGCTATTTGGGCGTTTACCACCGTCGCCGAAGCGAGGCTATAGGGGCCGGTACCGGTAAAACCTGAGGCAGCGAGTGACGCCGCAGTAAAAACACCCTTGGCATTTGTATCGAGCGTTACAGTCGTGGTCACATTGTTCCCATCGGCGTCGGCAATGGTGAGTGACGAGAAGAGTGAAGAGGTAGAATTATCAAACACCGTCTGACCGGCACTGGCGCCACCCACGGCAGGGGCGGTGTTGGAGGAAGGCAGGGCCTTTACCCGCATCCGATAGTCTTCCACTTCACCAGGTTCACCGGCGGGAGCATTGTAACAGGCGATCTGGAAACTTTGTCCTGCCCCAGCGTTTTCTGAATTTAGTACGACACGCATGGTGGTAATTCCGAGCGTAGCGCCGGCCGGGATTGTAATGTTGCCTGTGATGGTTTGAGGCGAAGTGGCGAAGTTTTTAAAATCGAGATAATGCTTTTCACCGGTATCGAGCACGTTGTTCTGGTTGGCGTCGAGCCATACCTGGACGTGTTGCTCATAGTTTAAATCGGGGGAACCCGTCACAGTAACGGACATCGAGTGTGTCTCGCCTGCATAGACGGTAGTGAAGGGCAGAAAGGCATCGTAATAATCCGAATAACCCGTATTCGTAATGCCGCCCGTGTCAGCGGAATTGCTGGCGCCTCTTATCTGTACATTACTGATATGTTCGAATTGATCATCGTATCCAGCCGCACAAAGGGGAGATACCGCTTCTGCACTTTGCACCGGCACAAGAGAGAGAAGAAGAGAGAAGATGAAGAGAGAAATGAAAAGCCCCGCCCGGGCCGGAAGATTCCGCCCGTCAAACCACCCGGTGGCCGCACCCTTTTCTTTCAGACAGGAAAATTTTTCTGTAGAACTCTTTTTTTCTCTCATCTCAACCCTCCTGATTTTGTCATTAAGATTTGGCATTTAGAACTGGCCGGAATATCCGGCGTTGTAACGTCTGGACCTCTGTTAAAGCGTTTAACAAACAAAGTGAAGATAACCGGCAAAAGCCTGACTCTCTTTACTAAAGAGCAGGAGTAGAAAATATAACAGCATTGCCATGTAAGCTGCAACAAAATTATCATGCTTTTTGAAACTTTTTTTTAAAACTATTTACACTAGATATTTCATTTAAAAGCGCCTTTACTTCCCTCTCCTAAATTTATTGATTTATTAGGAAGCATTAGGTAGTCACGACATCATTAGCCTTATTATAAAAAAGTTCGAAAGGCGACATATATTGCTCTTTAGGCGACATATATTGCTCTTTTACATAATTTTTCATTTTTTTCTTGTTTTTAAATCCATTTTTGTGTTGAATAACAAGCTTCAACTTGGCAAGCACCACGAACCAAAACAACGCATAAGGAGGTAAAAAAGGAGGAACCCTAATAAGGCAGGGCCTAATTAGTTTAATTACTACTCAAAACTGAAAGGAGAAAAAAGCAAATGGCAGACCCATATCTAGGATTCATAACCATGACAGGCTTTAGTTTTGCACCTCAAGGCTACGCTTACTGCAACGGAGCGATTCTTCCCATCAACCAGAACCAGGCACTCTACTCGCTTCTCGGCACGATGTACGGCGGCGACGGGAGATTAACCTTCGCCCTGCCCGACCTGAGAGGGCGGACGCCGATCCACAGGAGTTCATCAATCCCCCAGGGACATCAATTTGGCTCCGAAGCGGCAACGGTCTCAACGAACCAGATACCGAACCACACCCACACCGTACAGGGCGACACCGTCGGCGCAAGCGAGAAAAACCCCACAGGGAAGATGCTGGCAGTGACAGTGAACGACAATTACGGCCCTGCAACTAACCTGAAACCCATGTCCGCCGAGGCGGTGGTAGCACAGGGAAGCAACCAGGCCCATTACAATCTTATGCCTTTACAGGTGGTCAATTTCATTATCGCCACCTCGGGCGCATATCCATCAAGAAATTAAGGAGGCAAAAAAATGTCTGATCCATATATTGGAGAAATCAGGATGTTCGCAGGAACATTCGCTCCGAGGTACTGGAGTTTTTGCAACGGAGCCCTTCTCAGCATCAGCAGTAATCAAGCCCTCTTCTCGCTGCTCGGCATATACTACGGCGGCGACGGGAGATCGAACTTCGGCCTGCCCAACCTCTGCGCACGCATACCGGTCGACCAGGGGCAAAGTCCCGGCACGTCGAATTACACCATGGGCCAGAAAGCCGGTGTAGAGCAGGTACAACTCTCCACACCCAACCTGCCCAGCCACACGCACCAGTTGCAGGGTTCCGGCACGGCGGCGTCAGAAACATCGCCTCCGGGTAACGTGACCGCATCTGCCGGAATTTACATGACCCAGTCACCGGACGCCACCATGGCGGCGGGATGCATAGAAGACGCGGGCGGAACAGCGGCTCACTACAACATGCAGCCCTATTTGGTAATAAACTTCATCATATGCCTGAACG
This sequence comes from uncultured bacterium, assembly GCA_965372635.1. Lineage (GTDB taxonomy): Bacteria > Desulfobacterota > JADFVX01 > JADFVX01 > JADFVX01 > CBDVDA01. The sequence continues at coordinate 19,795 of CBDVDA010000045.1, read as the reverse complement.
GAATCTACCCGTCACGGCAATAAAGAAAGGAGGCAAAAACAATGTCAGAACCATTTATCGGCCAGATCAGCATATTCGGAGGCAACTTTGCACCGAGGGACTGGGCCTTCTGCGACGGAACGATGCTTAACATCAGTGAACAAACGGCCCTGTACTCTATCATAGGCATCACCTACGGAGGCGACGGCAGGACCACCTTCGCCCTGCCGAACCTGCAAGGACGCGCACCGATGAGTTCGGGGAGCCAACCGGGCCTTACCCCAAAATACCTCGGGCAGGCGGGGGGGCTTACAGATGCATCTATTTCACTGGACCAGATGCCCTCCCACAGCCATTCATTGAAAGCGACGGCAAGCGCCTCTCGTTCCATGAAGTCAGACCCTACGGGCAACATTTGGGGAGGAAAGGAAATTTACGGAGATGGATCAGCCGCCACCGGAATGAGTACGAACATGCTCAGCACTGCCGGGGGTTCTCAGAACCACAACAACATGCAACCATCTCTGGCACTGAACTTCATTATCGCCATAGAGGGACTCTATCCCCCCAGAAGCTAACGGGGAAAAGAGGCGATGAAGGGAGAATTGGCTAACAGCAGGGAAGCAGGGCTAAGCCTGCGCCCCACGGGCGGGGACGATGAAGCCTTCCTGAGGGAAGTCTTCACGGCCACGCGGCCCGATATTATGGGACACCCCGGCCTGACGGATGACCAGAAAAAAGGGCTTATCGACATGCAGTTCAACGCACAGGACAGCCAGTACCGCGCCAATTATCCCAACTGCGAGTTCATGGTCATCGAACGTGATGGGCAGAGCGTGGGTCGGCTCTATCTCGATGAACGGGAAAAAGAGATCAGGATTATGGATATTGCCATACTCCCGGAGTTCAGGGGAAAAGGGATGGGGACGGCACTGCTGAAAGACCTGATCGACGAATCAACCGATTCGGGCCGTGAACTGACGATCCACGTAGAGAAAGCAAACCCTGCCATGACTCTTTACGAAAGACTCGGGTTTAAGGCCGAAAAGGAGGTTGGACTGCACATCTTTATGTCCCGCAGCCACGTGGCAAACAACAATTAACTTATATGATCAAGGGAGGTGACAGCAAATGCTTGACACACTAACACACGCTTCATTCGCCGGACTGGTTGGGAAAAAGTTCGACATTACCTTCGGGGAAGGCAAGCCGGTAAAGGCGGAACTTACAGAAGCGACGGAATCGAAACACGAGATTCCAAAGGATATTGTAAAGAAACATAAGATAAAGAGAACGAAAGGGTTCTCTCTCATTTTTCTTTGCCCCGACACCGTCGCCGTCGAACAGGGCGTCTTCGAGGTGGCACATACGAAAATAGGGAAGATGGAAATACTCCTCACCCCTGTCGGTCCCGACCCGCAGGGAAGAGGAATACTTTTCCAGGCAGTATTCAACTGATCATCAGACGCCGTGGCGGCTTATATGAAGCTGCTGCGGCGTCTTTTTATCCTTCCATTCTCGTAAAAATATCCGGGGAAGCTTTACTACTGTAGCCCCAAACATCTCGCCCTCAGTTTCGCCTCATCAACATCAAAAAGATCATAGTAAAGCTTTCCACACAACTCCATCATCTCCGGGAAGTCTCCAATTAATACGCCAATCCTTGTCTCGGCGCAGCCGGGTTCATAGCACCTTTCGACTGAGGCTGCAAATCATCATGCAGTTACCCGCCACTCATAGCCCGGCCTCTCCCCAAGGAGATAGCGAAACTCGATCGAACACCCGCTGTTGGGTCTCCCCAGGTCATTCAGAACGAGAGGATTGGTGAGGCCCGAGTCGTAATCGCCCAACCTGTGGCGGCCGTAAACATTTATATGCGTCAAGAGCATGACGACATCAAAGATGCCATCAATATCTTCGGGAACGCTGACTTTCACCGGCGGGAAGACAGGTCGTCCCTTACCGTCCTCCTTTATCTTTCCGGAAAGTTCGACTGCACTTTCGGCGGTAAAATCGAGAAGAGGGCCAAGGGGCAGGCGCTTCCTGTTTCTTGCCGGGTCTTCCAGGTCTTCTTCCGGTAACTCCGATCCTGCGGGGTAAAGGGTGTGTTCGCTTCCCATATGGGCGAGACAGGCGCTGATGGTGATGCGCTCCGGGATAAATATTCCCCCTTCCGCAAGCTGGCGGGCGAGGTTGAGAGTGAGCGCCACCTGCGGTTCCTTATCGAAAGCGCGCTGCATGGTTTCCGTAACGATCAAGTGAACTGGTTTGTCTTTAGGGTGATCGTAGGTGACGGCATCGCAAAGGAGATAGTCATCGACATAGTCCTCCAGGCCGAGTTCCTTTATGAGCACCATTGCCGCATTAAGCGAGCGCTCGTTGATATCCATAAGAGTGAAGTTTACGCTGCCCGGTGAAAAGCGGGTCATGAGGGGGACGGCGAGTGTGGCGTAGGGCCCGCACCCCGCGTAGAGGACGTTAACGGATCCGTCGAAGCGTCTCATTGCTTCGGCAATACCGTCTTGAAGCCCCCGGAGATAGACCGATGTTCGGGCCATATCGTTGACGCACCGGGCCGCGTCTATCGGAGCGAGTGCCTTGCCGCTATCTAGAAAAATGTCTTTCTGGTCTTCCCGCTGCTCCGATTCTTCACCCACGCCTGTAATGCAGCCGAAGAGAGCGTACATCTCGTGGCAGGCATTTAAAAGAATGCCCGGAAGCGCTTCGGCGTCAAGGATAACCGCCGTAATCTCACCCAGCTTTTGCCGCCGGGCCTCTTTTTTCTTTGCCACGTTATCCCTCCATACTTCGTTTAAGCGGCAGGAATGATCACCTTTTTCCCTGCCCCTTCTATGAGATTATAATTTTGAGAGTATCTCTAAAAAGATGTCACGCTCAACTTGATTGGGCATCCAGATGCCTTATATGACTGGATTCCCCCGCATCAAGTGCGGGGCAAGCTTGTCGAGCCCGGAATGACAAATATGAATTATTAGAGGGCACCTTGATAACAGACAATTCCACCCGGTTAATTGAGGGACTTATTTTATACGCCGGAGCAGGCCGTTGCAAACAATTTTTTTAATCAGATTCATCTATTCGATCCAGCCTCTTTTCTACCAGAAAAGGGAGAGGATTGACATTCTCCCCCGCCGGTGCGATGATTCTGTTTCAGACAGCCAGCCTAACCAATTCAAAGGATTCAACGGTGGATAAAACCGACAGGACAAAAAAAGAACTCTTCGGCTGGGTCATGTTCGACTTCGCCAACTCCTCCTTTATCACAGTTATCGTGACGGTGGTCTTCTCCGCCTATTTCGTCTCCCATGTGGTGGGCGACGAGGTACTGGGAGTTAAATACTGGGGTTGGGGACTGGCGCTCTCCAACCTGATCGTCATGCTCATCGGTCCGGTCATCGGGGCGATGGCCGACTTTTCGGGAGCGAAGAAGCGCTTCCTCCTTGCCACTTGCCTCACCTGCGTCGTCTTCACGGCCTGCCTCTTCTTCGTCGGCGAAGGGGACATCCTGCTCGCCCTCTTCTTCCTTATCCTCGCCAACATCGGTTTTGCGGCGGGGGAGAATTTCTGCGCCGCCTTCCTCCCCGAGATCGCCACGCCCGAAGAGATGGGGAAGATCTCCGGCTACGGCTGGGCCTTCGGCTACGTAGGGGGGCTCATCTCCCTCTTTCTCTGCCTCGTCATCTTCAAGGTTTTTGGGCAGGAACCGTTACAGGTGCGAGCCACCTTTCTTATGACGGCTCTCTTCTTTCTCGTTAGCGCACTCCCCACCTTCCTCTGGGTGAAGGAGCGAGGTGTGGCGAGAGAGCGCCCAGCGGGACAGAGTTTCATCGCCATCGGTTTTGGGAGGCTGGCCGATACCTTCCGGGACATGAAGGATTTTAGCGAACTGATCCGCTTCCTCATCGTCTTCTTCCTTTTCAGTTGCGGCATTTCTACCGTCATCTCCTTCTCCGCCATTTATGCCGAGCAGATAATCGGCTTTTCCAAGGCCGACACCCTCCTCTTCTTCATCGTCGTACAGGTCTCCTCCACAATCGGCGCATTTATCTTCGGCTTTGTAGAGGATAAGATCGGGGCAAAGCGGACCATCGCCGTGGCGCTTCTCATCTGGGTCATCGTCATCCTCGGCGCGTGGTGGAGCCCATCAAAGACGCTCTTCTGGTTCGTGGGCAACCTCGCCGGCCTCGCCATCGGCTCCAGCCAGTCCTCCAGCCGTGCGCTGGTGGCGCTCTTCACCCCGCCGGAAAAGAGCGCCGAGTTCTTCGGCCTCTGGGGATTATCTGGCAAATTCGCCGCCACGGTGGGGATATACTCCTACAGCCTCATGACGACCCTCACCGGCTCCATGCGTTCCGCTATTCTACTCACCGGCCTCTTCTTCATTGCCGGGCTAATCGGCATCTTCACGGTGAACGAAGAGAAGGGGAAGGCCGCCGCCCTCGCCTATCAAAATGGCCAAAAAACACGAGAGTTGAATCCGGGTTGACAAACGCGGACAATCCTGTAATATTTAACATTAATGACTTACCCTTCGACTCGCTCAGGGCGACGGGCTAAAATTTTCAATACGAGGAGGCAGCAATGGCTGATGCAACGAAATACACCGATCTAGGTCTAGTAAACACGCGGGAAATGTTCAAGAAGGCGATGGAGGGTGGTTACGCCATCCCGGCCTACAATTTCAACAATATGGAGCAGCTCCAGGCGATTGTCATCGGCTGCGCGGAATCGAAATCACCCGTTATATTGCAGGTCTCAAGCGGCGCGCGGAAATACGCCAACCAGACTCTCCTTAAATATATGGCCATGGGGGCGGTAGAGATGGTGAAGGAAATGGGCCAAAACATTCCCATCGCGCTCCACCTCGACCACGGCGACACCTTCGAGCTTTGCAAGTCCTGCATCGATTCCGGCTTCTCCTCCGTCATGATCGACGGCTCGCACCACCCCTTCGAGAAGAACATGGAACTGACCAGGCAGGTCGTCGAATACGCCCACCCGAGGGACGTGACCGTAGAAGGCGAACTCGGCGAACTCGCCGGAATAGAGGACGAGGTTTCATCGGAAGTCTCCCACTACACCAAACCGGAAGAGGTTCAGGAATTCGTCGAGAAGACAGGCTGCGATTCCCTCGCCATCTCCATCGGCACCTCCCACGGGGCCTACAAGTTCAAGCCGGGCACCGAGGTGCCGCCCCTCCGTTTCGACATCCTCGAAGAGTGCGAAAAACGGCTCCCCGGTTTCCCCATCGTCCTCCACGGTGCATCGTCCGTCATTCCCGAATACGTGGATATGATCAACCAGTTCGGCGGAAAGATCGAGGGCGCCGTCGGCGTTCCCGAAGAGCAGCTTAGAAAGGCCGCCAAATCAGCCGTCTGCAAAATCAACATCGACAGCGACGGACGCCTCGGCGTGACGGCGGTGATCCGCAAGATCTTCGCCGAAAAGCCCTCCGAGTTCGACCCGAGAAAATACCTCGGCCCCGCACGGGAAGAACTGGTCAAGATGATCAAGCACAAAAACGAAACCGTCCTCGGGAGCGCGAACCGGGCCTGAGGCAGGAAATTCTAACGGGGGCATGATGAGATAGGGGAAATCTAAATATAAAGCCCGAAGCAGCCACCCGCTGCAACGGGCTTTTTTGTTTACTACATTTGGCAAGAAATATCAAACTATGTAACTTCCTATAGATTTTTATAATCAACCACCCCGCAGCAAGCTGACGAGGTATAAACTGGAGTAATTTATTTTGTATCGTAGCAAGCTACGGGGAATTGCACCCGTTAGGGATTAATCTGGTCGGAAGTGGCCCCGCAGGGCCACCCCCTCCCAACAGAACGGCTCGCACCAGCCAGGTAAGCCGCTCCTCGATCGACGACTGAACTTGAGTTCAAGAGTTCGCTGAGTGAAATCATGTAGAAGAATTAGGCCCTGTTTTCTAAACCATTCAAGATTCAGAACAAAGCGCACTTCCCTCCGAACCACTGACTGCCATCTGTTCATCTTTATCCAGACTCTCCGCGCTACTTGAGAATCGAAACCGGACTTTATCATCATTCGCTGAAACTTCCGTGGATTCTTCCACTTCTTGAGTCGCATCGACCTCAGACGGCTACGTATCCATGCATCAAGGTCTCTGAACAGATAGCGAAAAGCCTGTACCCTGAAGTAAGATATCCATCCCCTCAAATACTCATTTAGTTGCCGGATTACCTCTCCAATAGATAAAGGGTTGTCCGCTTTGTCAGGTTCCTAACCCTGTTCTTGAACTTGATCCTTGCCTTGCCGCTTACCCGTATCTTCCCCCTTAGAATCTGGAAACCGAGACCTCAGCATCCTTTACTGGCGTCTCCCCATTTTTTCAAGGCATGGACCAAAAAGACTAAGAATAATAACTGGTTAGAGTTAATTATTGGAAACGAAAATCGATGGGTTGCACGACCTTCCACCCATCCTACGGGAATTCTGATCTAGTCGTTGTGAGCCCGTTTTTTCCAAAGATGAACCATGGCGAAGACAGCGGCGGCGGCGAGGAAAAGAGCGATTGTCTGTGAGGTAGAGACGTTACCGGCGTAGAGGGTACCCCGGTCGTCTCCCCGGAAGAATTCGATGATGCTCCGTGTGATGGAATAGAGCACCACGTAAGTGAGGGCGAGTTGGCCCTCGAAACGCTTCTTCTTCCGCATGAAGAAGATGATGGCAAAGATGGAGAGATTGCTCAGCGAACTGTAGAGTTGCGTCGGGTGGAGATGCTCATAGAGCGGTGCCAGCGACTGGGGATTGGTGAATTCCACCGCCCAGGGGAGATCGGTGGCGAGACCGAAGCAGCACCCGGCGAGGAAACATCCCATCCTGCCGAAGGCGTGACCGAGGGGTATCCCGACGGCGAAGATGTCGGCCGTCCGCCAGAAGGGAAGTTTGTGTTTCCAAATATAGAGAGTCCCCGCCAAAAGGGCGCCGAGAAAGCCGCCATAAAAGACGAGGCCCCCTTCCCAGAGTTTTATAATCTCAAAGGGATTTTCTGAAAAATAGCGCCATTCGATCATGACGTGGAGTACGCGTGAACCGAGGATGGCGGCCACCACCATGTAAAAGGCCATATCGGCGATCCGTTCGCTGTTCTCGCCGAGCCTTTTCGCCTCCTTCGAGGCGATCCAGATACCGGCCAAAAAACCGGTGGCCACCATGAGGCCGTAACCCCGGATGGCGAAATCGCCGATCTCCACGATGATGGGATACATCAGTCTTCTCTCTCTTCGGTAAACATATGGAGGATTAAAAGGCCAACGCCACCGGTAATTGCCATATCGGCGATATTAAAGGCGGGCCAGTGGTACTGGTACCAATGAACGTCGATAAAATCGATCACCTCGCCGAACCGCACCCGGTCAATCATGTTGCCGACAGCCCCACCGAGAATGAGTGAAAGAGACACAGGGAAGATGAGCGCCTCCTCCCGGTAACGGTAGAGCATGACGAGGATGACCACGATGGCGATGGCGGTGGTGGTGAGGAAGAAGGGGGTGCGGTACGCCTCGTTCGCCCCGGAAAAGATGCCGAAAGCGGCCCCTTTGTTACGCACGTAAGTAAAGTGGAAAAAGTTCTCCAGAACCTCGATGGACTGGTAGAGCCGCATCTCGCCATCCACGTAAAGCTTGGTCAGCTGGTCGGCAATCACCACCGGCGGAAGGAGAACCAGTAAGGCTAGATATTTTTTACTCAAATCGACTCTACGACCTCAAAACAGCGACTGCAAATATTAAGACCTTTTTCGTTAGACCCCGTTTCGTCGTCATAGTTCCAGCAGCGCTCGCACTTTTCCCCGCTCGATGCGGCAACGAAGACCTTGAGCCCCTCGATCTCTTCACTTTCGAGTGTCGGTGCTCCCTCCCCTTTTCCGACGGTCGCCTTGGAGACGATGGAAATCCGATTCAGTTCGGGCTGGAAACTTTCGAGAAAGCTTTTAAGGTCGTCCGTCGCTTCGATCACCACCTCGGCGTCGAGGGAGTGGCCGATCACCTTGTCGCGCCTCGCCATTTCGAGAGCCTTCGAGACCTCTCCCCGGATAGAGATGAGCCTCTCATAACGCGCTGAAAGCGCTTCGTCGAACCACTCGTCCTTCACTTCGGGGAAGGAGGCGAGGTGCACGGAAGCCGTCTTGCCCTCGTAGCCGGGGATGTGAGACCATATCTCTTCGGCGGTGAAAGTCAGAACAGGCGCGGTGAGGCGCACCATGGCGTCGAGGACTTCGAAGAGCACCGTCTGTGCCGACCTCCGCCTTTTCGAAGTCTTCCCCGACGTATAGAGCCGGTCTTTCAGAACATCGAGGTAAAAAGCGCTCATCTCGATGGCGCAGAAATTATGCACCGTGTGATAGATCTGGTGAAATTCGAAACTCCCGTAGGCGCTCATCACCCGGCTATTCAGAACATGGAGTCTGTGAAGAGCCCACCGGTCGAGTTCCTCCAGTTCGGCGTAAGGGAGCGCATCTCTTTCCGGATCGAAATCGCCGAGATTTCCGAGAATGTAGCGCGACGTATTCCGGATACGCCGGTACGCCTCGGAGCAGCGCTTTAGAATCTCTTCCGAAAGACGGATATCGTCGCGGTAGGCCTCGGCGGCGACCCAGAGCCTTAAGACGTCGGCGCCGTATTTCTTGATCACCTCCTGGGGGGCGATCACGTTCCCCGCCGACTTGGACATCTTCTTTCCCGCACCATCCACGACGAACCCGTGGGTGAGCACCGCCTTGTAAGGGGCCTTGCCCCGCGTCCCGACGGATTCGAGGAGGGACGAGTGAAACCATCCCCTGTGCTGGTCGCTCCCTTCCAAGTAGAGGTCCGCCGGCCAGCGGTGGCCCTCTCTCTGTTCGAGGACAACGGCGTGACTACAGCCGGAGTCGAACCAGACGTCGAGGATATCCTCCTCCTTGTCAAATTCCTGCCCGCCACATTTGGGACATTTGACGCCTTCGGGAAGAAGCTCACCGAGCTCTTTATCAAACCAGATATCGGCGCCCTCTTTTTCGAAGAGGGTGGCGAGATGATCGATCAGTTTACTGTCGAGGAAACTCTCGCCGCACCCCTTGCAGTTTAGCGCCGGGATGGGAACCCCCCAGGCACGCTGCCGCGACAAGCACCAGTCGGGGCGGTTTTCGATCATGCTGTAGATCCGCTCGCGGCCCCATTTCGGAATCCATTCAGTCTCGGTGATCTCTTTAAGCGCCTTCTGCCGCAGATCACCCGCCTCCATAGAGGCGAACCACTGGGCGGTAGCTCGGAAGATAACCGGCTTTTTGCAGCGCCAGCAGTGCGGGTAGGAATGGCTCAACTCCTCTCTGGAAAGGAGCGCGCCTTTTTCTTCAAGCAGTTCGATGATTCCGGCGTTCGCCTTGAAGACGAACTGCCCCTCGAATTCCGGAAAGTCGCTCGTAAATTTCCCGCCGTTATCGACGGGGGCATAGGCGTCGAGGCCGTATTTGAGGCCAGCCACATAGTCGTCCTGCCCGTGGCCCGGCGCGATATGGACAGCGCCCGTGCCTGCCTCGGTAGTAACGAAATCACCGAGGATAACGGGGGATTCCCTGTCGATAAAGGGGTGCTGGCAAACAACCGTTTCCAACTCCTCACCCGTCCATCTGCCATCGACTACCCCGTAGTCTCCTTCTCTGAATCCAAATTTCTCCATGCACGGTTTCAGTAGGTCTTCATTCAGGAGAAGTATTCCCGCAGGAGTATTCGCCAGACGATAGGTCAACTTTGGGTGAAGTGCGATTGCGAGGTTGGAGGGGAGCGTCCAGGGTGTCGTAGTCCAGATGACGAAGCTTGTCCCGTCAGGGATTTTTCCTTTCCCATCCTTTACAGCAAATTTAACGAAGACCGTAGGCGAGGTCTTATCGGCATGCTCCACCTCCGCCTCAGCGAGCGCCGTCCGGCAGGAGGCGCACCAGTGGACCGGCTTCTTCCCCTTGTAGACGAGCCCCGCCTCGAAATACTTGCCGAGTTCCTTCATGATCGTCGCCTGGTAGGAGAAGGCCATGGTGAGATAGGGGTCGTCCCACTCGCCGAAGATGCCGAGCCTTATAAAATCCTCTTTCTGGATATCGACAAATTTCGCGGCATAGTCACGGCAGAGTTTTCTTACCTCGCCTTTGGTCACGCCCTGCTTCTTCTTGCCGAGCTTCTTTTCCACCTGGAGTTCGATGGGGAGGCCGTGGCAGTCCCAACCCGGAACGTAGGGGGCGTCGAAACCTTCCATCTGCTTCGACTTGACGATAATGTCTTTTAAGATCTTGTTGACGGCGTGGCCGATATGGATATTGCCGTTCGCATAGGGAGGGCCGTCGTGGAGGAGATATTTCTCCCGCCCCTTCGAAGAATTTCGTATTTTTTCGTAGAGTTTGTTCTCTTCCCACTTTTGAAGAGTCTCCGGTTCCCTGTTGGCCAGGTTCGCCTTCATGGGAAAATCGGTGTTTGGCAGGTTGAGGGTATCCTTAAGTTCCAATGTTACCTCCGGGAGAGATTAATTTTAAGCTGTGTAAATTAACATAATAGCAGGGATTTGTCATGCCAAATGAGACAGTTCCGCCCTTTGTTTTTTTACTGCGCCTGTGATAACTCCCCTCCCCTGGTGGGAGGGGATCAAGAGGAGGGGGAATTGATGCCGGACAAGCCATCTCACCCCCACCTCAATCCTCCCCCCTCAAGGGGGAGGAGATATAAAGAATGCCACGCTCAGATGAGGGAGATTCCTGAGATTTATTTAAACTTTGGCGCACCTATGATGCTTGACCTTTCATGACAAAATGTCCATCATAATATGAAGATGTTTTATGAGGAACATATCAATATCGATGGAATGGAGTGGCAGATATTTTGAGTTCTTATGTTATAGGCGACATTCACGGTTGCGCCGATACGCTTGAAGCACTGCTGGAGCATATCCCATCAGATGCCGACGTTTATACAACGGGAGACCTGATAGACAGGGGGCCGTACAGCAGGAGGGTTCTTTCAATCTGCCTGGAACGCGGAATAAAGCCGGTAATGGGCAACCATGAACATATGCTCATCGACTTTCTTGAGCGTACCTATCTCTATCCGAAGGGACTTTATTTCATGAACGGCGGAAAGGAAACCATTAAAAACTACAACTTCAGGTTTGTAGACGTTGCCCCTGATCATTTCGACTTTTTAAAATCATTGCCCCTCTATATCGAGACGGAGCATTTTATCCTTTCCCATGCAGGCGTCCACTTCATGAAAAATATCGATGAGGCATGTGAGATAAAGGAAGTAGATGACCACAGCATACTATGGAACAGGGCGGGGCTTGCAGACCTGGACAAATTGCAGGTTGTAGGTCATGATCCGAGCAGGGAGGTTCAGGAGTTTGTGAAAGAGGATAAAATGATCGCTCTCAATATCGATACAGGCTGCTATAGCCCACATTTTGGCAGACTCTCGGCAATATCCTTTCCCGAAAGGGAGGTCATACACGTTCGCTGTATAGATCCCCTGGGCCATCATAGCGACTTGAGTTATCTTTGATTTTCCGACATAAGAGCTTTAGCTTTCTTCTTCTCAAACCTTCTAAGTATGCGGGAATACGCTTTAGCGACTTCTTCTGCTCTGGAAGTTTTTGACAGATATTCGATTTTATCAAAAAAATCGCTGTTGTCATTCCAGCCTCTTATGATTTCCCCCTCAGCGACACAACGCTCCAGCAACTCCCAGAAGGTATTCATTTTAGAACTATCCGCCAGCCCTTCCTTAAAGGCCTTGTGCAAAGGCGCAGTGAATCTTTCCTGCTCTTTTCTAGCCTCTTCAGTTATTTCGTTTTTAACGATCTTCAGATCCTCTTTCATTTTGCTCACGGCAAGCCTGTCAAGGATAAGAAGCAGACCCTTAGGGAATCTGGCATCATCGGTATGCAGGCGTCCCAGGTTCTCTAATTGGTCGTCACTGAAAACAAGGCCTTCACCTTTCAGCTGCTCTTTCATCTGTTCAATTGAAGTTTCATCTTTTTCAACATCACAACCGGGGCAAATTTCTATTACGGCCGTACCGGCATCTATAGAACCGAGAGGCTCTAAAATACAACCGCTATCGCTTACTCTTACATAGTAATTTTTTTCAGGAGTTTGAGGCTCCAGGCGGATGACGACGCCGTATTTATTTACAAATACTAAAGCGCCTTCATTGCTTTTTAAAAACTGGTTCCCTATGGTAGGGGGTGGAAGGTTGATTTTTTCAAAAGCGTCCAGGACTTTCAGCGCAGATTCTTCACCGAACTTCCGTTTTAAATCCTTAAAAAAGTCCGTATCCGTCTTTTTCCCGATAAATAGTTCCGCTATTTTTTCAAAAAAACTCACATCAATACCTCATCATTTTGATGTATAAGCCGTATTTATGATTCAGAGTCTAAAATATTCAAAAACACTCATTATATATCTCACGCTCCTTGTATGAGGGAAGCATAGCGAAGGTGCACTCTCTTGTCAAAATTAGGTGGGGATTTCAGATTGTAATGTTGTGAGAGAATCGGCCCCTATATCCTTTTTTATTAACCTATAGGTTAATAATTACAACAAAAAATTAACATCTTTGTTAATTTTTTAACTGAAGGGGGAAAGAATAACGGAGTTGGAAGCAGGAGTTAAGTAAGATGTCCCTGAAATTTATTGTCATGCCGGGCTTGATCCGGTATCCAGAGAACTGATTTAACTGGATTCCCCCCTCCTTTGCAAAGAGGGGCGAGGAGAGATTTGATTGAAGATTTTAGAGACCCGGCCAGATTGCGGCTTGCAATTCAGCCGCCCGCTGGTCATAATTAAATTTTGCTGAGCTAAACTAACGAGAGGCAACAATGCGCACTGTCAATATACATGAAGCGAAGACGAAACTTTCGAGCCTTGTGGCGAAAGCCGTTGCCGGTGAGGATGTGATCATCACAAAAGCAGGCACCCCACTGGTCAGACTCGTACCGCTGTTCCGAGACACAACCCCCAGGACGCCGGGAAGGTTCAAGGGGAAGATACGCCTGACCGGGGATTTTGAGAAAACGCCCGATGAGGTGATCGACGCCTTCGAGGGGGAGTAGATGATAGGCGCAGGCCGAAGGGCTTATTCTTCTAACAACAGACCCGCAGTTTCAAAAGTATGGGATTCGGACGCTTGCCGCAGGCAGGTAAGGTTTGCTTTTCAGGAGTTGAATTCTGTTTTGTGACCCCGGAACTATTTCAGGAAAGAGGATAACGAAGAGGGAGGTAAAAGATAAGTATGGTGTCCCTTAAACTAAGTATTTGGCTGTTTTCGGTGGAGGAAGATTTAAAGACTTTCAGGAAGGGCTAAAGCAAGGCCAGAAAATAATGCTGTCTCTTTTTCATCCCACGGGGAGGGGCGCTTAGAGGGAGGGAATGGAGGTTAAAGAGAACAACCGCCCCTTTTCTCTTTACAAATCCTCTAGTTCTCCACGTAAATATTTGATTAATTTATAGACATCAGTTGAAGAATTAGCATCTGCCGTTTCCTTTATCTCACCATGATGATTATCTCGAACCCACTCAGCGTTAGACATGGCATCATCAATATTGTCGTAAGTGTTATCAAAAATCCTTTTATCGCTTTTGACATAGTCATGTCCGAAGTGTTTATTCCAGTGCGTATTGAGTTTCTCAATTACACGGTCACAATTTGCATATGCTCTAGCTTTCCTTTCAAAATGGGAAAGTATCCAAACCTCAAAAGAAGGATTTGAAAGAATCAATTTTATGTCTTTATCTGCGGCCAATATTATAGCTTCGTTCAGTGAATCACGTTTGTCAGCCGTTTCTACGTCAAGAACACATATAACTTTTTCGTATTTTCCTGTAGTTTTTTCACCCTGTTCCTTATGCTTAACGACCTCCTGTACTACACACAGAGGAGAAAATCCGGGGCCTCTCTTGACCGTAATATTGAATTTCTTTGAAATAGTGCTTTCTTTCTTTAGTTTACCAAAGTAATTCGGTTCAGTTTCTTTGCCTTCACCAACAATAAGAAGACGCTTTTTAAAAGGCATTCTTAGTGATATGCGCGACGACTTCCCTCTCTTACTTCTATTCCTGAATCTTTGTTCCATTATTAAATTTATACCTATTTAATTTCCAAATCTTCGAAGATAGGTCCGAACTTTGGTGTGCCACCATATCTGCCTGCTAAGTAATTTTTTTGAAAACTTTCTGTTTTACGAGGTTTGTCTTTGAAATCATAAAGAGAATAAAGTTCTGTAGCATTCATATCATTTTTTTCCGTTAGCCAAATTTGGTCACGTCTAAATAGTTCTGAATTCATTAGTGTCACATCATGTGTCGCAAAAAGGATTTGTGCACCGTTCTTGTTTGTCTCTTGACTTTGAAATAGTTCAAGAAGTTTACGTGTTAGAGAAGGGTGCATGCTACATTCTAGCTCATCCACAACAACAATTGCACCTTTATCTAATGCATCCAAGAGAGGGCCAGCCAAAGCAAAAATTCGCTTAGTACCATTGGATTCATCTTCTTCAAAGTTGAATTCTGTCATTTCTTTTGAGTTAATAACGCGATGTATTGTATTTATAGAAATTTCTGGAGTTGAACCTAATGCATTTAGCCCTTCTTTCGTTAATAGATGTTTTATTTCATCTGGAACTTCTTTTAAGCTCGCTACTCTTTCATTGACAGATATTCCTTCAATTCCCAAATCAGCATCTTCAAGTATTGAGCTTATACGGTTTTTGAGATTTTCATCCTTCAATATTCGAGTTGCGGTTTCATGCATAAGACCAATTGGGGGATTTGAGAGATCGAAGATCCACAGTTGTTTTCTAAACCAAAGGTATAATGGTTCTAATGATTCTATGTTAAGTTCTGCGCCACGCGAAAGAACAAGTCCATTGTCGCGAGTATTTTTTTTAAGAATCTGTTGATTTGACTTTAGTGGTCCCCTAAAAACCCACATCGTTTCGTCTTTCTTGGGATCATAAGATCGTTCAAACCATACTTGTCTCCTGTAATGTGGAGATGGATATGCATGTAGCCACTCTTCATAAACACGGACATTGGAAGCAGTAAAACCATACGTATATCGCGTATCATTCACAATTAGCGTTACTTCAAATGAAGAAGGTTTGTTGACTGTTTTTGTATCTAAGCGAAAAGGGGTAATGCCTTTTATGTTATCCCCTAGATTCATTTTTGTTGCTGAGGTTGTGACGAAGTGCCTTACAAGACGTAGTGCCTTTATTGCGTTGCTTTTACCCGACCCATTAGGCCCATAAATAGCTGCTGCTTTTAATAGTTTCTCATTGTTACACTCTATTAAGTTTTCAGGGCGTTCTTTATCTTTACTGGCAACAAAACTCAAAACTTGCTCGTCTCTGATCGATCTAAAGTTCTCTACTCTAAATTGAACTAACACAATAATCACCTCTATTAATATTAAAGATATGGATTTCTTTTGTCAGGCCTGCCTTTTTGTAATTATTTTGCAGAAATAGCCCTCTAACTAATTATTATACACAGTGATTCAATTGTCAAATGAAATTAACAGTCCAAACTGACCCACTTGCCTGCCAAGGCTGTAGCAATTTTCTTGAACAGTCTAGAATGCACTTTCTTGTCAACAAGGCTAGTGATTAATATCGGATCGAAATGCCATATGGTTTTTTGTGCCCCAATTAAATTGCTAAGCTGCTTGTCGGATTCAGAAACTCATAAAATGAAATTTTTCCGAACAACAGATGATTCCCCATATTACGGTGATTGGGGCTTAGTACCAAACACGTATGTTAGAAATCCAAAAAGGAGAAAGAACTGCCGTCTGAATTTATGACAATTTCTTCAGATGAATGGTTTAAAGAGTACAGTCAACCAGAAAGTAATGAGGTTTTGGAACATTCTATGAAGTTAAGTGATTAGCCAACGGTTTTGACATTATTGTTGGTTGAGCATTAATTTTTATATCCCTCCCCTCCCCTTCAAAACCTTATCTCTCACAAAGGCACGGATGGGCGCATCCCATGTTTACCTGGTCGCTCTCTTAGAGCCGATCACATCGACGAAGCTGAAGAAGAGGGCATCCGAAAGATACTTCTTCTGGTCTTTGTCCCGCCTCGGGCGGCGGCGGAGAAAATCATTCATCCGCTTGGAGCCCGCCTTGAAAACCCCTTTCTGATCGAGATTCATCCTGTAGCGTTGCACCCCCCGGCTCACGTGGTGAACATAGACAACGGTGCCGTCTTCCTCCACCCCCGTTACGAGCGACACATGGGTGAGCGGGTCGTCCCATTTTCCGTTCCTGTTCTTGTCGTAGGAGTTGTTAAAGAAGATGAGATCGCCCGCGCGGGGGAGGCGGTCGCCATCGGACCACCCGGCATCCTTGTAGGTCTCAAATATGATTTCCACACCGCCTGCGTCTTCCCCGAAGCTTGCAGCCTCGGCCATCAGGTCTATGCCGACGGCGGAATAGACGCCCCTCACCATGCCCGAGCAGTCGTTGGAGAACCTTCGTCCATTGACGGTGATGGTGCGCCCCTTCTTACCCACCAGCTTCCTCGCCTGATCCCTCAAGGTGAGGCGCGTCGGATCCTCTTCCGGGAGAAGAGCGGTGTGCGGGAAATAGCTCTCCCTGTCGGCGACATATTTGGCCTCTTCCTCCCTCTCGTATTCCCCCAGGATATCTTCGATCCCTTTGCCGCCTTCACCATAGCCCCCTGATTTCGGACGGACGCCGGAAGCGCAGGAGACGAGCAGCAGGGAGGCGAGGCATAGGAACAGAATCTTTTTCATCTTCACAGGGTAGCATAGATGAGGAGGGATTTGAATATTGAAGAACGCTACGCAGGAAGGGCAAAACAATTTAGCCACGGACTTTCACGGACTAAGGGCGGACTAAGGCAAGGGCTTATGGCCGCTACGCGGGGAAGATCAAAATTCTGTAAATCCTGTGATTCTGTCAAAAGATGTTTAGCCACAGAGGGCACAGAGGACCTGAGGGAATAGAACGCAGATGACGCGGATTTGAGGGATAAGGGCGGATCAAAGAGTTAAAACAATTTCGCCACGGATTCACCTCGTTAGAATTATTGATCTCTAACGGGGCAAGCGGACAAGGGCGGGCTGGAATCTTGGCCACTTCGCGGGGAAGATCAGTCCCCTATCACTATCCTTTTCAGGCGGGGTTCCCTTCCGCTTCAACAACTTTCTCTATCTTTTCCCCCAGCGCAGGAAGTGCGCTTTCAATCGTTTTCCATATAATGCTGTAATCGACACCGAAATACTCGTGGATAACGAGGTTCCTCATCCCCTTCATTTTGTTCCAGGGAATATCAGGATATTTTGACTTTATATCTTCCTGGATATGATTCGACGCCTCCCCGATAATCTCGAAGTTACGGACAACAGCGTCTGTTACGAGGTCGCTCTCGCTAAAGGCCTCATAATCCATCCCTTCCGTATACTTTCGAATTTTTGAAATCGAATCGAGTATATCCTGTAGAAAAACGAGAGGGTTCCGTTCAGGCATAGAGGGCCTCATTCAGTATCTTTTCCCGCAAAAGAGGTTTGAGGGCCTTTTTCGTGACCAGGTCTACCTTCCTGCCGAAGAGTTCTTCCAGATACTCCTTCACGTCGAGAAACTCGAAAATATCGACGGGCCTTTCAAACTCGACCAGCACGTCAACATCGCTGTCCGGCCTGCCGAGACCCTTTGCAATAGAGCCGAAAAGGCCGATCTCTTTAACGCCGAACCTTTCCCTGACGATCTCCTTTTTCTCTTTTAACAATTCAAACTCACTCATCAGTCGCCTTCTTCAACATAATATGTAAATATATACCACACAAACCCCTCACTTCAAAACGTTATCTCTCGCAAAGACGCCAAGGACGCAAAGAAAAGCAATAGAACGCAGATGACGCGGATTTGAGAGATAAGAGCGGATCAAAGAGTTAAAATAATTTTGCCACGGATTCACCCCGTTAGAAACTAGCAATTCTAACGGGGCAAGCGGACAAGAACGGGCCAGAATCATGGCCGCTACGCGGGGAAGTCAAAATTTTGCAAAGCGTTTAATTATGCCAGGTCGATCTTCAGACGCCTTCCAAGCGCCAGAGCGGCACGCTCCAGGGTTTGAAGCGTAACGGATATGTTGGTCGGATCGAGCAGCCTGTCGAGGGCGGCCCGGCTCGTATGCATCCGCTCTGCCATCGCCTTTTTCGTGAGATGATTTTCCTTCATCATCTCCTCAACCTGATAGGCGATAACCCGCTTCACGGCAACCGCCTCCGTTTCGGCAAGAAGGCCTTCCTCTTCGAGAAAATCATCAAAACTGCTTCCAACGTGTCTGTTCGTCATCTTTCACCTCTAAGCTCAGCCAGTCTCTTCCCGGCCAGTTCCAGTTCCTTCGGCGGTATCTTCTGCGACTTTTTGATAAAGCCGTGGAGAAGGACTATCTGATCGTCATAAACCGTGAGAAGAACCCTCGCTATCCTGTCATCCAGCCGGGAACGTATCTCCCAAATGCCCGGCTCCAGCTTTTTGACAAGCGGCATACCGATGGGCCAGCCGAACTGGGCCGTCTTAATATCCTCCCCGATAGCCTTTCTTTCATCGGCAGGAAGGGACTTTAACCACTCCCTCACCGGTTCGTTTCCGCCACCCGTTCTAAAGAAGGCAACGGGCAGTGACCTCTCCGGCTTCATGTAAAAGTATGCACCATAATTGGTACACTGTCAAGCGCTATCATTTTCCCTCCTATAGGACTTTAAAAGGCTGTCATCCATAGATAGACACAGATTGAAGAAAGGCAAAGAAGGGACGGGATAACGGGATTGACGGGATTAGAGTCTCAAAAAACTACGCTGCCACCGGTTCGGAAACGTAATTTCCTTTGCCTGTTGCCGATATATTAATTTCATATACTTTACCTGTTACAGGCGCTATATTTTCAAGAATATTTAAGATAGGCTCCGCTAACAGCTGATTACTTTCTTCTTCGATCTTCCTGATATAGATCATCCTTAAAAGATGGTCGTTGGCATTGCTGATTTCAGCCTTGTTATTTTCCCAGCGTGAAATGGTGACCTTGTCCACTCCCATTAACCGGGCAAGTTCCACCGCTTTTAATTCCATCGCTTTTCTCAAAAACCTTATCCCCTGTCCAGCCAAAAGCGATTTTTTGTGTATCAGGGCCATTGCAATTGTCTTGTGGAGCCCTTCGATATTCGGAATTTCAGGCATCTCCTCGCCGCACGTGCAGGTATATACGTCAAGCCCTTTAAGAACCACATTAGTAAGGCCGGATTCGGTATAGTGATAATCTCTCTTTGTTCTGGTTGTCTCTTTTTCGCAACTCTGGCATTTCATCTTCAATCTCCAAATGCAGTTATTAATATGGTTTTTTCGTCATAGAGTTCTGCAATGACCTTTAATACCTCTTCATCCAGCGTCTCACCTTCAACCCTGTACCTCGGCTTACCGCTGTTGATGTCGATTTCCGGTTCATTATAAATTCGACCGGTCTTGAGCAGATGCGTTACGTCCTGAATAGAAAATCCCCGCTGTGCCAGACGTTTTTTAAAATAAGACGTAATAACGACAAAGCCGCCTGAAAGGTGCCGTTTAATTATTCTTTCCGCCTCAAGCCTGCCCGGAACTTTGATTTTTTCACCCTTCATATCTAGTTAACACCATGTTAACTTATTTGTCAAGAAATTTTCATTGGCATGTAGCCAACAAGTAAACTGTCCGGAGTTGTAGCACGTGAATTGTCCGGTTTA
>CBDVDA010000044.1:0-24013 GCA_965372635.1 uncultured bacterium | reverse complement strand
TTTCGTGAAGTTACTTATCCGGTTTATCCGGGCAAGGGCGGCCTTTCTTTTGCTTACTTTTCTTTGGCCGTCAAAGAAAAGTAAGAATCCTTAAGGCAAAGTCTTTTAAACCTGAACCCGCCTAATGAAAATTAAATTGAGCTTACAGTCATGAAAACCCGGTCCACCCTGATCCATAGAATAATACTGCTTATTTTTTTCAGCCTCTTCACCGGCTGCCTCTCGCAAATCCCGCCGCCTGAGATCGCAGGCCCCGTGGAAACGACGGGACTCGTTGTTGTCGATGTGAAGATTAACCTGCATGACCCGAACAATCAAAAGGCAAAGGCGACCATGATCGGCGCCGTTCTCGTATCTGTTCCCGATCCTTCGAAACGAATCAAAGGGAAGAAGGTCTCCGGGTATATTCTCTTTTCCGATCTCCCGCCGGGCATATACCGTCTTCATGAAATCAAGGCGACCTGGGTAAGGGGGCAGCTCATTTCACGCGAATATTATTCCCTTACCGAACTCCGGGATGAGGTGACCGTGCCTGTCAGTGCGGGCCAACCCACCTATCTCGGACGGGTCATCATCGACGAATCGAGAACGACCAACGAAGGAACGGTCAAATACGCCATGAAGAGAAACCCCCAATACGAAGTGAACGCCCTCCATGAACTCGCCTTCCGCTATGAGGGATCACTCTGGGCGGAGCGAATGAAAGAGAGGGTAAAAGCCCTCACGGGCCAGTAATCGTCAGGAATATTATCACGAGGTCCCCTTTTGAATAAAACCGTCCTCACAACTTCGGTCATCATCGCCGCCGCCCTCGTCTTTTCCGTATACCTGAACACCGAAGGGAAAAGATATCATATGGAGACGGCAAATAAACTCCTCTACAAGCTCGACCGGAAGACGGGCATGCTCTGGCTGATTTTCGGCGGGCAGGCAAAACCGATCGGCACGCCCGCTAAAGAGCCAGGCCATCAATCGGAGTCTGAAAAGGCGATATCCCTGGCAAAAAGCTCAAAGGCGCTCGGAGGCGGCCACACCGTTGGCGATGCCGTTAAACGATACCTTCAAAACAAAAAGGGGTTGCTAAAAATTCACGGATGGAAGGCGGAGAAAAAAAAAGAAAAGGTTTACCTCGTGAGTTATCAGTTCACCGATAACTCGGAAGAAAACGGCTTTTACTTCGAAGTCAACCTCGTCGCCGGTATCATCCGGAGCGTCCTCGGAGATGAAGCGCTGGAGAAGGAATACGGCCTCAAAGAGCTTGGAGATAAAAACCGGCACCGCGTGCTCAACAACATCCTCTCACGGCAACCTCACAAAGAGGGGATATAGCCCCCATCATGCACCTCATTACTCAATTCGTCACAGTTTCGACCTTCCTATGACCGCTTCAGGAAAAACAAAGTCCAACGGAAAGAAAGAAGTCTGGACAGTACTCGGACTGATCCAACGAACGACGGAATATCTGGGGGAGAAAGGTATCGATACGGCCCGTCTCGATACGGAATTGCTCCTCGCATTTGCCTTGGAAACAGACAGAACTCATCTTTATATGAACTTCGACCAACCCCTGAATGAAGACGAGTTATCGAGGTTCAGGGCACTTGTGAAGAGAAGGGCACTGCACGAACCGCTACAATACATCACGGGGCAGCAGGAATTCTGGTCCATGAACTTCAAGGTTTCACCGGCGGTCCTCATCCCGCGCCCCGAGACGGAACTCCTCGTCGAAGAGGGGGCAAAAGAAATAAAAAAAACATTCCCCGGAGTAAAGAACTTAAAAATCCTCGATCTCGGCACGGGGAGCGGCGCACTCGCGCTAACACTGGCAAAAGAGATTGAGGGCTCTCACGTAACCGGTGTCGATCTTTCTGCCGAAGCGATTTTACTGGCGAGGGAAAATGCCGAGGTTAACGGCCTCGCTTCGGCCATCACTCTCTTCGAAGGCGACCTTTTCGCACCTGTGAAGGGAAAACAATTTCACCTCATCGTCTCCAATCCCCCCTATATCCCCCACGCCGACCTCGAAGGACTTCAGCCGGAGGTAAGCGAATTCGAGCCCCTCGCCGCACTCGATGGTGGGGCTGACGGACTCGACTTCTACCGTCGCATAATCCCTGAGTCAATTACCTATCTCCATCCCGGCGGCTGGCTCATGGTAGAGCATGGGGAAGGGCAGTCGGAAAGCGTCAGCTCCCTTTACGAAGAGACGGAACGATTCGATCCTGTTGAATCGATCAAAGACCTCGCCGGCATAAGAAGGATAGTCAAAGGGAAATGCAAATAGACTGCCCCGCTTTATAAAAGGCCGTTATGCGCCTCATTTAACAGACGTCTATATTCGGCTTGACCATTTGCCCCATTTCTGCTATTTATGATGCACTAAAATCGTAATTCGGAGAACAGAAACATGACCATTATCGAAGATGTGATTGCACGCGAAATTATCGATTCCAGGGGAAACCCAACGGTGGAAGTCGATGTCCACCTCTCTTCCGGGGCGATGGGGCGTGCAGCGGTCCCTTCGGGCGCATCGACGGGAGAGCACGAAGCGGTCGAGTTGAGAGACGGCGGCAAGAGATATCTAGGCAAAGGGGTTCAGAAGGCTGTAAAGAATGTCGATGAAATCATCGGTCCCGAAATCTGTGGCATGGACGCCATCGATCAGGTTGCCATAGACCGGTTCATGATCGATCTCGATGGTACGCCCAACAAGGGAAAACTCGGTGCAAACGCCATCCTCGGCGTCTCTCTTGCCGTTGCAAAAGCTTCCGCCAACGCATTTGACATCCCTCTTTACCGCCACATCGGAGGAACCAACGCAAAGACGCTGCCGGTCCCCATGATGAACATCATAAATGGCGGCGCCCATGCCGACAACAATGTGGATATTCAGGAATTCATGATTATGCCGGTCCTGGGCGATCGTTTTTCGGAAGCCTTCCGAGCGGGCGTGGAGGTCTTTCACGCACTAAAAAAGGTACTCTCTTCCAAAGGCTATAACACGTCAGTAGGGGATGAAGGGGGATTTGCTCCCAACCTGAAATCTAACGAAGAAGCGATCGAGGTGATTATCGAAGCGATCGGCAAGGCGGGATACAAGGCGGGTGAGGATATCCTCCTTGCCCTCGATTCCGCATCGAGCGAATTTTTTGAAAACGGCAATTATCACTTCAAAAAATCGGATGGCTCGAAAAAGAGCGCTGCCGAGATGGTCGCTTTCTATGAGGAACTGGTTAACAAATATCCGATCATCTCCATCGAAGACGGTCTCGATGAAAACGACTGGGGCGGGTGGAAATTGCTCACCGAAAAACTGGGAGACAAAGTTCAACTGGTAGGTGACGACCTCTTCGTAACCAATACGGAGATCCTCGAAAAAGGGATACAAATGGGAGTCACAAACTCTATCCTCATCAAGGTGAACCAGATTGGAACCCTCACCGAAACGCTCGATGCCATAGAGATGGCGAAGCGGGCGGGCTATACGGCGGTCATCTCCCATCGTTCGGGAGAGACGGAAGACACCACCATTGCAGACATTGCCGTCGCTACAAACGCAGGACAGATAAAAACTGGCTCCGCCAGCCGGACAGACAGAATTGCTAAGTATAATCAACTGCTGAGAATCGAAGAGGAGCTTGGCGCATCGGCCCTATTCCTTGGGAAAAAGGCCTTTTACAACCTGTGAACCACTTAATAAAAGACAAGGTGATTTGGGGAGGGACAGCCGTCATACTCCTGCTCCTCTTCTACACCTTATTTAGCGAGCGGGGGCTGCTGAAGGCGAAGGAGTTAGCCAACGAGCGGGATGCCATAATAGTTGCGACAAAAGCGTTGGAAGAAGACAACAGGCGTCTCGCAATCAAGACGAAGGCTCTCAGAGAAGACATGACGGTCATCGAAAAAGCGGCCAGGAACGAACTCGATCTCGTAAGAGAAGACGAGATTCTCTATAAGTTCATCGAATAGATCACTGTCAACTTATCACTCTTTCCCGGCCATCCCATCCATTATCGCATCGGCAAGAGAAGAAACATCTTTAACAGGTCCCTTCCCGATCATCTCCTCCTGCCGCAACATCCCAACCAGAGTAAAAACGTCCGAAGAACGCATATCGAGTTGATTGACCAGTTTGCCATCTTCACCAAGGCTTAGCGGCGAACCGTCAAAAACAGCTTCCCCCCCTTCGAGGACGAAAACCCTGTCGGCCCGAATCATATCCTCCATGCAGTGAGAAATATGCAACACGGCAATTCCTTTCTCGCGGTTCAATCGAGAAAAAACCTCCATCAGTTCCACCTTTCCGGCAGCATCCAGCATAGCCACCGCTTCGTCGAAAATGATCAGGTCCACATCCATGGCGAGAACACCGGCAATATTTAGCCGCTGCTGTTCACCACCCGACAGGTGATGGGTAAGGGAGTGGCGAAGCTCGTTCATGTTGCAAAGATTTAATGCGGAATCGACAACAGAAGCGATCTCGCCTGTTTTCTTCCCCTGATTTTCAGGACCGAAGGCGACATCGTTTTCCACAACGGGCGAGACTATCTGATCCTCGGGATTGGAGAAAAGATAACCGATCTTCGAATTGATTCCGTCACCGGTTACATCCGCTCCGTCAAAAAGAACCCGTCCCGACCGGGGCTGAAGAAGCCCCTTTGCCAGCATGGCGAGCGTTGTCTTGCCCGACCCGTTTGGGCCAACCAGGGAGACATACTCGCCCTTTTCGATTTTGAAGTTTAAGTCTTCAAAACCAAAAGAAGAGCCGTCCTCATCATTTCCGTAACGGAAGGAGATATTTTCAAACGTTAGCATAATTCATCCGATGTCATGTAAGCCACACACTTTTTGAGCATTTCACCTACTACTAAATAACTTTAAGGTTTGAATAATTTAAGGATTATCAGTTGAAAGTGAGGAGTATGGCTTAACATCGCGGAATTTTCCGTCTATCACAACATTGTAATGCTTTCTAAAAATATAATCCTCAACAATACTCGTCTTTTCATTAATTAATATCCACAACCTGGATTCCGGTTCAAAAACCCCCTTTCTTAGAACGTTATCTGAATAATAATAGATCTGATGATATTCCGTTAGCTGACGATCTTTTGAAAAAAGCTCAAATAATGTGTCAGAGTCAATTCTGTAATATGGCAGACCTATATACCTTTCATACAAGAGTATCCGACTATCATAAATGGGAGGCGCTGTCCCACCATAACCCGCGATTCTTTCTGCAGGGAATGTGGACACCTCATCTTTTGCCGCTATGGCCTTTGGTGCCCCAAACTTATCAAAGACATCTCTTTTTGTAGTCTTTTCAGTCTCTATCTGTTGAACCTGCTCCATAGAGATCCTAGAGATTATAACCTGCGTTGGGGCACACCCGCTTATATAGATGCCTGCCAGGACTAGAGCAGTAACATACGACATTTTTTTCAGATTTTTTATCATAACTCACACCCCCTGACAAAAAAACAGCAACAGAAAAAGATTGCCCGAAGAAATTGCGTTAATCATGGTCCTCTTCAAAGGCATCTATCTTTCCGGCTTGACTCTTTTATTAAATTTCTCCCTTTCCCTGCGGAAGATATAGTCAACCACATGCCCCGTCTCAGTATCGATGAGAATCCATAACCTGCTTACTATCAACCTTAGAGGGGTAATCGGTCCGGAACTAGAGCCCCCACCAGACGGCGCCACAACTGCCATAAATGCACCTATCGCATGAAAAGCGGAAGTTTCATAGTAATAGACAATATGTTTTTTGGTGATCGCATGTTCTGCAGAAAAGAGGTCAAGGAAATCTTGAGAATTCACATCAAGGGAACCCTCTTTCCTGGGTCCGAGAGGGGACACCTTCATGGTTGTTCCCGTACGCGCTATTGCATCGGGCGGGCCAAGCCATTCGAGGACTTCCAGCCTCGTTGTCTTCCCTCTCTCAATATTTTCCAGCTCTTTTTTCTTTATCGGAGCCTCAAGTTCTTCTTCAATCGGATAAGGAAAGGCGCAGCATCCCGACAAAAACATTAATATGAGAGTGGAAAACAAATACTTTATAGCGATATCCTTACAGTATGGTTCCCTCAATAACCCTCTCCCTCTTCTTCCCACTCCGGTTGCGCATCTTTTTTGAGAGGGCCTCTGAAGATATAGTCTTCAACTATGCCGTTTGTCTGGTTGATATAAACCCAAAACCTGCTTTCTTCTTCTCCCCGCCCTGCGTGACTATAGTAATAGTAAACGATATGATCATCTGTGCTCTTAAACCTTAAAGAAAAAGGCTCAAAAAAGGTCTCTGAATCCACCTCAATAAAGCCTGCCTTTAAATGCCCAGGT
This sequence comes from uncultured bacterium, assembly GCA_965372635.1. Taxonomy (GTDB): domain Bacteria; phylum Desulfobacterota; class JADFVX01; order JADFVX01; family JADFVX01; genus CBDVDA01. Next base: position 17,671 of record CBDVDA010000044.1, on the reverse strand, counting down.
GGCGGGAGGGTCATGACCTTTCCTTGCCTGGCTATTGCCGTGGGTGGACCGAAGAGGTCAAGGACATCCTGCTTAGTTGTTGTCCATGGCCTTATTTTTTTTACAGAATCTCCTTCAAGGGGCAAGTCTACTTTTATATGATCCCCTTCTTTGATTATAAATGGGTCATTTGTAGAACATGATATAACAGTTGTAATCATTACTCCAAAAAGAGCAAAAACCAGACACCTTGATAATTTTGTATTCTGAAACTGTCTCACTAATAGAGTTCTCCTTCATCAGTGTCGAAAGGCCTTTTTTTAAGCATAGTGTCGAGGGGCCTTTCTTTAAGAATTTGAAACTCCCGGTGATCGCCTGCCAGCTCATACAATACGGTCAAGATCTCATATGCAGAATATTTAATTGGCGTTGCATATACCCCGTTTATGACCTCTTCATCTTGAATAATTATCTTTCCTGTGCCGACATCAAAGAGAGTGGCCTTCTTAACTACATGTGTATAATTTTCTCCCTTGATAGAACCGGCTATGATTGCATCGGCGCCCAATATCTCACCCATATGGAGTATATCTTTAACACTGGGCGCCGTCTCGGCAATAACAATATCTCTTTTTTTCAGCTCAATCTCTGAAATAGCAGGCCCTATTACTTCAAAATGTGATTGTTCCTGCAGATAATATGAGAATAGTTCCGCAGAAACCCTTCTGGAGACAGGCTCACCGGAAAAGGGCAGAATTGCTATTTTCTTCCAGCCGGTCATTCTCACTTTACTTGAAATAAATGCTTCATCCTTTGATAGAGTATGAGTATAAGTGTGCATTATGCAGGAAGAAAGCATTGATGCCAGTAAAATTAAAAGCGCAAATAGAATGTTTCTCATTTGAAATCCAGTTGTTGATTCCTGTATCAATTTTTTCTTTACGTATATTATTCGCGTGGTGCATGGCATCCATCCCGGCCACTTTTGGCTTCTCAACACAGATTATACTACTAAACCTGCTGATTGCAAATTACATGTTGAAACATTGTATTTATGGAAGGAATCTAAAATTCACACTTACAGGAAGGAAGATTGTCTGGACTAGCTTTCAATCCTTTCAATCATCTCTCTAATTTGTTCAATCAGTTTGGCACTGTCGCCGCCCTTTTTTATATATCCATCTGCGCCACACTCCTCTGCCAGTATCTTTAATTCTTCTTCCTCTTTTGCTGAATGTAAAATGATTTTAATGTTAGACATATCTTTGACTGCATCTGCTATGTCCGTGCCGTCACTTTCAGGCATAGAAACATCCATCAAAACGCAGTCCGGGTTCTCAGTCAATACTGCTGTTATTGCTCCCATGCCCTCGGCTCTTGTTATTATTTGAAAATCTGCGTCTTCAAGTATATCCCTTGTCATTGTAAGTGTCAGTTCGCAGTCATCGACAATCATTACTTTCGGCTTTTTCATTTCCTCTCCTTATTCCTGATTTCCAAGATTCATAAGAGCTTAGCTTTGTCTTCACTAAAATTACGTTCCCGCCGCTTCTTCCGGGTACGGAGGGGATAGGCGATTGATTTTAGTACTTGTAACCACAAAGTGCCACAAAAAAGAAAAAAGGGCCTTCAGCTTGAATGCTGAAGGCCCTTCATTTTGAGTAACTCATTTCAAGGAGAAACTTCTATTATTTTTCTTCCTTCTCCTTGTCATCTTCTTCTTTCTCATCGGCAGGCGCCGCCTCTTCCTTTGATTCGGCTGCCGGTTCCTTTGCCGCTTCCGCTGCTGGCTCTTCAACTGCTTCGGCTACCGGTTCTTCCTTTGCTTCAACTGCTTCTGCGGCTGGTTCTGCTGCCTCTTCTTTAGCTTCCGTTGCCGTTTCTGCCTTTTCTTCAGCCGCCTCTGCTGCCGTTTCCTCGGCTACTTCCGCAGTTGCTTCCTTCACAGCAATCTTTTCAGCGTCCTTCTTCGGCTTGGCTGTTTTCTTCGGATTAAGAGTCACTTCCTCCTGGACCAGTTGAATCTGTGAAAGCGGCGCATTATCTCCCGGTCTCACTCCCAGCTTGATGATCCTCGTATAACCGCCGGGCCGCTCTTTAAACCTCTCTGCCAACGTGGAAAAAAGCTTCCGAAGAGCCTCCTTGTCGTCAACCACAATTCGGGCCCTTCGTCTCGCTTCCAGCGTTCCGCGCTTTCCGAGCGTAATAATCTTTTCAACATGCCGCCTCAGTTCCTTTGCCTTGGCGTCTGTTGTCGTTATGCTTTCGTGGTTCAGCAGCGATACAACCATATTACGGAACATCGCCTTTCTATGGCTCGAATTCCTCCCAAGCTGCCTGCCTGCTTTTAAGTGCCTCATCTCTTAAACTCCTTGCTAGCCATTTGATCAATAGTCACGAAACGATAAAGATTACTCTTCTTTTGCCTCGCTCTTTTCCTCTTCCAGATAGTCCGGAACTTCCGGGATCTCTGGAAGATCCTCGGGTGGCCAGTTTGGCAATTTCAACCCAAGCCCAAGCCCCATATCTATCAGTATCTCTTTGATTTCATTCAACGACTTCCGCCCGAAATTCTTCGTTTTCAGCATATCCGATTCTGTCCTCTGGACGAGATCACCGATATAACGAATATCCGCATTCTTCAGGCAATTGGCAGAGCGTACGGAAAGCTCGAGTTCATCGACGCTCCTCACCAGATTTTCGTTCATCTTCTCTTCCTCTTCGGCATCTTCATCCTCATCCGGCTCGACAAGCGCCTCATCGAAATTAACGAAGATGGTCATCTGCTCCTTCATGATCTTTGCCGCAAAGGCAAGCGCATCGTCGGGCTTCACCGATCCATCCGTCCAGACCTCGATCATTAACTTGTCGTAATCCGTTCTCTGGCCTACCCTGGCGTTGGACACCAGATGGTTTACCTTCAAGACGGGACTGAACAGGGCATCGATTGCAATGGCGTCAACGGGAAGGTCTTCCGTCCTGTTTCGCTCTGCCGGCACATAACTCTTACCCTGCTTCACGAACAGTTCCATTTCCAGCTTTCCGCCTTTCCCTACCGTGGCGATGTGATGATCGGGGTTCATGACCTCAACGGTGTCATCATGAATAATATCACCCGCCTTGACGTCCCCGGCGCCCTTATGCTTTATTGTTACCGTCTTGTCGGTGCCGGAGTGCAACTTTAATTTGACCCCCTTGAGGTTGAGAATCATCTCCGTCATATCCTCGCTAACTCCCGGAATGGAGGAGAACTCATGGAGCACGCCCTCGGCCTTTACCGCCGTAATTGCAGCCCCCTGAAGGGAAGAAAGCAGAATCCGCCTTAGCGAATTCCCGATGGTCGTTCCAAAACCTCGTTCGAAAGGCTCCGCATGGAACTTTCCGTAGGTATTAGAAAAAGTTTCTTTTTCGAATTTCAGATGTTTCGGTTGAATAAGATCTCGCCAGTTTTGATACATTTTCCCTCCATCATTTTGTCAGGCTAACACCTGGCTTTCACTATTTGGAATACAATTCTACGATCATGCTTTCCTGGATCGGCATGGTAATATCTTCACGGGTCGGCAGCGCCTTGACGGTTCCCTTAAAGGCCTCTCTCTCGAGTTCCAGCCATTCGGGAACACCGCGTCTCAACACCGCATCGAGCGAATCGCTGATCCTTGCAATCTTCCGGCTCTTTTCCCGCACCTCAACGACACTCCCCTTCTTAATCTGGTAAGAGCAGATATCCACTTTCTTTCCATTAACCAGGAAGTGGCCATGATTGACCAATTGCCTCGCTTCGTTTCTGGAATTTGCAAACCCGAGGCGATAGACCATATTGTCCAGCCGGCTCTCCAGCATAATAAGAAGATTATCACCAGTGACGCCCTTTTTCTGGTCCGCTGTTTTAAAGTAGCCCCTGAACTGCTTCTCGAGAAGGTTATACATGCGCCGAACCTTTTGCTTCTCCCGAAGCTGCGTCCCGTAATCAGTCACCTTTTTCCGTCCCTGGCCGTGCTGGCCCGGAGGATACGCCCGCCGGTCAATGGCGCACTTGTCGGTATAGCACCGGTCGCCCTTCAGGAAGAGCTTCAAACCTTCACGTCTACAGATCCTGCATACAGAATCCCTGTATCTTGCCAATCTATCCTCCTTTTACTTCTTGCCGTTAATTTGTTAAACCCGTCTTCTCTTGGGCGGCCTGCAGCCGTTATGAGGAATAGGGGTGATGTCTTTAATCAGTTTGATATTGAACCCCACCGCTTGCAGCGCCCTCAGAGCCGATTCCCTGCCGGACCCCGGACCCTTGACAAAGATATCTATGGTCTGCATACCGTGAGCCATCGCCTTCTTACCGGCCTCTTCTGCTGCCAGCTGCGCCGCAAAGGGGGTGCTTTTCTTGGAGCCCTTGAAACCCATCGATCCTGCCGTAGACCAGGCAACGACGTTGCCCACCGGATCGGTAATGGTAATTATGGTATTGTTAAACGTCGATTGAATATGAGCGACGCCGACGGGAACGTTCTTTTTTTCCTTCTTTTTCCTGGTCGCGCTCTTCTTTGCTATTTTTGCCATTTTCCCTCCGAAATCAATTATAACTACTTCTTCTTACCGGCAACGGTCCTTTTGGGACCCTTCCTCGTTCTTGCATTCGTCTTCGTTTTCTGGCCTCTCACGGGAAGACCCTTCCTGTGTCTAAGCCCCCGGTAACATCCGAGATCCATGAGTCTCTTTATATCCATGGAAACCGACTTGCGGAGATCGCCCTCCACCTTGTAACCGTCGTCCATCACCTTTTTTATGTCGCTGATATCGGATTCACCGAGATCCTTCGCCCTTATATTCGGATCCACACCCGCCGTCGAAAGGATTTTCCTCGACAGGGAACGCCCAACGCCGTAAATATAGGTAAGCGCTACTTCTATTCTTTTATCTTTCGGAAGGTCAACACCCGCTATTCTCGCCATAATCTCCTCTATTCCCTTATCCCTGGCGCTGCTTATGCTTCGGGATCTCACAGATGACCCGAACAACGCCTTTTCGTTTAATCAATTTACACTTCGGACATATTTTTTTTACTGATGCTCTAACCTTCATTTTTCTCTCCTAACACTTAAACTCTCTCTATTTTTCCCTGTATGTTATCCTGCCTCTGCTCAAATCATAAGGGGACAATTCAATTCGCACCTTGTCTCCGGGAAGAATTTTTATATAATGCATCCTCATCTTGCCGGATATATGGGCCAGCACCTTATGCCCGTTTTCAAGTTCCACCCTGAACATTGCATTCGGCAGCGGTTCGAGCACTGTCCCTTCCACTTCTATCGCTTCTTCTTTTGCCATAACCCCTCTAAATTATATCCTGCTTAACACATAAGGACCGTCTTCCGTAATAGCGACCGAATGTTCATAGTGCGCCGAAAGGCTGCCATCTTGAGTAACCGCTGTCCAGCCATCCGGCTTGACAACTACGCCACTTCCACCTGCGTTTATCATCGGCTCGATAGCAAGAACCATCCCCGCCTTTAACCGAACGCCCCGGCCCGGAAGTCCGTAATTCGGAATCTGCGGTTCTTCGTGCAACTTCTTCCCGATCCCGTGGCCGACGAAATCCCTCACCGGCGTAAAACCGTTTTTTTCGACATGGCTCTGGACGGTATGAGAGATATCGGACAACCTGTTCCCCACCCTCGCCTTATCTATCGCCAAGCCCAGTGATTCTTCCGTGATCCTCATCAGCGTTTCGGCCTCATCAGAGACCTTACCGACGGGCACCGTTATAGCGGCGTCACCGAAATATCCTTCCAGGCAGACCCCGAAATCGACGCCGATAATGTCCCCCTCTTTCAACGTCCGGGTTCCGGAAGGTATCCCGTGAACCACCTCTTCGTTGACAGACGTGCAAACCGATGCGGGATACCCGTTATACCCCTTGAAGGCCGCCAGCACCTTCTTCTTCCTGACGAATCTTTCGAGCGCTTCATCTATCTCGCCCGTTGTGAGACCGGGCCTCACCATCTCCCGGACTTCTATGAGCGCCTCTGCCACCATCAGGTTGGCTCGCCTTAAAATCTCAATTTCATCTCGAGATTTTAAGAAAACCATCAGGAGGCGCTATTTGAAAGAACCTTTTTTACCCTGTCAAATATGGCTTCTTCCGTCCCCGTTCCTTCGACGATAGAAAGAGAGCCTTCTTTTTTATAATAATCGATCAAAGACGCCGTCTGGTTCTCATAAACGCGGAGCCTCTCCCTGATCGTCTCTTCACGGTCATCATCGCGCTGATAAAGTTCTCCACCACACTCATCGCAAACGCCTTCTGCTTTTGGTGGAGCAAAGGCCACATGAAAGCCTGAGCCACAGGTTTTGCAAAGCCTTCTGCCTGTGAGTCTCTCCACCAGTTCGGCATTATCGACACTCAGGTTAACAACATGCTCGATATTCCGGCCAAGCCCGTCCAGCGTCTTCTTGAGGGCGTCGGCCTGAATGACCGTTCTCGGAAAACCGTCGAGGATAAAGCCCTTCCCACAATCATTCTCTTTCAGCCGCTCTTCGATAATCCCGATCACCACACTATCGGGAACGAGTTCACCTTTGTCCATAAACGATTTCGCTTCTATACCCAACTGCGTCTCGTTTCTAACGGCCTCTCTCAACATATCGCCTGTCGATACCTGCGGGATGCCATAGGCCTCGACGAGCCGTTTCGATTGAGTCCCTTTCCCGGCGCCGGGCGCTCCGAGCAAAATCAGCCTCATGCCCGTCGCCCCTTAATCCTTCCGCTCTTCATGAACCCCTCATACTCTCGCGCGAGAAGGTGTGATTCTATCTGCTGGGCCGAATCGAGCGCCACGCCGACAACAATGAGCAGCGCCGTCCCCCCGAAGTAAAAGGGCACGTTCAGCCAGGCGATCAAAATCGTCGGAAGAACACAGACTGCGGAAACATACCAGGCTCCGCCGAATGTGAGACGGCTGAGAACCAGATCGATATAATCGGCCGTACTCTTCCCCGGCCTGATTCCCGGAACGTAACTGCCCGACTTCTTCAGGTTATCCGCAATTTCAACAGGGTTGAAAGTTACCGCTGTATAGAAATAGCAAAAGAAAATAATCAACGCCACGAAAAGAACGTTATATAACATCTTCCCCGGAGCGAGCATCCCTACAATCTGGTCCATCACCTCGAACTGTATGAGCCCTGCGATGGTTGCTGGGAAAAGCAGCAGTGACGATGCAAATATGGGAGGAATAACTCCGCCCGTATTGATTTTCAACGGGAGATGGCTCCCGCTCGCCATCTTGCCCACAACCCGCCGACCGTGGCTGATGGGTATTCGCCGTTGGCCCTTTTCGCAAAAAAGGATAAACCCGATTACGACAAGCATAACCAAAAGAATGATGATCATGATGCTGGGGCCGATCTCACCGCTCCTCATCATCTGCCAGGAATTACCCATGGCGGCGGGGAGCCTAGCCACGATTCCAGCCATGATAATGAGCGAGATGCCGTTACCTATCCCCTTTTCCGTCATCTGCTCACCGAGCCACATAAGAAATGCGGTCCCGGCCGTAAGCGTAATGACGGTCATAATCCGGAAACTCCATCCGGGAGTCAGAACAACCGCCTCTCCGGCAGGCCCCTGCATCGCTTCCAGTCCGACGGCGATACCGAAACCCTGTACGATACTGATCACGATCGTTCCGTACCGTGTATATTGAGTAATCTTTTTCTTGCCCGCCTCACCTTCCTTTTTCATCGCCTCAAGAGAGGGGACAACGACCTGCAAAAGCTGGAAAATAATGGACGAGCTAATGTAGGGCATGATCCCGAGGGCAAAGACAGAAAGACGCTCCAGCGCCCCCCCGGAAAACATATTGAAAACGCCAAGAAGCGTTCCTTTCGCCTGCTCAAAGATCGACGCCAGCGCGACCCCGTCAATACCCGGGGTGGGCACGAAACATCCTACCCTATAGACAGCCAGGGCAAAGAGGACAAACTTTATCCGCCCCCAAAGCTCGGGGATCTTGAAGATGTTCTGTATCCCGCCGGCAATCACTTATACAGTCTCGGCCTTTTCCGCGTCAGCCTTTTCTGCCTCGGCCTTTTCCATCTCGACCTTCCCACCGGCTGCTTCAATTTTCGCTTTAGCCGAACCGGAAACCTTATCCACCTTCAGGGTCAGTGCACGGTCGATCTCACCATCACCGAGAATTTTCACTCCGTCATAAACCTTACTAACAAGACCGGCCTTGATCAGTGCAGCTGCGTCTACCGTAGCTGCGGCATCGAAGCGGGACAGGTCTCCCACCTTCACAAGGGCATATTTTTTCTTGAATATATTTGTAAAACCGACTTTGGGAAGCCTTCTCTGAAGCGGCATCTGCCCGCCTTCGAAACCTTTGAACGATTTGACGCCGGACCTGCATTTTTGGCCCTTGTGGCCTTTCCCGCTGGTTTTCCCAAGACCGGATCCAGGACCTCTTCCGATTCTTTTCCGCTGCTTTCTCGAACCTTCCGTAGGTTTTAACTCATTGATTTTCATTTGTCTCTTCCTTAAATCGGTTACTTAATCTCGACCAGGTGGGATACCTTGCGAATCATCCCTCTTATCTCGGGCGTATCCTTAAGGGTGCGGCTCTGGTTGACTTTCTTGAAGCCGAGACCGACGAGCGTTCTTTTCTGGTCTTTCGGACGGCCTATGCCGCTCCTCTTTAAGGTAACCGTAATCTCTTCGGTCACGGCCTTCTTCGGTTTGGTTTTCACCACCGGTTTCGCCTCTTCCTTCGGTTTTGCTTCCGCTACCTCTGTTTTGGTTTCCGGTTTGGTCTTTGGAGCCGACGTTGGCTTGGCTTTTGTCTCTGTCTTCGGTTTCGCCGGAGCCTTCTTTACCGCTACAGAGCTTTCTTTCCCCGCCGTCTCAGGCAAAACCTCTTCTTTTTGTTTCTCTTTTTCCGTCATTTTTTACCCTATTCGAGAATTTCGTTAAGCGTTTTTCCCCTCTTTGCTGCCATCTCATCCGGCGTCTTGAGGCTCGCAAGGGCATCAAAGACTGCCTTTACCACATTGTGAGGGTTATTGCTCCCCTGGCACTTGGAAAGAACATTATGCACACCGGCAGACTCGACAACCGCACGAACTGCGCCGCCTGCGATAAGTCCCGTACCTTCTGAGGCCGGTTTCAGTAAAACCCGACCAGCGCCGAAATGCCCGATAATCTCATAGGGAATTGTATTGTTGAGTATGGGAACGCGGATCAGATTTTTCTTGGCCCGCTCCACTCCTTTTCTTATGGAAACAGCCACCTCGTTCGCCTTACCCACACCGTATCCCACTATGCCGTTTCCGTCTCCCACAACGACGAGCGTACTGAAGCTGAACCTTCTCCCCCCTTTGACAACCTTCGACACCCGGTTGATATGGACAACTTTATCTGTAAGATCGAGTTCTGATTCGTCTATCTTGTTCAAAAAAATCCTCCTTTAGATATTAAAAATCGAGGCCGCCCGCTCTGGCTGCCTCAGCCAGGGCCTTCACTCTGCCGTGATACAAAAAACCGTTCCGGTCGAAGGCCACACTCCCTACCTTCTTCTTTTTAGCCGTTTTGGAGAGCAACTCTCCCACCTTTGCAGCAGCATCGGCGTTACCTGTATTTTTCAATTTCCCCTTCAATTCCTTGCTCAGCGTCGAGGCTGTAGCAAGGGTTTTTCCCGTCGAATCATCTATGATCTGCGCATAGATATGCCTCGGGCTTCTAAAGACGGAGAGTCGCGGCCTTTCGGTCGTGCCGCCGATCTTCTTTCTTATACTCTTCTTCCTTCTGATTCGCTTATTTCTACGTTCTTGATTCGCCTTACCCACGCTTCACGCTCCTGCCTGACTATTTACTTGCCTGTTTTCCCGGCTTTCCTGACAATCCGTTCATCGGAATACTTGATACCCTTCCCTTTGTACGGCTCAGGTCCTCTCAGTTGCCTGATGTTGGCTGCAACAGACCCGAGTTGCTCCTTATCGATCCCTTTCAGAGTAAGGACCGTCTGCTTGTCCACTTCCGCCGTCATCCCATCGGGGAGTTCGAACTCCACCGGGTGAGAATATCCGAGCGAAAAATTCAGCTTTCTCCCCTGAACGGCAACCCTGTATCCAACACCGTTGATCTCAAGCGTCCTTTCGAATCCGGCGGACACCCCTGTGACCATATTCGATAGCAGGCTCCTCGTTAAGCCATAGAGGGCAGAGCCCTCTTTCCCATCGGGAGGATTGACAGTCAAACTGTCGCCGTCGATCTTAATATCCGTTCCCGCAGGCAGCATCCTCTCCAGCTTCCCCTTCGGGCCTTCGACCCGGACGACCTTGTTCGTCTTATCGACCTTAACTCCCGCAGGAATCACAATCAGCTTTTTTCCTATCCTTGACATTTCGCGACTCCAAATCCTCTGCTACCAAACGGTGCAGAGAACCTCTCCTCCAATTTTTGCTTTTCTCGCTTCCCGGTCCACGATCAGCCCCTTCGATGTAGAGATGATCGAAATCCCGTATCCGTTGAGCACCTTCTCCACCCTGTCTCCCTTGACATAAACCCTGCAACCCGGTTTACTCACACGCTTCAGCCCGGCCACAACGCTGCTTTTATTCTCGTCGTACTTGAGCATCAACTTAAGGATGCCCTGTTTATCATCCTTTGTTACTTTATACCCATCTATGTAACCTTCGTCCTTCAATACCCTGGCGATCTCCACCTTCAGGTTCGAAGAAGGCATTTTCAAAGAAGCCTTACCTACCATACAGGCATTTCTGATTCTCGTTAGCATATCTGAAACCGGATCCGTCATTCCCATAGCAAACTCCCTACCTTCTCACCAACTTGATTTAATAACACCGGGGATGACGCCCTTCAGGGACATTTCCCTGAGGCAGATCCGGCACATGTCAAATTTCCTGTAATAGCCTCGCGGCCTTCCGCAGATAGGGCAGCGGTTATACTCCCTTACCTTAAACTTCTTGGGCCTCGCGGCCTTAACTATTAATGATCGCTTCGCCAATGAATCCTCCTTATTTTCTGAAAGGCATCCCGAGATGCCCCAACAATGAACGCCCTTCTTCGTCGGTGTTGGCCGTCGTCACCATGGTCACATTGAATCCCTTTATCTTCTCTATCTTGTCCAGGTTAATGTCGGGAAAGATGATGTGTTCCTTAACGCCGAGCGTATAATTGCCCCGCCCGTCAAAACCTCTTTTTGGAACGCCCCTGAAATCCCGAATACGCGGAATAGCAGCAGAAACGAGCTTGTCAAAAAAAGAATACATCTGATCACCTCTCAGTGTGACAGAACACCCGATGGGCATCCCCTCTCTCAGCTTGAATCCGGCAATCGACTTCCTCGCCCTCGTAACGACAGGGCGCTGCCCGGCAATAAGCGCCAGTTCATCCACGGCGGCATCGAGCACCTTGATATTCTGGACCGCCTCGCCAACACCCATGTTGAGCACTATTTTTTCTAACTTCGGCACCTGATGAACGTTCTGGTATTCGAACTCCTTCATCAATTTCGGCGCCATGTCTTTAGTGTAATTTTCTCTCAGTCCTGCCATCAGATAAACTCCTACCTATCCAGAATCTCACCGCATTTTTTACATGCTCTAACTTTTTTCCCATCATCGAGCGTCTTCTTAGATACCTTTACCGGTGCATCACATTTCCCGCAAATAACAGCCACGTTCGACAGGCTCACAGGCGCTTCTTTTTCCATGATGCCTCCCCCACCCTGCTGGTCCTGGCGAAGATGCCGGCTCACGATATTCACTTTCTCGATAAGGACCCGTTTCTTATCGCCCGTCACCTGGAGGATATTCCCACGTTTGCCCTTCTCTCTCCCGGTAATCACTTCAACGGTATCACCCTTTTTGACTTTAAGATTAATTCTTGCCATCTTGTCTCCCTATCAAAGCACTTCCGGGGCGAGTGAAACGATTTTCATAAACTTCTTCGCCCTCAACTCTCTCGCCACGGGGCCAAAAATACGCGTACCCACAGGCTCCATATTTTTATCGATAAGTACTGCGGCGTTATCGTCGAAGCGGATATAAGACCCATCGGGCCGTCCCACTTCTTTAACCGTTCTCACAATCACCGCTTTTTGAACATCGCCTTTTTTTACCTTGGCATTAGGCAAAGCCTCCCGAACCGAAACGACAACCACGTCGCCTATCCCGGCGAACCTTCTTTTCGACCCTCCGAGAACCTTGACGCAGTATACCTTCTTGGCCCCGGAATTATCGGCAACATTCATTACTGTCTGCATCTGAATCATTTTATCAACTCCGAGATGAAATAATTAACTAGACTGCCTTTTCTACTACGGTTTTCAGCAACCAACGTTTGTCTTTACTTAAAGGCCGGCACTCTTCGATGAGCACCTTGTCGCCCGTTTTGGCCGCATTCTTTTCATCATGCACTTTATAGCGTGACGAACGTTTAACCTGCTTATTGTAGCGGGGATGGCTAAACTGCCTTTCCACGGCTACGACTACCGTCTTTTCCATCTTGTCGCCCACAACCATCCCTGTCATGGTTCTTCTATTTACCTTTTCAGCCATAAGTCCTTCTTATCCTTCCTTTGAGCCCTTTTCCTTCGCTACCGTAAGAACCCTTGCAATGTCTTTCCTGAGTTGCCTGAGACGCGATGTATTTTCCAGTTTTCCGATGGCATTCTGAAACTTCAGGTTAAAGAACTCTTCCCTCAGTTCTCCCTCTTTATGCTGCAACTCCGCCACCGAAAGAGATCTCACTTCCTCTGTCTTCATCGTTGCCCCTCTCTCGACACAAATCGCGTCCCGATGGCCAGCTTTCGATCCGCCAGCCGGAGGGCCTCTTTTGCCACATCTCCATCGATGCCCTCCATCTCATAAAGAATCATGCCGGGACGAACAACGGCAACCCATGCCTCGGGTGAGCCCTTACCCTTACCCATACGCACTTCAGCCGGTTTGGAAGTGATCGGTTTGTCGGGAAAAACCCTGATCCAGACCTTCCCCTGCCTCTTCACATGTCTCGTCATGGCAATCCTGGCGGCTTCGATCTGACGCGCAGTCACCCACCCGCACTCCGTTGCCTGGAGTCCGTAATCGCCGAAATTGAGAGAAGAACCTCGCAGGGCGAGCCCTCGCATCCTCCCCTTCATCTGTTTCCTGTACTTTGTCTTTTTGGGCATTAACATGACTTATACCTCTGCAAGCGCTTGTTCTTTCTTATCGAGAACTTCGCCCTTAAATATCCAGACCTTGACGCCGATGATGCCGTAGGTCGTTTTCGCCTCTGTAAATCCGTAATCGATCTCGGCCCTCAGCGTATGAAGCGGTACCCGCCCTTCCCTATACCACTCTTTACGGGACATCTCGTGTCCTCCCAACCTGCCGGCGCAGGCGATTTTGATCCCTTTAGCGCCGAGCTTCATCGCCGACGTTACGGCCTTTTTCATAGCCCGCCTGTGCTGGATCCTCCGTTGCAACTGGAGAGCAACATTCTCGGCTACGAGTTGGGCATCCACCTCGGCCTTTCTCACTTCGTTGATGTTGATGAAGACTTCCTTATCGGTAAATGCCTTGATCTCGTTTCTAAGGGCGTCGATCTCGGCCCCTTTCTTACCGATAACCAGGCCGGGCCGGGCGCTGTTGATATTAACCCGCACCTTGTTAGCCGTACGCTCGATTTCAATCTTCGAAACCCCGGCGTGGAAGAGCTTTTTCTTCAAATAGTCCCTAATTTTAAGGTCTTCGTGGATCAGGGCCGCATAGCCTTTTTTCGCGTACCACCGGGAGTCCCACCCCCTGATGACGCCAAGCCTGAACCCTATTGGATGAACTTTTTGGCCCAAATCAAACCTCCTGATCCGCATTTTCGGACAAGACAACGGTAATATGGCTCGTCCTTTTAAATATTTTAGTTGAACGCCCCTGGGCCCGCGGCATAAACCGCTTCATTGTAGGTCCTTCATTGACGTAGACACTCTTCACATAAAGCCTGTCGGGATCACTGACCCCTTTTTGTTCTGCATTGGCAATGGCCGACCGGACGATCTTGGAGACCATGGGCGCCACCTTTTTATTGGTAAACCCGAGTATCTGCAAAACGGGGCCCACTTCTTTTCCCCTGATCATATCCACGACCAGCCGCGCCTTTCTCGCCGACACTCTGGCATGTCTCAACTCTGCTTTAGATTCCATTCGCCTGTCCTGGATATTATCTTATTTTTGACTTCTTGCCGCCAACATGGCCGTAATAGGTCCGCGTCGGTGCAAATTCTCCGAGCTTATGTCCCACCATGTTTTCCGTAATATAAATGGGAATAAACTTTTTGCCGTTATGAACGGCGAAGGTGAGCCCAATAAAATCAGGCGTAATTGTGGAACGCCTCGACCATGTCTTCACCGGCTGTTTACTCCCGCTCTCCTGGGCATGCCTCACTTTACGCATGAGGCTTTCTTCTATGTAGGGACCTTTCTTTATCGACCTCGCCACAAGCTACTCCTTAACTATTTCTTCTTCCGTTTCCGAACGATAAACCTGTCCGTCCGGCTGTTGTTTCTCGTCTTATACCCCTTCGTAGGCATTCCCCAAGGTGATACGGGATGACGTCCACCGGACGATTTTCCTTCTCCTCCACCATGAGGATGGTCCACGGGGTTCATCGCTACACCGCGCACCTTGGGACGATTCCCAAGCCATCTATTTCTCCCCGCCTTGCCGATATTGACGTTGGAATGGTCGCTGTTTCCCACTTCGCCGATGGTGGCGCGGCACTCCTGCAAAACCAGCCTCACCTCAGAGGAAGGGAGCCTCACCTGTGCATACTTCCCCTCTTTCGCCATCAGCTGGGCCGACGCCCCGGCGCTCCTGACGAGCTGTCCTCCCTTACCGAGATTCATCTCAATGTTGTGGATAAGAGTACCAAGAGGAATGTTTTTAATTTTAAGCGCATTCCCCGGTTTGATTTCCGCCTCTTCACCGGCAACAACCCTGTCGCCAAGATTGAGCCCCTTCGGCGCCAGTATATAACGCTTTTCGCCGTCGGCATAATGAAGCAGGGCAATCCGTGCAGACCGGTTCGGATCATACTCGATTGACGCAACCTTCGACGGAACGCCTTCCTTATCGCGCTTAAAATCAATAAGACGGTAGCGACGCTTATGCCCGCCGCCGATATGACGGCTCGTGATTCTTCCGACGGCATTTCTGCCGCCGCTCTTCTTTATTCTCTCAATCAAGCCTTTATTCGGCTCGGTCTTGCTAATCTCATCGAAGGTGAGGCATGTCTTATGCCGTATACCGGCCGATGTCGGTTTGTATGTTCTTAAAGTCATTTAAATCATCCTCCCTAGCTAGACGCCCTCAAAGATGTCTATACTTTCGCCGGCCTTCAGTTCCACAAAGGCCTTTTTCCAACTCGCCCTGCGTCCCTGCGTTTTTCCGGTACGCTTTGCTTTACCTGCAACATTGATCGTCCGCACCGTTTCCACGCTCACCTTAAAACAGCTTTCGACGGCATCCTTTATTTCGCACTTATTGGCCTGCTTGTCTACCACAAAGGTAACCACGTTTCCCCCTTCTTTTGCGGTCGTACTCTTTTCCGTCACCACGGGGCGACTCAAGATTTGTCTCATATTTTTCATGATCCGAGCACCTCTTCGATCTTCCCCACTGAATCTTTGGTGAGTATCAACGTTTTATGGTTCAATATGTCATAAACGTTCAAACCCTCGCTCTTCAGCAGTTTCACTCCGATCACGTTCCGCGAAGAGAGATCCAGGTTCCGGTTTTCTTCCGAGAGGACGATAAGCGACTTCTTCACGTTAAGCGCTTCAAGGGTACTTACAAACGCCTTCGTTTTAACTTCTGGCAGATTGAATTCATCAACAACGAGAAGTTCTTCGTTCTTGAATTTCAGCGACAGGGCGGCCCTTAGAGCCGATCTTTTCACCTTTTTATTCAGACTGAGATCGAACTGTCTCGGCTTCGGTCCGAAGGCAGCGCCGCCACCAACCCATATGGGTGAACTGGACGTACCGGCGCGGGCGCGTCCGGAGCCTTTCTGCTTCCACGGCTTGGCTCCACCTCCAGCCACCTCGGAGCGCCCCTTTGTGCAGGCAGTCCCGGCGCGCCGATTCATGCGCTGCACCCTCACCATGGAATGAAGGAGACCTTCGTTCACATCGGCATTGAACACCTTGTCGGAAAGCTCCAACTCCCCCACCTTCTTATTCTTCATGTCAACTACATCTGTTAAAGCCATTGGACTTAACCCTTCTTCACAGCCTTTGTTATAATCAACAGTCCCGTCTTGTGTCCGGGAACTGCGCCTTTCAGGAGGAGAAGATTTTCTTCTCCTCTCACTTTCGCAACAGTAACGCTCTGAACGGTCACCCTCTTGCCGCCCATCCTACCCGCCATTTTGCGCCCCTTGAACACCTTCGCCGGGTCGGCGGAACACCCGATGGATCCGGGTTTCCGGTGTACCTTTTCCGCACCGTGCGAGGCCCTCCCCCCACGAAATCCCCACCGCTTCATAACGCCTGCCATCCCCTTACCCCGGCTGATGCCGCTCACGTCTACAAAGTCTCCCTCGCTGAACATATCAACGGTGATCTTCTGCCCCAGTTCAAAAACCGCAGCATCATCAACCCGTATTTCACGAAGATAGCGAGCAGGGTGCACCTTCGCTTTATTGAAATGCCCCTTGTCGGCCTTGTTTGCCAGGGTGGCGCGCTTTTCAAAATACCCGAGTTGAACCGCGCTGTAACCGTCGGTCTCAACAGTCTTTTTCTGTACCACGTCGCAGGGGCCCGCCTCAATTACTGTTACGGGGATCATCTCGCCGCTCTCGCCTACGATCTGCGTCATCCCGACCTTCCTGCCTAATATACCTGACTCCATTGCTATAACTCCACGCTCTCGATTCGTATCTTTACGGGTTTAATTTGATCTCTACGTCAACGCCTGCGGAAAGGTCCAACTTCATCAGCGCATCGACTGTGTGCTGAGAGGGTTCGAGGATATCGAGAAGACGCTTGTGCGTTCTAATCTCGAATTGCTCCCTCGACTTCTTATCGATAAATGGAGAGCGGTTAACGCAGAACTTATTGATTCGCGTTGGAAGCGGAATCGGCCCCGCCACCTTGGCGCCCGTTCTCTTCACCGTATCGACAATCTCGAGGACAGACTGGTCCAGGAGCTTGTTGTCGTAGGCTTTTAGTCTTATTCTGATCTTTTGACTCTCCATTTTAATCCTTCTTAGATCCGCAGTTTATTCGATTATATCGCTTACAACGCCCGCGCCGACCGTCCTGCCGCCCTCACGGATGGCAAAACGAAGCTCTTTATCCATGGCGATGGGGGTAATAAGGACAACGTCCATCGCTACATTGTCGCCCGGCATGACCATCTCAACGCCACTCGGCAGCGTCACAACGCCCGTTACGTCCGTCGTCCGGAAATAAAACTGGGGACGGTATCCGTTGAAGAAAGGCGTATGCCTCCCCCCCTCTTCTTTCGCCAATATATAGGCCTCGGCCTTGAATTTCGTATGCGGTGTAATGCTCCCCGGCGCGGCCAGGACCTGCCCGCGCTCCACCTCTTCGCGTTTCACGCCACGGATCAAAGCGCCGATGTTGTCGCCCGCCTCGCCTCTGTCGAGAAGCTTACGGAACATCTCTA